>CAZXOQ010000026.1:0-15812 GCA_964642415.1 uncultured Christensenella sp. | reverse complement strand
TTGTGAGTATTTTTGTATCTTAATTTATTTTATCATATTACGCCGTAATAATCAACCTTTTTTGTAATTTTACAGCGTTTATTTACAAATTTTTATGCTTTTTATTATATGCTCGGCGTAGATACGCGCTATATTCTTACCCGTCACGCCCTCTATACCCTTAAAAAACGCGTTTGAGTTAACTTCGCAAATAAAAGGCTCGCCGTTATCGCCGTATAAAAGGTCTACTCCGCAATAATCCAACCCTAGCGTAACGGCGGCTTTTTCCGCCGCAAGCTTAAACTCTTCGGATAAGCTAATCGCTTTACCCGTACCGCCTAAAGCGAGGTTTGACCTGAAATCGTCGGGATTATGCCTTTCCATAGCGCAAACGGCGCGTCCGCCGATAACGATAACGCGAACGTCCGTTCCCTTTTTGGCGGATAGGTATTTTTGATAAATATGCGGCTTAAGCAAAAGCATATCGGATAACTCGATAAGCTCTTCTCTTGTTTTTGCCAAATACACGCCCGCCCCCATAGAACCGTAACTTTCTTTAACGACCACGGGCAAAGACAATCTTTTTATCGCGATATCCGCTGTGCGTTCGGTTATTTCGGCGCTGCTTTCGTTGCGGTTATAGCAAAGCGGCGCAAAAACCGTATCGGGGATATTTAAGCCCGCGTCGGAAAGGGCAAGGCACGTTTCGCCTTTATCGTCGCATAATCTAACGGCTTTTTCGGAATTAAACATTTTTATTCCGCACGCCGAAAGAATAGCCGCGGCGTATTTGTCTTTATCTAAAAAAATAGCAAAATCGCATTTTATATCTACGAAAGCCTTACCGTTTTTTTCGCCGCATAACGAAAACAAATCGCTCGAAATTTTAATACTTGCACCGAGCGATTCCAATTCTTTTTTTAGTCTTTCGGCTTGATACGCCTGACCGGAAAAACCGGACGCGTTAACGATTATAACGCCTGTCATAATAACCAACCCCGTATTAGCTTTATCTGTTATTCGCCTGTTTAAGCGTTTACGATTAACCTTTAATCTTCAAACAAATTATCATCTTCTCCACGTGCGCGGAGCAAAAAGTATCAGCATAGGATAAATTTCAAGTCTTCCGGCAAGCATAACGAAAGAAAGAACGTACTTAGATAAAGAAGAGTATCCCGCAAACGAGCAAGCCGGTCCTACCTGATTAAACCCCGGTCCTACGTTGCTTATACACGTAAGCGTTGCCGAAAGATGAGTAAACACGTCGCCCGAAGCGAAAGAATCCGCCGTTAAAATAAGCGTAGATAAAATAGTTATAAAAAAGTATAAAACGAAAAACGAGCATACGCCGGAGATAAGCGATTCCGAAAGCGGTTTGCCTTCGAACTTAACCGTTATAACCTCTCTGCCGTTAGCAGATCTTCTTACGTTTGCAAAGCACGATTTAAGCAATATCACCATACGCGACGCCTTTACTCCGCCGCCGGTAGAACCGCCGCACGCGCCCATCACGGTAAGAAAAAGCAGTATTCCCTTAGACAGCGTTGGCCACGTATCGTAATTCACCGAAGAAAATCCCGTAGTAGAGCTTATAGACGTAACTTGAAAGAAAGCGTGTCTAAGCGCCGTGCCGAAATTTCCGAACGAACCTACCACGTTAACCGCTATCACAAGCGAAGAAAGTAACAACGTTACGGTATAAAACAAAAATTCTTCGCTTTTAAGCGCTTTTAAGAGATTGCCCGTTATAATCAAAAAATACAAATTGAAGTTTATGCTAAACAAAAACATAAACACCGAAAGCACTATTTCTACGTAGGCGCTGTTATAATAAGCTATACTACCGTTATGTATCGAAAAGCCGCCCGTGCCCGCCGTAGCGAAAGCGTTAAGCAAACTATCGTAAAACCCTATGCCGCCGCACAATAAAAACGCGATTAGTATCAACGTAAGAATTACGTATATCCCGTATAAAATACGAGCGGTACTCTTCATTTTGCCTACCATTTTAGACGCAGAAGGACCGGGGGATTCGGCGCTGTAAATATAAATGCCGCAAGCTTCGCCGTCGGGAATAACAGTTAGAACGAACACCAACACGCCCATACCGCCTATCCAATGGGTAAATATTCGCCAAAACATAACGCTTTTTGAAAGAACGTCTACGTCGTTTAAAATACTAGATCCAGTAGTGGTAAACCCCGAAACCGTTTCAAAAACGGCGTCGGCAAAATTAGGGATTTCTCCGCTTATAACAAAGGGCAAAGCCCCCGAAAGCGCCAAAAAAATCCAACTGACCGCAACGATAACAAACCCTTCTTTCGCGCCGAAAGATTTATCTTTGATTTTTATTGTCGACGGATAAAACCCGATAAGAGCCAATCCCGCCGCCGGCACTGCGAACGCGGAGAGTTTATCCGTTTCGCCGTATATCAGCGCAACGATAAGCGGAACGACAAGCAACACCGCCGTTATCAACATCGTTTTGCCTATAACTTTTAAAACAAGTCTGTAATTCATAGCCTCTCGTTTACTTTAGTATTCCCTTTAATTGATTGATTTTTTTGGTTGCCGAAACAACTATTACCCTATCGCCCGAAAGCAAAGCCGTATCACCGTTAGGTACGATAAAAGTATTTTCCCGCACGATTCCGCCGATAAGCACGTCTTTTGTTATGGTATAAGAAGAAAGCGATTTGCCGACGAAGGGGAAATCCTCCGTTACGGTAAATTCGGAAGCTTCAGCCTTGCCGTATAACTTATATAAAGCGTTAATGCCGCCCTCTTGTTCCGTTCCGACGGCGAGATTAGCCCTCACGAATCTTAAAATATGATTCGCGATAGAATTGCTAGGACTAACGGTACTGTCTAACCCCAACGTTTTAACCATTTCGGCTACGGACGCCCTGTTGACTTTTGTAACCACTTTTTCTACGTTACGCTGTTTTGCGTAGAGAGAAATTATAACGTTTTCTTCATCCATACCCGTAAGGGTTACTACCGCGTCAGCCCCTTTAATATTTTCTTCGTTAAGAACGCCGAGATCGGTACCGTCACCGTTAATAACGGTAACGTACGGAAGATTTTCACTTAAAAACTCGCAACGCGCCCTGTCTTTTTCGATAATCTTTACCGTAGCGCCGCGTTCTTTAAGCATTTGCGCAAGATAAAAACCTACCTTTCCGCCGCCGATTATAAATACGCTTTTAGCGCGCGGTTTAAATGTTTTCGTCTTTTTGCAAAACGCCGAGATTTGAGCTTCGGGAGCAATCACGTAAGCGGCGTCACCGTCTTTCAACGTAAAATCGCCGCGCGGAATAAACAAAGACTCGCCGCGCTTTATCATTGCGAAAAGCACACCCCTGCCGAATTCCGAAGAAACCGCTTTAAGCGTTTTGCCCGTAACGGGATTATCCTTTTTTATATCGAATTCAGCCAAAACGGCTTTGCCGCCCGCAAAGCTTTCTACGCTGCGCGCCGACGGAAAATTCAAAACCTGCACGATATCTACGGCGGCTCGCCTATCCGGATTGAATATCAAATCCAACCCGAGCTCTTCTCTCAAATTCTCGATTTCCTTAAAATACTGAGGATCTCTCACTCGCGCGATCGTACGCTTTGCGCCGAGCTTTTTGGCAAGCACGGAACAAAGTATATTCACCTCGTCTTGCGATGTACACGAAATTACGAAATGCGCCGAAGAAACGCCCGCTTCGTTAAGTACGTCGCGCGAAAGCCCCGCTCCGACTATTCCGTTAACCGAATACTTATTGATAAGTTCCGTAACGCGACTTTCGTTTTTGTCTATTACTACGATTTCATGCCCTTCGGCTTCAAGACATTGCGTAAGAGTTACGCCTACCTTACCTGCGCCTATAATAATTATTCTCATACGTTATATGATAAACCTTTTTAAAAAAAAGTCAAGTGATTACATACGTCTTGCTAAAAAGCCGACCTTTAGCAAGACTAAAAACGGCATTTTTATATGCCTTTTGCACCGAATATCGCGACGTTTGCAAAACAAAAACACCGCTAATCGCGATAAAAAAGGAAGTCCGAAAAAAATTTCAAACTTCCGTTTTTATTCAACTAAAACAATCCAGCGCGATATCGGATTTGTCTTTGCTCAGCGGTAAACGATTTTTCTTAAAAAGTTCGCCTTTTCGCCAGAAGCTAACCGTTTTACGCCGTATTTATCTGATAATTCTTTTTCGGAATTCGCTTCGTCCGGAAGATTAAGCCACGGTTCTATGCAAATTGTTTTACCGTCGCCGGGACGCCAAAACAATAGGTTGTTAAACCCGTCGAAAAACACGTCCGCCACGGGAGTTCCGTCTTTTTTGCTAAGCGAAACTTTGCGAGAGCGCACGTCTTTGAAAATAAACGTTTTATCGTCTATAAGAGGAGTTTTTTCAAAATCGATTACCTTGCCTTCCCCTAAATTTTGCGTTTCGCTCGTAAGAAAACCTTCGTCGTCATGCAAGTGGTTTATAAAACACTCTTCTTTCTCAAAGGTAACTACGTATTCTTCTAGCTCGCCGTCAAGCGCGAACGATTCGTGCGAGCCGCAAGAAAAATAGATATCTTTTAGAGAGGGATTTTCTATCTCGTAACCGATTTTAAGTTCCGCGCCGTCTAAAGAATACGTTACGGTAAAAATAAAATCGTAGGGATAGCGTTTTTTTGTTTCTTCAGACGAGCAAAGCGTAAACGAAAGCGACTTATCCGTTTTTTCTTTAAGCGTAAACTCGCTTACGGGTGCAAAACCGTGCTGTGCGAAGGGATATTTTTTGCCGTTTACGGTAATATAACAACTTCCGCATACGGGGAAAAGTATAGGCGCGTGACCATCCCATTCTCCGTTGGCGTTTTGCCAAAGGCGTTCTTTGCCGTCTTTTGTTAAGCTGACAAGCTCCGCCCCCGTAGAACTTGCGGTAAGCTTTATTATTCCGTTGTCTATCGTATAAAACATACTGTCTTCTCCTTTACGTTTTTTTATATCTTCCGCCATTAAGTCTTTTCGCGGATTTTTTCTTAAAAATTTACCGAAATCCGGCTTCAATTCGCTGACGAGCGTCGCCGCGAATATCGCCGCAAATCCCAAACCCATAGTAAGAGTAAGACTTTCCGCCCCCATCAATACCGAAAACAAAGTGCCGAACACGCCTTCTAAACTTAAAATTATAGCCGATTGGCTTGCGGTGGTAAGCTTTTGCCCGACGATTTGCGCGAATTGCGCGAATAACGTACATACCAACGTAAGATAAACTATATTAAACAGCTGAGATTTATTTATCGCGAAAGATGATATACCGTAAACGGGTATTTCTATTGCGGCGGATAGTATTAAAAACAATACGCCGATAACGAAAAGTTCGCCGATAAGAAGCTGCAAAGGATCTTCGCTCTTAGCGAATCTATCTATAAAAACCACTTGCAACGCGTAAAAAATCGCCGAAGCAAACGTTAAGCTATTACCCAAAACCACCGCGGAAGAATTCTCTTCCGATCCGGATAACGCAACCAAACCTATTCCGACAACGCACATAACAGCCGCCGCCACGTTATAGCTTTTGGGTTTTATCTTATAAATAAACCACACAAAAAAGGGCGTCATAACGCAATACAGCGCCGTTATAAACGCGTTTTGCCCCGGCGTAGTATATCTTAGCCCGTAAGTTTGCGTAAGATATGCGCAAAAAACGATAAAACCTATCGCAGCGCCGCGAAGCGCCGTTCCCTTTTTTATTTTTATGGTTTTTTTAATGCATATAAGGGATATGATTGCCGCCGAAAAGAAAAATCTTAAACCTAAAACGTAAAGCGTAGGCAATCCTTCTATAGTATTTTTTAGCACTAAAAAAGACGTACCCCAAGCGATAGCCGCGCCGAAAAGAAGCGCCATACCCAATATGCCGAGGCTCTTTTTTTTATTCATTACGATTATTCTCCCGATTAAAAAGCTTGCGCGTATAACGCATACGGTTTACGCGAAGCGGTATCGCGCGAAGATGTTTTATCCGTAAAAGACTTATGCCGATAATATCTTCGCGATTGTATTTTTATTAAAGTTTTATAGCTTTTTCTATTGCGGAAAAAATCTCTTGTTTTCCCGTTCTTTTTTCCGCGGAAGAAGCCACGATATCCCCTATGCCAACCTTAAGCGCCGCAGCGATTTTGCTAAGCTGCGGTTTCACGTTTGCCTTAGAAAGCTTATCGGCTTTGGTTGCAACAAGAATAAACGGCAACGCGTAGTGATATAAAAACCCTACCATAGCCACGTCTTCCGCAGTGGGTAAGTGACGGATATCGACGAGTGAAAGAACCAGCGACAGTTTTTGCGTAGCGAAAAAATCGTCCATCAGTTTGCCCCAACGTTCTTTTTCTTCTTTGCTTACTTTAGCATAGCCGTATCCGGGAAGATCCGCAAGGACGAAATCGCCGAAATCGAAATAATTTATAAGCCGCGTTCTGCCGGGCGTATCCGACGTTCGAGCGAGTTTTTTATTTTCTCCGAGCATATTTATAAGCGAAGACTTGCCCACGTTAGACTTGCCGGATATAGCGATTAACGGTTTATCGGTAACGTAAAACTTATCCGAGCTGTTAACGCTGGTTATAAATTTTGCGGTAAAATTTTTCATAACTTTTGCTCCGCGACGGGCGATTTTGTAAGCGCGGCGTTAAACACTTCGTCGGCGCGTTCCGCGGTAATAAAGCGAATGTCTTTTCTGATATCTTCCGGAATATCGCATAAATCTTTTTCGTTCGCTTTAGGGATAATCACTTCTCTTATGCCTGCCCTGTACGCGGCAAGAGCCTTTTCTTTAAGTCCGCCGATAGCGAGAACCCTACCGCGCAAAGTTATTTCACCCGTCATAGCGACGCTTCTTTTTACGGCTCTGCCCGTAAACGCCGATAATATTGCGGTTGCCATTGTTATTCCCGCGGAAGGTCCGTCTTTAGGCGTTGCCCCCTCCGGCACGTGAATATGAATATCCGTTTTTTCAAACGCTTCTTCATTCGCTCCGAACGCCGCGGCGTTTGCTCTTATATAACTTATCGCGGCGCGAGCCGATTCTTTCATAACGTCGCCGAGTTTGCCGGTAAGAATTATTTCACCCTTGCCGTGCATAAGGCTGACCTCTATGGTGAGCGTAACGCCGCCGGCGCTTGTCCAAGCAAGTCCCGTTGCCGCGCCTATTTCGTCTTTTTCAAGCGCGCCGTCTTTTAAATATTTTTTCACGCCAAGGTATTCGGATACGTTTTCTTTTTTTACTATAGTTTTGGGAGTATCGGGATTTTCGGCTATTTTAGCCGCGATTTTTCTTATAACCGCAGCGATTTCTCTTTCGAGGTTTCTTACGCCGGCTTCCATAGTATAGCTTTCGATAATCTCCGTCACGGCGTCGTCGGAAAACTCGGCTTCGTCCGCATAAAGCCCGTTAGCTTCTTTTTGCTTGGGAATAAGATATCTCTTTGCGATTTCTTTTTTCTCTTCGCTCGTATATCCGTTTATTTCTATAATTTCCATACGGTCGAGCAACGGATACGGAATCGTGTCTACCGAATTTGCGGTAACGATAAACATCACGCGCGAAAGGTCGAAAGGCAATTCTAAAAACCTGTCGCGGAAAGTTGCGTTTTGTTCGGGATCGAGAACTTCTAAAAGCGCGCTTGCCGGATCTCCGTGAATATCCGAAGACATCTTGTCTATTTCGTCAAGCAAGAATACGGGATTGTTGCTCTTTGCCGTTTTAAGCCCGTTTATTATTCTGCCGGGCATTGCGCCGACGTAGGTTTTTCTGTGTCCGCGAATTTCGGCTTCGTCTTTTAATCCGCCTAAACTCATTCTGACGAATTTTCTATCGAGGGCGCGCGCAATCGACGCCGCAACCGACGTTTTGCCCACTCCGGGAGGACCTACGAAACATAAAATAGGACCTTTTATTTTGCCCGTAAGTTTTAATACGGCAAGGTATTCGGCTATTCTCTCTTTAACCTTTTCAAGCCCGAAATGGTCTTTATCTAATATTTCTTTAGCTTTTTTTAAGTCTAGCGTATCGTGCGTGCTAACGCCGAACGGAAGTTCTAAAATCCAATCGAGATAATTTAAGATTATAGAATAATCGGGAGAAGATGGATTTATTTTATCGAGCCGCTTAGCCTCCGCAAGGGCTTTTTCTTCAACTTCGGGCGGCAAAGCCGCGTCTTTTATGCGTTTTATAAGCTCGTCTTCGTCGTCGGTATCGCCCAATTCGTCGTGAATGGCGCGGATTTGTTCTCTTAAATAAAATTCTTTTTGGCTTTTATCTATATTAGAACGCACCTTTGCGGCGATTTTTTTCTCAAGCTTAGCGATCTCTAATTCCTCGGAAAAAAGCTTAGCGAAAATTTTTAGTCTTTCTTCCGTATAATCCTCTTCTAAAACGCTTTGCACCGAAGCCGGATTTAAGGCTGTAACCGACAGCGCGTTATCTATAAACGCGTCGGGATCGGTTATCTCCGTCAATGCGGAAATCATATCTTTGGTTATTTGTTTATTTAAAAGAGCGTATTCGTAAAACGCTTTTTTAGCCACGCGAAAAAAAGCTTCTTTAGCCACGGGTTCATCGCCGACAATATACGGAAACTCTTCAATTTCCGCCGCAAAAAAACCTTTTGAAGGCACAAACTGCTTTATTTTTGCGCGCTTGACGGCTTGAACGTTCAATTTTACGGTGTTATTGGGTAATTTTATTATTTGCTTAATTTTAGCGATAACGCCCGTTTTATATATATCTTTTTTTGTGGGGTTATCCACGAACACGTTTTTTTGCGCCGAAACGAAAATTTCGTTTTCGCACGCGGCGGCAGCCTCTACCGCGGCGATAGAAGTAGCCCTGCCCGCCTCAAAATTTAAAAATGTATCGGGAAAAAGAACCTTGCCCCTTAGCGGAACAACGGGAAGAATCTTTTTGTTTTTTTCTTCCGATTCTTTTTCGTTTATAATCAATTCTTTATCTTCCATATTTATCTCCGGTATATCAGTATGTACGTTTTTAACAATATTTTTCAAGTAAATGCTTAACGGGGCGCTCTGAATAGGGTACGGTAACCTCGTCTGCGATTTTTTTCAATTCTTCTCTCGCGTCGCCCGTAGCCACGCCGAACCATTCGCCCGACAACAACTTTATGTCGTTTGTAGAATCACCTACGGCAATAGTTTCTTTAAGCGATACGCCGTAATATTCCGCTACGCGCTCTACCGACTTGCCTTTATCGCATTGCGGAGAAACGAATTCCGCTATCGTTTCCGCTCCGTTGTTTACGATAAGTTCATCACCGACTATGGCGGAATATTTTTCGGTTAATTCTTTTATTCTTTTCGGTTCTGCAATCAAAGTTATTTTGGGAATGGGAAGCTTGCAATCGAGCATTTCTTTAACCATATCGGGCACTTGCTTTCCGTGAGTGCCGACAACGCGCTCGTAAACCTCTATAAATTCCGAACGTCTTTCGTATATACGCGTTTCGCCTATGTCTACGGCAACGTCAACCTTTTCGCCTTTCAGCATTTCAACCGTATTAGCGGCAAGGCGGTAATCTATTCCGCCGGAATATATCCGCTTGCCCGTAACAAGGTCGTCAATCATTGCGCCTTGATAAGAAACAACTACGCATTTAATGCCGTATCCGAGTAAAATTTTCTTTATCGAATCTAACATTCTACCCGTGCAAACGGCAAATTTACCGCCCTTGTTTATATAATCTTTTACCGCGGCAAGAGTGCCTTCGTCTATCACGGATCTTTGACCTAACGTTCCGTCGTAATCGGAAATAAACAGCTTATACTTCATTTTTAACAAGCCCCTCTTTGGTTAATACTTCTATTATCGCACACGCCTCTTTTTCTCCGATTCCCTTTACCTTTTTCAGCTCTTCTTTATCGGCGGAAATAATCCCGCCTAAATCCTTAAATTTTTCAAGCAACGCGGCTTTTTTAACTTTACCCAATCCCTTTACTCCGTCTAATACCGAAGAAAGAGAACGTTTGCCGTGTAAAGTTCTAAAATAAGTAATGGCAAAACGGTGAGCCTCGTCCCTTATTCTTTGCAACATTTTCAAGCAATAATCGCGTTTAGATAAAACGACGGGATCGGAACGTTCCGGCAAAAAAATCTCCTCTTCTCTTTTGGCGAGAGAAATCAAATCTATACCCGTAATATTTTTTTCGTCGAATATCTCTTTTACGGAAGAAAGCTGACCTTTGCCACCGTCGATTATAATAAGGTCGGGTTTAGGAAACTTTTCGTCACCCTCGATAAGCTTGTCTAACCGACGGGATAAAACCTCTTTAAGACTCCTAAAGTCGTCGGCTCCCTCAAAAGATTTTATTCTGAATCTTCTGTATTCCGAAGCCGCTTTTTCTCCGTCGATAAAAACGACCATACTGCCGACCTTATCTACCCCCGATATGTTAGAAATATCGTAACATTCCATTCTTTTAGGATAGCAAGACAAGCCTAATTTTTCTTTTAACGCTTCGCACGCTTTTATCGTCATATCGTTTTTATGCATAATTCGATTGACGGCAATGGATAAATGCTCTTCCGCATTGACGGCGGACATATCGGCAAGCTGCTTTCTTGCCCCTTGTTTTGCCACGGTAACGGTAATATTTTTATCGTATTCCGTTTTAAAAAACTCCTCTAAAAGTCTGGCGTCTGGCAATTCTTCGCCGACGATAATCTCGTCGGGGATATCCGAACCGTCTTTATAAAAACGCCTTATAAACTCAGACAGCGTATCCGCAACCGAAAGGGCTGCGCTTTCAAAAGAAAAATTTCTGCTACCCGACATTATACCTCGGCGCACGATAAGCGCGTTCACCACGCAAAAAACGCCGTTGTCTTTACACGCCAAAACGTCCGCATTGATAAATTTATTAAGCGACGTTACGCGTTTTAGCTTTATTTTATCTAACGACGATAAATATTCTTTGAACTTAAGCGCTCTTTCAAACTCTTCGTTGCGGGCGGCTTCTAGCATTTTTTCTTTTAAAAGGCTTTCGGCTTCGGCAACGTCGCCCGATAAAAACGCGATAGCTTGGGCAACGCGTTCTGAATATTCTTCTTCAGAAATGAACGCGGCGCACGGCGCGGAACAGCGTTTTAGTTGATAGTTAAGACAAGGTTTTATCGGTTTTTTTACGTTAAGCGTTTTATCGCAAGGGCGCAATTTGTAAAGTAAATTTACTAAATCCAACACTCCCCCGACGTTAACGCCGCCCATAAACGGACCGAAATATTTTACGCCGTCTTTTTTTATCTTGCGCGTAACCGAAAAAGAAGGGTACGCGTCTTTAAGAGAAATTTTTAAATAAGGATAAGTTTTATCGTCTTTTAAGAGAATGTTATATCTCGGCTTATGCTTTTTTATAAGATTATTCTCTAAAGAAAGCGCGTCAATCTCGCTAGGCGCGATTATATAATAAAAATCAGCGACGCTTTTAACCATCGCCGCTACTTTTTCGGTTTTTACGCCGTTAAAAAAGTATTGTCGCACTCTGTTTTTGATATTTTTAGCTTTGCCTACGTAAATAATTTGCCCGTTTTTATCAAGCATAACGTAAACGCCGGGATCGGTCGGCAAAAGCTTAAGCTTATCCTCTATAACGCCCATAGCGATATTATACATTATTTTTTTATAATTATCAAATAAAAAACGGGGGTATAAAAGTCAAGAGTTTCTCTTTTGCCGTCAATATCCTAAAAACTCTACCCCCTTAAGCAAAATATCCGAAAGAGAATCGTTTCTGAGCGAGTAGAAAACCACTTTACCCTGACGTTTGGTTTTTACCGCGTTAAGGTCTTTAAGCAGCTTTAACTGATGTGAAACGGTTGTTTGATTAAGCTTTAACAAAAACGAGATATCCGAAACGCACATTTCCGATATAGACAACGCCGAAATAAGCCTAAGTCTGGTATAATCGGAAAAAATAGAGAAAAAGCAAACTAAATCGTCTAATATTTCGCCCTGCGGCACGTAATCGTTAACCAAATCTTGCAATCTTTTATCTAGCAAAACCTTCATTTTATATAGCACTCCTTCATATAATGAATATATGTATATATATTATCATTAAAGACGAGAGTGCGGCGCATAAAATAACCGCGTATTCCGTCGGATAATAGCGTATTTGAGTAAAAAGGAGGCAAATATGAACTCAAACAACATAGTTTTGATAGCTCTTTTGTTTTTACTTACGAATAACAATTCGATAAACACCACGCAGCTGTTGCTGCTTTTATCGCTGCTTTCTACGACGGGTAACGGATGCGGTTGTTTTAACAACGGAAATTGACGAAAAATCACAAAACCCCCGATAAAGCGAAAGGGCGGCTAAATAGCCGCCCTTTCGCAATTTATGCTATTAAAATTTTTCAGCAAATACTTTAGAATAAATTTCGGTATACTTATCTTTATAAAACAGATTAGTACCGCTGGTGGTTACGGCGGCAGTTCCCGCGGCAACGCTCCTGCGTAAAAGTTCTTGCATCGGAACGCCGTGTATAAGCCCCACGCACGCAGCGGCAATCATACTGTCCCCCGCGCCGACCGTCGAGTTAACCGCCACCGACGCGCTTTTGCAGTAATAATTTTCCGTTCCGTCGGTAAGAACAGCGCCTTCCGCCCCCATAGAAACAAGTACGTGTTTAACGCCTAAATCGAGATATTTTTGCGCAGCCTCTACCATATCGTATTTATCTTTAACCTTTTTACCGGAAAAAGCTTCAAGCTCTTTAACGTTAGGTTTAGCCATAAAAATCTCTCTGCTTTTTATCGCTGAAAGCATATTGTTTTTTTCGGTATCGACGATGACCTTAACGTGCGAAGGTATCACCTCTAACACTTTGCCGTAAAAATCGGGGCTTATGCCTTTTGGCAAGCTGCCGCTCATAACGGCAATTTCCGCGCCCGCAGAAAGCTCTTTAACTTTTTCTATCAGTTCTTCTTGTTTAGAAATATCAACGGCTTCGCCGCGGTCGTTAATTTCGGTAAGCATAGACTTTTTATCTATGATTTTATAGTTAACTCTGGCAGAACCGCCGTTCACCACGAAATCGTGTTTTACACCCTCTTTATCCAAAACGTGTTCAAACATTCTGCGGTGGTTTTCAAACATAAAGCCCGTAGATAAGCAATCTTCGCCCAATCTTGCAACGCCTATTGCAACGTTCATCGCTTTGCCCGAATAGGTTTCAACCTTATTGTCTATTCTGTTAAGCATACCCACGTTTAAACTATCAAGCTCGATCGTGCAGTCAATGCTCGGATTCGGGCAAATCGATAATATCATTGTCGTAACCTCTTTATTCGCCGCCAAAAATCGACGCGGCTTATTTACTTTCTTTTGCTAATTTTTCTTGTTCGGAAAAGGGAAGTTCCTCGTATCTTGCGAGCTTGCCCGTAAAGCGACCTCTTCCCTGCGTCATACTGCGCAGCTCCGTAGCGTATTTAAGCATTTCGACAAGCGGAGCTTCCGCGCTTATTTCTTGTTTGCCGCCAACGGCGTCCATTCCGAGAATTCTGCCGCGGCGTTTGTTCATATCGCCCAAAATATCGCCCGTGTAATTATCGGGAACGGTTATCGTATAAGAATAAACGGGTTCTAACACCTTAGGATTAGCGCGTGGGCAAGCGTCGTCATAAGCGAGCTTAGCCGCCGAAATAAAGGCTATTTCTTTACTGTCTACGGGGTGATATTTACCGTCGAACAGCGTGCATTTAATATCGGTCATCGGATAGCCCGCGATAACACCCTTTTTAACGGCTTCTCTTAATCCTTTTTCTACCGCCGGAATAAACTGTTTGGGTACTGCGCCGCCGACAACCGCGTCAACGAATTCAAATTCTCCGTCCGCAGCGCCCGGTTCGAAGCGAATGTTAACCACGCCGTATTGCCCCGCGCCGCCCGTTTGTTTTTTGTGTTTGCCCTCGGCTTCGGCAGCTTTGGTAATCGTTTCGCGGTAAGCGATTTTCGGATCGGAAAGCACTGCTTCGCAACCGAATTTGCTTTTAAGCTTTTTGCAAAGCACGTCAAGCTGAGTTTCGCCCTGACCTCTTATAACCGTTTCGCCCGTTTCGATATCTTTTTCTACCACAAACGAAGGATCTTCTTCCGCTGCGCCGCCGACAACCGCGTCAACGAATTCAAATTCTCCGTCCGCAGCGCCCGGTTCGAAGCGAATGTTAACCACGCCGTATTGCCCCGCGCCGCCCGTTTGTTTTTTGTGTTTGCCCTCGGCTTCGGCAGCTTTGGTAATCGTTTCGCGGTAAGCGATTTTCGGATCGGAAAGCACTGCTTCGCAACCGAATTTGCTTTTAAGCTTTTTGCAAAGCACGTCAAGCTGAGTTTCGCCCTGACCTCTTATAACCGTTTCGCCCGTTTCGATATCTTTTTCTACCACAAACGAAGGATCTTCTTCCGCAAGGCGGTTAAGCCCCTGAAAAACCTTATCTTCTTCACCGCGCTTTGCCGCAGCTATCGCCATAGTCAAAACGGGCGTCGGGAAAGGAATGGGATCGTAACGGACGGGATAACTTTCGTCAGCCAACGTATCGCCCGTGTTGGTTGCGCCTAGTTTGTTAACCGCGCCGATATCGCCGGCGGAAAGCTCTTCAACCGCCTCTTGTTTTTTGCCTTTCATCAAATAAAGTCCGCCGATACGCTCTTTTTCGCCCGAAACGGTGTTAAGAACGGTCATACCGCTTTTAAGCGTACCCGTAAAAACTCTTATCAAGTTAAGCTTGCCAACAAACGGATCGGCGACGGTTTTAAACACTTGCGCCGTAAACGGAGTATCGATATCGCACGCGATAGCGCCCTCTTCGTTTTTGACGGTATGTATGCAATGCATGCGCTTTCTCTCTTTAGGCGAAGGCATTATGGCGACAATCTCGTTCATAAGGTTGATAACGCCCAAATTTTGCGTTGCCGAACCGCCGAGAACGGGAATTGTATCGCCGGAAAAAAGACCTTGTTTTACGCCGACGATTATTTCGTCGTTAGAAAGCCAACCCGAATCGAGGAATTTTTCTATAAATTCTTCGCTTGTTTCGGCAGCAGCCTCGGTAAGCCCCTCTTTAAGCTTTTCTATTTCGCCCTTCATTTCTTCGGGAACTTTAACTTCCACTCTTCCGCCCTTGGTGAACTCAAACGCCTTGCCCGAGATAACCGAAACGTAACCCTTCATTTTGCCTTCGCGAATAATCGGCGCGTGCATAGTTGCTATTTTTTTGCCGTAAAGCGCGCGGAACGCCTCTACCGTAGCAACGTAATCAGCGTTTTCTTTATCTATGCCGTTAATAAAAATCATAAGCGGCACGTGATTAGAAAGACAGTATTCTACGGCTTTTTCAGCACCGACCGATACTTGCCCGTTAGCTTCCGCAACGAGGACGGCAGAACCGACCGCGCGCATAGCTTCTTCGAACTCGCCTTCGAAATCGAAAAATCCGGGAACGTCGATAATATTTATCTTAGTATTTTCCCAAACGGCGTAAGCGCAACCGAGAGAAACCGAAATGCCCCTCGCAAGCTCTTGCTCGTCAAAGTCCATAACGCTGTTCTTTTCGGCAACGCTGCCCAACCTGTCCGTAGCTTTGCCGTTAAAAAGCATAGCTTCCGCAAGGGACGTTTTCCCCTCTCCGCTATGCCCAATAATAGCAATGTTTCTGATACTTTCTGCTGTAAATTTGCTCATATTAAGTTTTCCCCCAAAAATTTAGCCTGATATTCAAAAGCTAACGCCTTTGAATTCTTATATATGTATTATACTATATAC
>CAZXOQ010000025.1:0-15862 GCA_964642415.1 uncultured Christensenella sp. | reverse complement strand
ATATATAATGTATGTAAAAAAGCTATCAGAAAAAACAAACTGAGATTTTATATGTAATATAATTCTTGCGAGAAAAGATATGAAAGAAAACGATTCGCCGAAATTAAGAAGTATTTTCGTTAAACAAGATATCGTTGTGTATACAGCGCTTCTTGCGGTGATTGTTTTTCTTTTTATGTTTTTTTTTGTGTTTTCTAATAATAAAACCACCGAAGGTTTTACGGTTAGCGTAAACGGAAAAACCGTTTTAACATATTATTATAACGCTAAAACCGTTATAGCCGACGACACTTCCGTTGAAATAAAGATTATCGACGATAAAATTTATATTTTTTTCGATGAAGGAAAAAAAGATTTTAACGAATTAACGGTAGACTTAAATAAAAGAACGGTAAAAGTGACCGATTCGTCTTGTTCCGACACAAAAGATTGTATTTTAGAACCTGCCGTCGGTAACAGCGGTGCAATATATTGCGCGCCGCATAAGCTAAAGATTTCGGTTTTGAACGAAAAAGAAAATTTACCGCCTATAACGGGTTAATTTTATGAAAACCTCTACACGCAAAATTGCGGCGTGCGGAATTCTTTCGGCGCTTGCATGCATTACTTTTATGATTGAAAATCTTTTTCCCCCGCTATTTATACCCGGGGCAAGATTAGGTATTTCAAATCTTTTCGTATTAACGGCGCTTATACTTTTAGGTATAAAATACTCTTTTGCCGTTTTGCTCGTAAAAATAACCGTGGGCAGTTTTTTTACGGGGTTTTCTTCCGTAATGTATTCTCTGCCTGCCGGCGTGATATCTCTTGCTATAGAAATTTTTCTTATATACGTTATAAAAACGTCATTTCCGTGTGCAAGCGCGGTCGGTTCGGTTATTAACGTTACCGTTCAAAATACTGTTTTTTGTTTAATTGCGCAAGCGAAGGAATATTTGGTTTATTTGCCCTATCTTGCTTCGATTGCGACTGCAACGGGACTAGCTATAGGATTGTTGCTTTATATAACAATAAATAAATTACCCGACAAATTATTCAAGGAGGTTGCAAATTGAGTTTAATAAAAGCAAAATACTACCCATACGGTAGCAGAATCAGGGGTACAAAATTATCGAGGAACTTCCCGATAGAAAATTTCCCCGCGCCGAAAACCGTTTATATTTCGGTTTCTCAGCATATCGGTGCACCGGCAATACCCGTTGTTAACGTTGGCGATTCGGTTAAAAAAGGTCAACTTATAGCGGAAGCGTCGGGCGCGATTTCGGCAAACGTTTTTTCTTCGGTTTCGGGCACAGTGGTCGATATAAAAGATATTGTTAACGGGCTTGGTCAAAAACAAAAGCATATCATTATCGAAAACGATTTTAAAAACGAAGAAATGCGTTTTAGCGACATAACCGATTTTGAACCGCAAACGATAATCGAAAGAATACGCCTTGCGGGTATCGTAGGTTTGGGCGGCGCGGGCTTCCCTACCGCGATAAAACTTTCGCCTAAAAATCAGCTAGACGTTTTAGTTATAAACGGTGCGGAATGCGAGCCGTATTTAACGTGCGATTACCGTCTTATGATTGAAAAAACAGACGAGATATATAAAGGCATAAAATACGTTGCGAGAGCCCTTAATATTAAAAAAATCGTTATGGGAATCGAAATTAACAAACCCGAAGCTATAGAGGCTTTCAAAAAGTTTGACGATATCGACGTTGCCGTTTTAAGAAAACAATACCCGATGGGCAGCGAAAAACATATGATTTACGTAACCACGGGTAGAAAAGTTCCTACCGGCAAGATGCCGTTTGACGTAGGCTGTTGCGTTCAAAACGTAAAAACAATGCTTGCTTGTTACGAGGCGATTGAACACAATATTCCCCTTACCGAAAATATCGTTACCGTAAGCGGCAAAGGTATTGCTTCGCCTAAAAACTTAAGAGTGCCGCTTGGCACGCCGTATTTAGACCTTATCGAATACTGCGGCGGCAGCTCTGCCGCAACGATAAAAACGATTGCAGGCGGACCTATGATGGGCAAAGCGATTGGCAACCTTACGCAATACACGCGCAAAACCGATTCAGGTATTCTTTGTCTTGAAAAAGGCGAAACAAACGTTGACCAACCCACTAACTGCATTAACTGCGGCGTTTGCGCCAAAAATTGCCCTATGCGACTTATGCCGATGTATATAGAAAGCTACGCGCTTAGCGGCGACTATGCTAACGCCGAAAAATACGGGGCGATGAACTGTATAGAATGCGGTCTTTGCGCGTACAATTGTCCCGCAAGAAGAGCGTTAGTTCAAAGCATATCCTCTGCTAAGGCAAAAATTAAGGAGATGAAAAAAAATGGCAGACAATAATAATCTTTTAGTATATTCAACTTCTCCGCACATAAAAACCGCAAGAACCACTAAGAAAATAATGATAGACGTGTGCATAGCGCTTTTACCCGCGGTGATAGCCGGCGTAGTATATTTCGGAGCAAAAGCTCTTTTACTCGTTGCGCTTTCGGTTTTTTCGGCAATTGCAAGCGAATTCGTTTATTATCTTATCGAAAAGAAAAGCTTTAAGCAAATTGCGAGAGAATTCGATTTTACCTCTTGCGTTACGGGTTTGCTATTAGGTTTAACCGTTGGTACAAACTACCCGTGGTATTCGGTGATTCTCGGCTCGGTATTCTCCGTCGTCGTGGTGAAATTGATATTCGGCGGAACGGGCAAAAACCTTGTTAACCCCGCAATAGCAGGCAGAATCTTTATTTTTATGTCTTTTCAGTCCGTCGTCGGCAAGTGGCTGCTTCCTAACGTCGGTTCTATTTACGGCGGAGGCGTAGAAACGGGCGCAACCATAATCGAAAGCATTATGAAAGGTACAATTCCCGAATTATCTAACTTAGACCTTCTTTTAGGAACGGGACTTCCCGGATGTATCGGCGAAACGTGCAAAATCGCGTTAATAATCGGTGGAATATATTTAGTGATAAAAAAGGTGATTAACCCCGTTTATCCTATCATCTACGTTGGCGTAACGGGATTGTTTGCAGTTGCTCTTAAAGGATTCGATTTCAGTTTCTTTTTACCCTCTATCCTATCGGGCGGTTTAATCATAGGCGCAATTTTTATGGCAACCGATTATACCACCACGCCTAACACGACGCTAGGCAACGTTATTTATTTTATTTGTTTAGGATTGCTTACCGCAGGGCTTAGAGAAGCTACGGATATGGAAGTTACGTCTTTTGCGATATTGCTTATGAATTTGCTTGTTCCGCTTTTCGACAAGTTTATTATAAACAGGCCGTTCGGTTATAAAAAAGACAAAAAAACACAAGGAGCCGCACAATGAGTAAATTTTTCAAAAGCACTTGGTTCAAATGCATTTCGGTTTTATTGTTGATAGCTCTCGTATCAGGCGGCATTCTTGCGGTATTTAACGACTTACTATACGTTGACGAACAAGAACGCACCGGCAGAGCGATTAAAAAGATTTACGGCGAAAGCAAAACGTACGATATCGTTTTCGATATAGATAGCGGTGACCAACCGATTGAATACGATTACGGAAAAATAGAAAAATATTATATCGTCGGAGGCGATAAGCTATTTAAAACGACGGGATATAACGGATATAAAAACGGCACGATTACGCTTTGGATTAAGATAACTGAAAATAACGGAACTTATACCATAGATAAAGTTATTTTAGAAAGTTACGAAAAACAAACGCTTATGAGCAAACTCGGCGATTCCTATTACTCTTCTTTTTATAAAGACGTTACGAACAACTACTTTACGGTTGACGCAAACGGCGGAGAATATTCTAACCCCGTTTCGGGGGCTACAAAATCCGCAACCGCGGGTAAAAACGCCGTTAACTGCGTTATAGAATACCTCAATCAAGGAGGAGAAATATGAAAACTAATTTCAAAAAAATAGCTAAAGACGGGTTATTATCTTCTAATCCTACGCTAAAGCTTGTATTAGGAACTTGCCCCACCCTTGCGCTAACAACTATGGCTGAAAACGGAATCGGCATGGGACTTGCAGTAACTTTCGTTCTTATATGCAGCAACGTAATAATTTCAGCGTTAAGAAAGGTTATTCCCGGCGAAGTTAGAATACCCGCGTTTGTTCTTATAATCGCGACATTCGTTACAATGGTTAGATTGGTTTTAGATTACGTGATGCCCGATTTATACGAATCTTTAGGTTTATATCTGCCGCTTATAGTTGTTAACTGTATTATTTTAGCAAGAGCCGAAAGCTTTGCAAGCAAAAACAGAGTTTTAGCTTCCGCTTGCGACGGATTGTTTATGGGCTTAGGTTTCACCTGCGCGCTTACCGTTATGGGCGCTTTCAGAGAAATTCTCGGAAGCGGTAAAATATTCGGGTTTAAGCTTTGGGATTTTTCAATAGACTTTTTCGCGTCAAGCGCGGGAGCGTTCTTTACGTTTGCTTTGTTTATCGCAGTATTTACGGCTGTTTCAAATAAAATCGCAAACAAAAAATCTATCAACGCTTATAAAACGATGCTTTCCGAAACCGCGCTGAAAGAGGATTCCGACGAACGTATCGCAAAGGAGATTTAATATGGGACAAATTATTATGATAATAGTATCGGCGGTGTTTATAAACAACTTCGTCGTAGTTCAATTTTTAGGAATATGCCCCTTTTTAGGCGTAAGCAAAGACTTTAAATCAGCCCTCGGTATGGGACTTGCCGTTACCTTCGTTATGACGTTGACTTGCCTTATAACCTATCCTTTATATACTTACGTTCTCGTTCCGCTAGGTATAGAATTTATGGAGATAATTGTTTTTATCTTTATAATAGCGGCAATCGTTCAAATGATAGAAATGGCTCTTAAAAGATTCTCTCCTTCGCTTTATAACGCTATGGGAATTTATTTACCGCTTATTACAACTAACTGCGCTGTTTTAGGCGTTGCGGAACTCGTTATCGATACCGAACAAATCGCAGGACTAATCGGAATTGCAGTCGGCTCTATGTCTATGGCGTATGCGGTGCTTTACGGATTATTCGCAGGATTGGGTTTTACCGTAGCTATAGTAATTATGAGCGGTCTTAGAGAAAAGGTTGCAAGATTACCCATTAAGAAAAGCCTTAAGGGTTTTCCTATTGCAATGATAACCGCTTGCTTTATCGCAATGGCATTTTACGTGTTTGCTTTAATATAAAGGAGATAAATTATGAATACGTTATTTTTAGCATCGGTAAATACCGATAAGCTGTTAAGCGTTTTAGGGCTTGTTGCCTTGATTGCCGTTGTATTTGCGATTCTTATCGTTTTAGTTTCTAAATTGTGCGCCGTACCGAAAAACGAAAAAGCGGAGGCAATCCAAGAGAACCTTGCCGGCGCAAATTGCGGCGGTTGCGGATATGCCGGCTGCGCCGACTTTGCAAAGGCTTTAGCCGAAGGAAAGGCAGATATAAGCAAATGCGGACCTACCTCGGCGGAAAATAAAGCGAAAATCGCTGAAATTCTCGGGATATCTTTTGCAAACGAACGCAAGATTGCCATAGTTCGCTGTAACGGCGGTAACGACTGTTCCGATAAATTTGAATACGTAGGTAACGACGACTGTAAAGCGCAAGCAACCTTTATGAACGGCAAAAAAAGCTGTTCTAGCGGATGTTTAGGCGGCGGTACTTGCTTAAACAACTGCGCCTATAACGCTATTTTAATGAAAGACGGTTATGCGCGCGTAAACGGCGCTTTATGCGAAGCGTGCGGCATATGTGCAAATAACTGCCCTAAAGGGATTATCGGATTTATCCCCTATAATGCAAAAATATTCGTTGCGTGCTCTTCTCGTGACAAAGGCAAAGACGTAATGAGTATTTGCAAAATGGGTTGTATCGGTTGCGGAATTTGTAGCAAAACGTGCCCCCAACAGGCGATAACTATGGTTGATAATTTGCCCGTAATCGATTACGGCAAATGCTCGGGTTGTAAAACTTGCGTAGCAAAATGTCCGAGAAAAACCATTAAAGAAATCAACTGATTTTAGTTTAAGTTAAAACTATGCGGCGTTGAAATTTTTACATCGCCGCATAGTTTTTCTAATCTTAAAATCAATCGAAAACGCCCGTAGATAAATACCTATCTCCGCTATCGGGGAAAAGAACGATAACGTTCTTGCCGGAGTTTTCATTTTTAGACGCGATTTCTATTGCGACTGAAAGCGCCGCGCCGGAAGATATTCCGACTAAAATCCCCTCGGTTTGGGCTATCATTTTACAATATTTATACGCTTCATTATCGGATACTTTAATAATTTCGTCATAAACGTTGGTATCTAAGGTTTTAGGAATAAACCCTGCGCCTATTCCCTGTATTTTATGTAAACCGCTTTTACCTTCGGATAAAACGGGAGAGCTTTTGGGTTCTACGGCGATAATTTTCACGTTAGAAAGTTTTTCTTTTAAGTATTTTCCGACGCCGCTTATCGTTCCGCCCGTGCCTACGCCCGAAACAAAATAGTCTATATTTCCGTCGGTATCACTTATAATCTCCGGTCCGGTAGAATTATAATGAGCCGTGGGATTTGACGGATTATCAAACTGCCCTAAAATAACCGAATCTTTAATTTCTTCGGCAAGTTTTTCTGCTGTTGATATTGCCCCTTTCATTCCCTTAGAACCGTCCGATAAGGCTATTTTTGCGCCATACGCGCTTATAAGTTTACGGCGTTCTTCAGACATAGTGTCCGGCATAACTATTATAACTTTATACCCTTTTGCCGCGCCGATTGCAGCAATACCTATGCCGGTATTACCCGAAGTAGGCTCTATTATCGTTGCACCCTCTTTTAGTTTGCCGCTTTTTTCGGCATCTTCGATCATTGATAAAGCAACTCTGTCTTTTACCGAGCCTGCCGGATTAAAATACTCTAACTTGGCAAAAATTTTTGCTTTTAAGGACAGTTTTTTTTCAATAACTTTAAGTTCTAACAACGGAGTTCCGCCGACTAGCTGCACGGCGGAAGTATATACTTTTTTCATAAAAATCACTCTCTTAAATTTTTATAAATTATACCCTCCTTTTGTTAAGTTGTCAAATAATAAGAAGGGATAAAAATAAAAAGCAAGAAAAAATTTTTCTTGCTTTTTATTTTGTTTATTTTGTTTAGTTACTATAACGCTCTGATACTGTCTACGGGAGATTTTCTCGATGCGGAATTTACCGGGAAGAAAGTTGCAATCGCGGATACGCCTATGGCAATCACGAATACCGTCGCCACGTTTATCGCGCCGAAATCAAGCAACCGAGCAAGCCCTATTCCGAGCAAACTCATTTGAGATACGGTGTTATTTAATATCGAGCACACAACGCCTGCCGATACGGACGCTAATACAAAGCAAATCATTGCGATAATAAACGCTTCCGCAAAGAATATCTTAAACACGTCTGTTCCCCTTGCGCCGACCGCGCGTAAAATCCCTATTTCTTTACGTTTATAACTTATAGAGGTAGATATAAAATTAATCAACATAAGCGCTGCAAACACGCCGACAACGCAACCTATTATAAGAAATACCGTTTTTAATTCGGTTATCATATTAGTAAATACGGATAAACCTTCGTATATGCTGTTTTTTATTGTTAAAGCACTGTCGTTTTGTTCGTCTAACGATAACATAAAAGCTATTTGCTCTTTAGAGTTATCCGTTTTAGTTATTGCAAAATCATAAAACGCGTCGTCTGCAAAAGTATAATTCGTATCGATAAAAGAATAATTGTATTCGCTATATTTAGAATGTTTTTTTATGAATGCGTCCGAAACGAGTTCAGCTATATCATAAGTATTGCAAGTAAAATATCCCGCAACGGTTAATTCGCCCGTTAGTCCTTTATAATCTTTATAATAGCGTTTATCCGACAAACCGTCAAAGTTAAATTCGTATCCGGTAATATTTTTATAATTTTTTTTTACAACGTTTTTGATTTCGTTTATTTCAGAATCGGAAAGCATATAAGTATCTTTTGCAAAATAAGTAGCAACCGTACATTCTTTTGCGCCTAAAATATAATTAAAATTTACGAATTTATATGCAACGTTTTCTGCGTTATTTACTAACTCTGTATAATTATCGTATAAATTTCTTATGGGGATATAACAATCCGTTACAAAATCCTTATTATAAAGAAACTCATTATAACAATTGCGATAGTTATATATCAAATTTTCAACGTCGTAATATTGGTCTTTTATTTCCTCTTTTAGATTTCCGGCAGATAAAATACTTAAAACAGTATCGGTAAAATCAATCACCGATTTGTCAACCATTTTATTTAAGGCGCTTACATAAAGATCATAAGTAGATTCTAAATTTACGTAAACCTCGTTTTCGTCAATCTTAAAATTTTCTAAATCAACGTTTTTCTTATTGCCGTTTAGATCGAAAAACTCAAAACCGTTTTTGATGTTTTTTACAATCGTTTCGGTAAAGAAAGCATCACCCATTCCGTCGGAAACGTCATAATTTAGCGAATCTTTATTCTTTTCTAAAACAATGCCGTTAATATAAGCGGAGGAAACCGAATTTGTATAATCGAAAACCTTTTCGGTGTTAATATTTCCGTCGATATTTTCTTTATAGAAATCTTCCGAAACAAAACCTACCGTATAAAAACCGCTTTGAAGCATATCGCTTAAAGAGCCGATAAGCGAATCGCGTTGTTCTTGTTCTTTTCTTGTTAAAGATTCAGTGGGTTCGTCTTTAAGTTCGTTATAACGGGAATCTGTTTCGCCTAAATCATATACGCCTACGATTTTTAGTTTTATAGGTTCACTGCTGTAAACTTGATAGCTCATTTCAGAGCCGAGCACCGTTTTGCCTGCACTGTTAAAGAGGTCTGCGATATAATTTGATACGGCTATTTCGTTTGAATTTACGGGGTATTTACCCTCTTTTAGTTCAAACCCGTTATCGATTAAAAATTGTTCGCCGCAATCGCTAAAACCGATAAGATTTTTCACCGTAAAATAATCGCTTGATTTAGAAAAAGAAAGACCTGTATCTAAATTACCGTTTAATCCGTAAACGCCGGCAAATTTTAGACCTAAATTATTATCGTTTAGCTTATCTATATCTTTTTGCGAAAATTTAGTTATTCTAGAACCTTCATATTCGTAATCGTTTGTTATGCTTCCGTCTTTAAGGTTTACAACTATATTTTTATACCGATAAAGGTAATTCGTTTCTACTGACGCAAAAGGATAATCCGCTTCTTGCAAAGCACCGGATACCGAATAACTTTCGTCATACAACATAAATGTTGAAACGATGCCGAACATTGCAAAAGCGATAACCGAAAGCAAAATAGTAAAAATAAGACGTATCGGCTTTGCTTTTAAGCCGCTTGCGCCGATTTTGAATGCGTGCGAAACGGGAAGCCTTGATTTTATAAACTTAGTTTTTTTGCCGTCGTATTCTTTAACGTTTATTTCGGTGGTTTCCGTAAACGATTCTTTAGAACCATCTTCGTTGATTCGGCAAACGCGTTTTACGTCTTTAAGCTCGTGTTTGTTTGCAGTTATTATAGCTTCGCCGCCGGTTTTTTTAAGAATTTCTACTATATTCTTGACGTCAGCTTCGGTAATTTTTTCAACTTCTTTTATACTGACCGTATCGTTAGAAATAATTTGAACGTTATCCCCTGCGCTTTGCGGTTCGGAAAAAGATTTGGTAACGTCTTCTATAATTTTGCCGTCTTTAAGCTCTATTATGCGGTCGCCGTAATATTCGGCAAAATCCCTATCGTGAGAAACGATTATAACAAGCTTATTTTTAGATAATTTTTTTAGCGTATCTAAAACTTGTTTGCCGGTATTTGAATCGAGCGCGCCGGTAGGTTCGTCCGCCATAATAATTTCAGGCTCTTTTATAAGCGCGCGAGCTATAGCTACTCTTTGTTTTTGTCCGCCGGAAAGAGTATTGGGTTTTCTTTTGCCAA
Source organism: uncultured Christensenella sp. (assembly GCA_964642415.1). Lineage (GTDB taxonomy): Bacteria > Bacillota > Clostridia > Christensenellales > Borkfalkiaceae > UBA1259. Next base: position 5,884 of record CAZXOQ010000025.1, on the reverse strand, counting down.
AGCCTTTTAAGTCAACTTGCTCTAACAACGCGTTAACCGCAGCTTTATCGTTCTTTTTATTTTGAAGCTGTAACGCAAGCGAAATATTTTGTTCAATCGTAAATTCGTTAAGAATGTTGTATTCTTGAAAAACAAATCCGACGCACGTATTACGGTAACTATCGAAATCCGACCCGGAAAAGCTTTTACTGCTTTTGCCTTTTACAATTACTTCGCCGCTATCCGGTTTATCTAAACCGCCCGCGACGTTTAGCAAAGTAGATTTACCCGAACCGCTTCGTCCGAGCAAAAAAACCATTCCCGTTTCAGGAAATTTTACGGATACGTCGTCAAGCGCACGAACGGTAACGCCGCCTTTAGTTGAGTAAACCTTTACAAGATTTTTTACTTCTAACATAAATCCTCCTATCTTAAAATATATTCCGCATTATACGCGGTTAAAATTTATAATTCGGCTTTTGCAATTTCATCGCCGTTTATCGTTTTAAGATATATCACGCCGTCTTCTAATATAACGTAGCTGCTTGGCGTTCCGTTTTTAGGCAAAGATACCGAACCGCAATTAACGAAAAAAGTTTTGCCGATTTTTTCGATAAATCCCGTATGAAAATGCCCGTAAATAACCGCGTCGAAATCGGTTTTGGGTTTTTCGTCTTTATTGTAAACGTGACCGTGCGTCAAAAAAACACTTTTATTGCCGCTTACGATAACGGAGCTTTCAATAAAATCAAATTCGGATATCATTGTATCTACTTGAGAATCGCAATTCCCCTTTATAACCAAAAGATTTTCTTTTGCGGCGTTTAGCGTTTCGGCAACTTTTAACGGCGCGTAATCTTTTGGCAAGGGATTTCTTGGTCCGTGATTGTATATGTCGCCTAAAAGTATTATCTTATCGGCTTGTTCGGCATTTGCGCGATCTACCACTTGTTTTGCGTAATAACTTGAACCGTGTAAGTCAGACGCTATCAAAATTTTCATAAAATACCTCTTTTTATTTCTTTTCGGAGATAAGGTCGAAAACGACCTCTCTCGCGAGCATAAGACCGGCTGCCGCCGGAACGAATATCATCGAAGGAATAACTCCCGAATATTCACCGTTTGATAAAGGTTTTACCGCTGTTTCGGCTGAATAAACCGCTTTTACACCCGTTATCCCGCGAATTTTAAGTTCTTTTCGCATAACTCGCGCAAGCGGACAACCGTTTGTTTTTTCAATTTCACACACGCGAAGCTCGCTAATATCGGTTTTACCACCCGTACCCATACAAGTTATCACGGGAACGTTGGATTTTTTTGCGCGAGAAATAATCTCTATCTTAGCGGTTACGGTATCTATAGCGTCTATAACGTAATCGAAGTTATCAAAAGGATATTCGTCAGCGTTACTCGGCAAATAAAAAACCTTGTTTGCGGTTATTTTTATATCCGGATTTATCGACTTAAGCCGTTCTGTCAATACGTCCGTTTTGCTTTTTCCGATTACGGACGTGTTGGATATGATTTGACGGTTTAAATTGGTTTCTTCAACTTCGTCGCTATCATAAACCGTTAAACTGCCGATACCCGCTCTGCATAAAGCTTCCGCCGCGAAACCGCCTACGCCGCCTATACCGAATAATGCAACGGAGCATTGTTCGAGCTTTTTGCAGGCGTTTTCACCGATTAAAAGAGCGTTGCGTAAAAACTTTTTTTTCACAGTAAGAATATCCCTTTTTCGGCGTTGTCTTCAATAATTTTAGTTGTCCAAACGGAGGACTGAACTTCACCGATATGCGCTTTTTTTAGCAAATACATACATAATCTCGATTGACCTATTCCACCGCCGATAGTTAGCGGCAATTCTTTATGAAGAACGGACAAACAATAAGGATTTGCCATTTTATACGCTTCTTTGCGTTTATTTAGCTGTTTTGGCAAACTTTTTTCGTCAACTCTTATTCCCATTGAAGAAATCTCAAACGCCGATTGCAAGATATCGTTCCATAAAATTATATCTCCGTTTAATTTCCAATCGTCGTAATCGGCAGCCCTACCGTCGTGCGGTTTGCCGTCGGCTAAATCCCAGCCTATTTGATGAACGAAAACCGCACCGTATTTTTTAGCGACGGTTTTTTCGCGTTCTTTTCTTGTTTTATCGGGATAGGTTTTTTCTAATTCTTTAGTAGAAATAAAGGTAATTTTATCGGGTAAATCGTAAGTTAATTCGGGATATTTTTTATTTACTGCTTTTGCCACTTTAAGCAAAACTTTATAAATAGACTTAACGGTTCTTTTTAGGTAAACGATATTCCTTTGTTTTTCCGTTATAATTTTTTCCCAATCCCATTGATCTACGTATACAGAGTGAATTTCGTCAAGCGTTTCGTCGCGACGAATCGCGTTCATATCGGTATATAAACCCGTTCCTTCGGTAAAGCCGTATTTTGCAAGAGCCATTCTTTTCCATTTTGCAAGCGACTGAACGATTTCTACCTGAGAATTTACACCTAAATCTTTTACGTCGAAACTCACGGCACGCTCTATTCCGTTTAGATTATCGTTTAAGCCCGATTCGGGTTTTACAAAAAGCGGAGCGGAAACGCGCGTAAGTTTTAGTTCTTTTGCAAGTTCTTTTTCAAAAGAGTCCTTGACGAATTTTATTGCGACTTCTGTTTCTATTAAGTTTAGTATCGAATGGTATTCCATAGTATTTCTCCTTTAATCGGTAAAGCAATTCTCGTAAATCGGATACTTTTGCGTAAGCTCTGTTACCTCTTTTTCGGCAAAGGTAAAGGCGGCTTCTTTTTCGTTTATTATTTTTACGATAACGTTAGCAACGCGTTTACAATCATCCTCGTTAAAACCTCTTGCGGTTATCGCGGGTGTGCCGATTCTTATTCCGCTGGTTACTGCGGGTTTTCTTTTATCGAAAGGCACTGCGTTTTTATTAACCGTAATATGAACGGCGTCAAGCAAAGTTTCAAGCTCTTTGCCCGTTATATCTCTGTCACTTAAATCAATAAGCATTAAATGGTTATCCGTTCCGCCGGAAACAAGCTTAACGCCGTTATTTAGCAGCGTTTCGCTCATTGCTTTGGCGTTTTTCAAAATGTTTTTTTGATAATCTATAAACTCGGGTTTAAGCGCTTCGCCGAAAGCAGCGGCTTTTGCCGCTATTATATGCATAAGCGGTCCGCCTTGCGTCCCCGGGAAAACGGCTTTATCGATTAGTTTGGCGTATTTTTCTTTACACATAATCATTCCGCCACGCGGTCCGCGGAGAGTTTTATGCGTGGTAGTTGTTACGAAATCGGCATACGGAACGGGTGACGGATGTAAACCCGCGGCAACAGGACCTGCAATGTGAGCAATATCTACCATCATATACGCGCCAACTTCGTCGCATATTTCGCGTATTTTCTTAAAATCGATTTCTCTCGGATATGCCGACGCGCCCGAAACGATAAGTTTTGGTTTGTTTTCTATCGCGATTCTTCTCATCTCGTCGTAATCGATACGTCCCGTTATTTCGTCTACACCGTAAGAAACGGCGTTAAAATATTTGCCGGATATCGCAACGGGGCTTCCGTGAGTAAGATGACCGCCGTGGGCTAAGCTCATTCCCATAAACGTATCCCCCGGAGATAAAACCGCAAAAAATACGGCAAAATTCGCATTTGCGCCACAATGAGGCTGAACGTTAACGTGTTCCGCTGCGAATAATTTTTTTGCTCTTTCTATAGCGAGGTTTTCTACTACGTCAACTTGCTCGCAACCGCCGTAATATCTGTGCGACGGATAGCCTTCGGCATATTTATTGGTAAGAACGCTTCCCGCGGCAAGCAACACGTTTTCGGATACAACGTTTTCGCTTGCAATAAGCTCTATATTGTTTTGTAATCTTTTTAATTCACCCGTTATCCCCGCATAAAGCTCAGGATCAGCTTTTTTTAGTCCGTTATAGTTTATCATAAGTTATCTCCTCCCGTTTACCGCGGTATTTTTGCAATATACTTTTGTAAATCTGAATTATACAACAGATTCTTCTTTATTTTCTTCATTTGCCAATGAAAGAATTTCAATTATTTTAATAGTAAAATTTTCTTTTTTACGAAGTTTTTTATCGATAAAAGCAAGAACGGCATACCATAAAGCGATAAAAATCAAGCTTAAAAAAAGAACCCAAACTTCTTTTTTTATTAATAATGTTGCTATAGCGGCGGCAATGCCGATAAGTATAAGCGGAATTAAAAAAACTAAAACCAAACTTAAAAGTTTACAGTCTTCGCCTTTTTCTATCAATACCGTATCGCCTTTTGCCGCGCCTACTTTATTTTCGGCGCGCATATCGGTAAAAGAGGCGTTTTGCGAAAAAAGGCACATTCCGCACTTAGAACATTCTTCTTTTTTATCTATTCTTACAACGGCGTAAGCACCGTCGTTTTTTACAACCTTACCCGATTCACGCATCGTAACAACCCGTTAAAAATTTTGTCAAAGAATCGATCGGAATCGTCTTTTCTTCGCCGTCAGACATTCTTTTAATTTTAATAACGTTATCGGCAAGCTCGTTCGTGCCGATAACGCCTACGTATTCGGCGCCAATTTTATCGGCGTATTTAAATTGAGCTTTTATGCTTCTGCCCATATGATCGGTTTCGGCTATGATACCGACCTTTCTTAAATTATGCGTTATGGCAAACGCTTTTTCGGCGGCTTCTTCGCCCATCGGCGAGATATAAATCTTTACTTTTTCGTCACAAGGAATAGCTACTCTCATATTTTCAAGAAGTAAAAGCAACCTTTCAATTCCGACGGCAAAACCTATCCCAGAAACGTCGCCGCCGCCAAATTCCGATATCAGTTTATCATATCTACCGCCGCCGCAAACCGTACCTTGCGCGCCGATATTTTCGGAAACGAACTCGAAAACGGTTTTGGTATAATAGTCAAGACCTCTAACTATATTAGAATCGATTTTATATTCTACGTTAGACAGCGATAATAGCTTTTGAAGCTTTATAAAATGTGCCTGACAGTCGTCGCAAAGATAGTCGGTTATTTTAGGCGCGCCGGCAGTTATTCTGTTACATTCGGGATTTTTGCAATCGAGGATTCTTAGCGGATTCTTTTCAAATCTATCTTTACACAAATCGCAAAGCGAATCGTAATTATCTTTTAAATAAGCTTTTAACGCTTCGTGATAACGCGCGCGGCAGTTTTTGCATCCTATGCTGTTTATATAAAGCGTTAGGTTTTTAACTCCTAGTTTATCTAAAAACGTTTTAGCTAAAATTATCGCTTCGGCATCGGTGTTTGCGCTGTCAGAACCGAGCATTTCAACCCCGAATTGGTGAAATTCTCTTAATCTGCCGGCTTGAGGTCTTTCGTATCTGAAACATTGAGTTATATAATAAAGCTTAACGGGAAGCGCTGTTGATTGCATTCCGTTTTCGGCAAAAGAACGCGCAACTCCGGCAGTGCCCTCAGGTTTTAAGGTGATGCTTCTGTTGCCTTTATCGAAAAAGGTATACATCTCTTTATTTACTATATCGGTTGTTTCGCCGACGCCGCGTAAAAAGACCTCTGTATGTTCGAAAGTAGGGGTTCTTATTTCTTTTACGTTAAAAGTTTTTGCAACCTCTCTTGCGGTCTTTTCTATATACTGCCATTTATATGAGTCCTGCGGCAATACGTCTTTAGTTCCCTTAGGTATGTTTATCATATGAAGCACCTTATAAAATATATTTCTTTAAGTCTTTGCTCTTATTTTCAGCGCCGAGCTTATTCTCTACGAACGTTTTATCTATTACTATTTCTTTTTCACAAGTTCCGTCCGCTTCAAAGGTTATATCCTCAAGCAATTCTTCCATAACGGTATGAAGTCTTCTCGCGCCTATAT
>CAZXOQ010000024.1:0-16028 GCA_964642415.1 uncultured Christensenella sp. | reverse complement strand
GTTTATAGCGTTAGTAGCGGATAAAATGTTATTAGAAAGACTGTAAGATAAAAGAGAAAACACCGCTAAGCGGATACGCTTAGCTAAAAATAAAAGCAAACTAAACTAAAGAACGGGGTAAAAAGCGTATCGCATACGTTATTTATCCCGTTTTTGGTAAATTAAAAGGGTTTAAGCCGTGTTTTATATTCTTTTATCGGCGGAATTATTCGTCTGAAAGGGAGCGTTGGGCTTTTTCCATTTTAATCCAACTTATAAATCCGTAAATATCGTTCAATAAAAAAATCGCGAAGCAAACTATCACCGAAACGTAAGAATAATCGCTTAATGCCGCCAGCGTCCAAAGGATAATCAAAACTATATCGTTGGCGGCGTAGGCGGCGGCAAAATAGGGTGAGCGCTTAAACGTTAGATAGACGGCAAAATAACTAGTTGCGACGGATACCGTGCTGAAAAATAAATTAGCCGTATTAAAAGCTTTAAGAATAAAATAAAAAAGCAGAGTAACAAGCGCCGCCGAAATAAGCATAAAAACTTTATCTTTTTTTGAAAGTCTGCTTATTTTTACTTCAGACTTGTTTCCGTTGAAAGGGTTTTTAAGCCACGCGATAAGCGAAAAAAGAGCCATTGGCGCGGTCATGCCAAGATAGGTTGCCATTTCTCCGTAATACTTAAATCCGAAAGAGATTATTCCGTATAAAACGCTGAACGCAAGCATTAAAGCTTGCCCAATCGGGTTGCCTTTAGCGTTGAAAATCAAAGAGGTTACGCCTATTAAAGAGGCTATCAACGTAAGATAATCTTTGCCCTTAAATGCAAAAAACGAGGCAAGAATCAGCGCTACGGAAAAAATCCAAAGAGATATTTCCGCTTGAGTGAAATAGTTGACGAGTTTTTTTAGTTTTTTCATAAAACCTCCGCAAAAAAAGCACTCGCAAGCGTATCTTCTAAGACCTAACGATACGCAAGCGAATGCTTTGCTTTTACTACCCGGTGGCAGTTGTGTTATTTTATTGTGCGAGGCAAAAGCCCTTTTTAATAAAATTATTGTACACGTTTTAGCGCGAAAAGTCAACTTTTTTATTGCGTTTAACGGAGAAAGTTTGTTTAAGAAAAAAAATTAAAGGATAAATCGCTATTAAAATAGGCGCAAGCATTGCTTTTTCTTTTTTGATGTGGTATTATTATATTACTATGAATAAGAAAAACTTAAAATATGTATTTGTAATTTTATTGGCGGGCATAATCGCTTTTCTCGCCGCGGGCGTAACGTCGCTTATTCGCGAAGAGAACTACGTTAAAAACGGCGTTAAAGTTGACGATGCGGTTATCAAAGAAATCAAGCGTGACGTTTCTTCCGACGAGGATAACGTTATATATAACGTATTCGTTGAATTTAAGGTGAATAACGTTAAGCATACGGGCAAGCTTGATTTTTACGAAAGCGGAATGAAAGAAGGCGCTAAGATAACCTTGTATTATATGCCCGATAATCCGGACGATTTTTCTTACGGAAAAGTTAATTATACCTTCCCGATAATTTGCTTTAGTTGCGTGGGGGTATTCGGCGTTTTTGCGCTCGGGATAGCTGTTTTTGCGATAGCTCGCGCCGTTTATAAAGGACGTAAATCGAAAAAAACGCTCGTTGCCGCTAAGATTGAAAGTTTTTCCGTTACCGATAAAGACGGTAAATTTTCGGTTAAACTTGTTTGCATAGACGACGTGGGCAACGTTTATAAAAGCAAATTCGTAAGCGAAGATTCGCCGCAATTTATTAAGGGAGAAACCGTAAACGTTTTTCTTTCGGCGGCGGATACAGACGATTATGAAATAGATACGAAAGGGTATCTTGCAAAAAAAGCTGCCGAAAGCGTAAAGGATGCGGAATAAAATGGACGTAAAAGTCAGGCGCGCAAAAGACGGCGATATAAAGGCGTTGCTTTCGCTTTTAGGGCAGGTTTTAGAACTTCACGCAAAAATTCGCCCCGATATATTTATTTCGGGGACGACAAAATACACCGAAAAAGAGCTTTCTTTAATTATAGCGGAGGAGAAAACTCCCGTTTTCGTTGCGGAGGGTGATGACGGAAAAGTTAAAGGTTACGTTTTTTGCAAGATAACCGAACCGCCATTTTCTACCAATATGAAAAAGCGCAAAACGCTGTTTATAGACGATTTATGCGTAGACGAAAGCTGCCGCGGCGCAAGCGTAGGCAAGCGGCTGTTTGAATATGCAAAGGCTTACGCCGGTTTTATCGGTTGCAGCGATTTAACGCTTAACGTGTGGGCGGGCAACGATAATGCCGAAGCGTTTTATAAAAAAATGGGTATGCGCGTTAAAGAAACGCAAATGGAGCTTATTTTAGGCGAAAACGGAAAGAAAGCTTAAAGCAAGCTTACGGATATCTGAAATTTCGGCTAAAAGGTTTTGGTAACCTTTATCCGATAAGAAACGTAATAATATTAGACGGTATGATAAAAATTGTTTTCGTATGTCACGGCAATATATGCCGTTCGCCGCTAGCGGAATTTTTGTTTTTAGATATAATAAGAGAAAAGGGCGAAGAGGGTAATTTTTCCGTTCGTTCCGCCGGAACGAGCGACGAAGAAGCGGGCAATCCCGTTTATCCTCCCGTAAAAAAACTGCTTGACAGAATGGGGATAGATTGTTCTTCTAAGCGAGCGGAAAAGCTTATCGCAAGCGATTACGGCAAAAGCGACTTGTTTATCGGAATGGACGAGCGCAACGTTCGCAATATGAAAAGATTGTTCGGCGGCGATCCGGACGGCAAGGTTAAAAAACTTTTAGACTATGCGGGCGAGGATAAAGACGTAGCCGATCCCTATTGGTCGGGGGATTTCGGGCTTACGTTTTGCGACGTGACGCGCGGAGTTGAAGCTCTTTATGCGGAGCTAAAAAAATAAACGGACGAGGAGAAAAGAGAAAATGTTGACTTACATTGTTTTGGGGTTTAGCGGATTAAGCCTTTTGGGCGGATTTTTATTCGGAATGCTCCGTGGGTTTAATAGGTCGGTGCTAAGATTGCTGCTTATAGCGGCTTGTATCGCAGGCGCGTGGTTTTTGCGCGGCAAAGTCGTAGAGTTGCTTTTGGGTATAGAGATAGAGGGCGAATCGGTTGAAGAATTGCTTTTAGGTATGTTTATGCAAGACGGCGCAACTTTACCCGACAGTATGGTAAACCTTGTATTCGTGCTTATTCAAATTATTGCAAGCGTCATTTGCTTCGTGCTGTTGTTCGCCGTGTTAAGACTTATTTCTTGGTCGATAGTTTATCCTATTTTGAAGCTTATCGTAAGATCCGGTGAAAAAAAGCACGCTTTGTTGGGCGGCGTTATCGGATTGGTGCAAGGCGCGGTGGTTGCGTTTGCGTTGTGCGTGCCGATTACGGGCGTTACGGGGCAATTAGATACCGTTGTTAACACGTTGTCTACTATGGAAATAAGCGGCTCTCCGATTATATCGGCTGAAATTTCCGAAAAAATAGAAACGATTAAAATAAAAGAGTATCAACAGTCGTCTATCGGCAAGTTTTATATTTCCGTCGGAAGCGACGTTTATAACAGTTTAACTTCGGCAAAAGACCGCAACGGCAACGACGTATCGCTTGACGCCGCAATAAGAGCTTTAAGCGCAACGATTAAGGTTGTAGAATCGATAAGCAACGTTTCCGACGTTGATTTTTCCGACGGCATAACCAATGAGAATAAAGGCGCTATCGTAGGCGCGCTTAGAGATATAGATAAGGTTATGAAAGACGAACTTAGCGACGACGACGCTAAGCGAATCGTTAACGAGCTTATCACGGGTGTTCTTGAATCTGCCGGCGGAGAAGGTACTACGATTATTCCGGAGAACTTCGATATCGGCAAGCTTGACGCAGGCGCTGCCGCGGACGCGATAGAAGTTATATTCGAATTTACCGCGCAAGAGGGCGAAGTAAAAGAACTGACGTCCGAGCAAGCTAAAACCATCGTAAACGGTATCGCTAAAAACGAAGAATTTATTACCTCTATTACGGGCGAGGCAAATCTTGTAGGAGATATAAGCGAATCGGATAAAGAAACTATGGAGAACGAGATAACGCAGCTAAAAGAAGCGGGAAATATAGACGACGAAACCGCCGAGTCACTTAAAAGACTTCTCGGAATAACGGGCGGCGGATCTACCGTTACGCCTTAAAAACGTTGCGAAAAAGTTCAACCGAAAAAAACTTTTAAATTTTTCAAAAAAACGTTGACATAAGCATTTTGCTGTGATACACTGAATGCGTATAATAAAGACTTTGATCTTGTTTAGATTAAAGTCTTTTGTTTTTACGGAAAACATTTTAGAGAGGTTTATTATGAAGGCGGAAAAACCGCGACGATTGACCGCGGAAAACATTAACAGAATACCCGATTACGAATATCTTTTTAAAGAAGAAGTAGATAAGCGCGGCAAAAGCAAGTCACACTTTTTAAGAAAGATAATAAAAATGAATATATGGTCGCTGATTTTGTCTTCGATAGTATATTTGTTAGAAGCTTCGCCCGTATGGGCAATGCCGATAATATCTTCTAACGTTATAAACATCGCAACCAACGCTATTGCCGAAGGAACGGGTGTTTCCGCCGAGGTGTGGCGGCAGGTTGCTATAAACGCGTTGGTTCTTGCGGTGCTTATTTTGCAAAACGTTCCGTCAACTATGTTGGTCTGGAAGATAAACAGCCTTATGCTTAGGCGTACCAGCGCGGGAATAAAAGGTTCTGTCGTAAGAAAGCTTCAAAGCCTTTCGATAACCTATCATAAAGATATAGAAACGGGTAAGCTGCAGTCTAAATTCTTAAAAGACACCGTAGAAGTGGATAATTTTTTTAGATTGATTGTTTTCTCTTTTATTCAAGGTTTTATAAACGCGGTTGTTTCTATCGGTATAGCGATATACAGAAATTGGCTGATTTCCCTTTTCTTTTTGTTGGTTATCCCCGTAAACGTGGGCTTGACTTTTTTGTTTAGAAGAAAGGTAAGCATTGTCAATCACGATTTCAGAAAAGAAAACGAAAACGTTTCCGTAAAACTCACTAATATGCTTACTATGATGCCCGTTACAAAAGCTCACGGCTTAGAGCGTACCGAGATTTCTTCGGTAGAAAAATCTATAGCGCAGCTTACCGGTTCGGGTATAATAATGGATAAAGCGTATGGCAAATTCGGCGCGTGTTCGTGGGTGACAAATACGTTGCTTTCGGCAGTGTGCCTTATATTTTGCGTTGTGCTTGCCCTTATCGGTAAAATCCAAGTGGGCGACGTAGTGCTTTATCAGTCTTTGTTTTCAACGATAAGCGGCAGCGTATCGGGCTTAATAGGGCTTTTTCCGCAGCTAAGCACGGGTATGGAAGCGCTTTCTTCCGTTTCGGAAATAATGAACGCTAAAGACGTTGAAATGAATAGCGGCAAAAAGGGTATTCCCGATATAAACGGTTGCGTTTGTTTCGATAACGTTTCTTATAAATATCCCGATGCTGACGAGCTTGTTGTTAAAAACTTTAATTTAGACGTAAAAAGCGGTGAGTGCATAGCGGTTGTCGGCGCGTCGGGCAGCGGAAAGTCTACTATTATGAACCTTATCATAGGTTTTCTCGTTCCTACCGAAGGTCAAGTGTTGATAGACGGCAAATCTCTTACGGAGCTTAATCTTTCGGAATACAGGCATCATCTTTCGGTTGTTCCGCAAAACAGTATACTGTTTTCGGGTACGATAAGAGAAAACATTACGTACGGCTTGGGCAATTATACCGAAGAACAGCTAAACGAAGTTATCGAAAAGGCAAACCTTAAAGAGTTTGTCGATAAGCTGCCTAAGGGGTTAGACACCCGCATAGGTGAAAACGGAGATAAACTGTCGGGCGGTCAAAAACAAAGAATTACCATTGCCAGAGCGTTGATTCGCAATCCTAGAATACTTATTTTAGACGAAGCGACTTCAGCTTTAGACAATATATCCGAATATCACGTGCAAAAGGCTATTTCTTCTTCGATAAAAGGAAGAACCACGTTTATCGTTGCGCACAGGCTGTCAACCATTCGCGATGCCGACAGAATAGTCGTTATGGAACGCGGCGTCGCCGTTGAAATAGGCACGTATGAAGAGCTTATGGCAAAACGCGGTAAATTTTACGAGTTAAAGTGCCTTAACGAAATCAATTTGAAGCAGGCCGAAGAAGGTTTGTCGTAATACGCCGAATATTGTCCTATTAGAATTTTTTATTTTATATAATTGACAAAATAAATGCATTTTGATATTATATTATCATAAAAAGCAAACGAATATAAGTGTTATTCGGTTAGTTTGCTTTGCGAATAAAAGGAGATATGTTATATGGCGTTAACTAAAAAACAAAAAGAAATAGACGTGATTAAATGGGAAAAAAGCGAAGCAATGGGTTGTGACGCTTGCGGCAGTTTCGATTTTTGCGGCAAGTGCGATAAATCGCTTGAAAACCCTTGCGACAAAGCGTATAAGGCGTTTAATAAACCCGAAAAGAAGACTTCGGTAAAACCCGCGGCTAAAAAAAACAAAAAACCGGATTGCTCGGCAACCGCAAAAAAGGCGTGTTCGGAAGTTGCCGCGACAAAAACGGTAAAAAAGAAATAAACTGAATTTTACAAAAAAAGCGCAAACGACCATCGATTGCGCTTTTTTATAAAACGAAAAGTTATTTTCAAGCAAATTTAAATATTATTTACGTAAAATAAGCTTATAAAAAAATAAGCAAAGGAGAAAATATGCGAAAAAATAAAGAACGCGTTGCGATAAAAAGAACCAAGCAAGAGAAAATTCAAATAGCGGCTTACGTGCTTACGCTTAGCAGTTTTATTCTTCCCGTGATATATTTGGTGCTTAAAATGATATTCGGAACGCTGGATAAAAACGACGCCGGCTATCATTCCGACGCGGATTACGCGCTTATGATCGTTCAATGTTTGCTTGGCGTGTTGGTTATAAATATCCCCACGTTGTTAGGCAAAAAGTTCAAATTTGAAGTTCCGCCTTTTCTTTACGTGTTTTATATCTTCTTTTTGTATTGTTCGATATTCTTGGGCGAGGTAAGAAGTTTTTATTATAAATTTACTTGGTGGGATAGCTTTTTACACGGAACAAGCAGTCTTATGATAGGATTTTTCGGGTTTATGGTTATATCCATTTTAAATCGCGACGAAAATATTGTGATGAAGCTTTCTCCTTTTTTCGTATGCTTGTTTGCTTTTTGTTTCGCCATTACCGTCGGCGCGTTATGGGAAATTTACGAATTCACTTTTGACGGCTTGCTCGGTCTTAATATGCAAAAGTATATGCTGTCCGACGGTACGCAGCTTTTAGGACACGCCGCGCTTAAAGATACGATGAAAGATATAATCACCGATTCGCTGGGCGCGCTCGTTTCGTCGGTGATAGGGTATTTAGGCTTAAAGAAAAATAAAAAGTGGCTTATTCCTAAATTAACCGAAGAAAACGGGGTAGATAAAAAGGGAAAAGCCGTTGCTGCCGATGGCGTGTTGCAATCGGAAAGCGAAGCCGCCGCTTGCGTTATAGAAGAAATCAACGAAACAAACGAATCATCCTCCTCCATTTGATAGATAAAAAAATCCGCCCGTCGGCTAATTGCCGACGGGCGGATTTTTGTTGTTAAAATTATTTATTTAAAACGCTTTTTGCAACGTTTACCGCGTTTTCAACGGTAAAGCCGAACTTCGTGAAAAGTTGTTTTGCCGGAGCGGACGCGCCGAAGCTTTCCATTCCGAGAACTTTGCCGTCAAGACCGACGTATTTATACCAGCAATCGGGCGAGCCTGCTTCTATAGCGACTCTCGCTCTCACGTTATCGGGAAGAACGCTCTTCTTATATTTTTCGGATTGAGCTTCGAAGTCTTCTACGCAAGGCATAGAAACGACTCTCGCGTCGATTCCGTCTTTAGCGAGTTCTTCTTTTGCGGAGAGAGCAAGCCCTACTTCAGAACCCGTTGCGATAAGAATGATATCGGGCGTCTTTTTCGCGCTGTCGGCTAAAATATAACCGCCCTTAAACGCGTCTTTACCCGTTCCGTTAATCATAGGCAAGGTTTGTCTTGACAAAACCAAGCAAGAGGGATCTTTGCCGGTTATCGCGGATATCCACGCCGCAGCCGTTTCTCTGCCGTCGGCAGGACGATAAACTCTCATATGTGGCATTGCGCGAAGCCCTGCAAGGTGTTCTATCGGTTGATGTGTAGGTCCGTCTTCGCCAACGCCGATAGAGTCGTGCGTGAGAACGTAAGTTACGGGGATTTCCATAATTGCAGACATACGCATCGCGTTTTTCATATAATCGGAAAATACGGTAAAGGTTGCGCAATAGGGGGTAAGACCGCCGTGCAAATACATACCGTTGCAAATAGCAGCCATTGCGTGTTCTCTTATGCCGAAGTGCATGTTAGAACCCGTTCTTTCGGTTGCCGAATAGTTGCCGCGAGCTTTGATGTTGGTTTTGTTTGCGGGGGCAAGGTCCGCAGAACCGCCGATAAGGTTAGGAACGTATTTTTCCAACTTGTTAAGCACGGTGTTGCCGTAGCCTCTCGAAGCGTCGTCTTTTTCAAACTGCCACAATTCGTCGGCTGCTTTAAGCGCGGCGGAGAAGTCGTTTTTCTTCCACGCTTTATATTCCGCGGCAAGTTCGGGATATTTCTCTTCATAAGCGGCGAAAAGTTGTTTCCAAGCTTTTTCGGCTCTTCTGCCGCGGCTTGCGAAACGTTTGCAATGCTTAAATACTTCTTCGGGAACTTCAAAAGGAGCGTAATCCCAACCGAGAGTTTTTCTGAGAGCGGCAACGTTTTCTTCGCCGAGCGGAGCGCCGTGCGAGCTTGCTTTGCCTTGAAGGGGAGAACCGTAACCTATTTCGGATTTAACGATAATAAGAGAGGGCTTTTCCGTTTCTGCTTTTGCTTTTTTAACCGCGCGGTTTAGCGCAGCAACGTCGTTTGCGTCTTTAACTTTTATAACTTGCCAGCCCATCGCTTCGTGGCGTTTACCAACGTCTTCCGTAAAGGTTATGTCGGTGCTGCCTTCGATGGTTATATCGTTATCGTCGTAGAAAACGATAAGTTTGCCGAGTTTAAGCGCGCCCGCAAGCGATGCTGCTTCGTTTTCTATGCCTTCTTGCATGCAGCCGTCGCCGCAAAGCGCGTAGGTATAGTGATCTACCACGGGGAAGCCTTCTTTGTTGAACTTAGCCGCAAGGTAATTTTCGGCAATAGCCATACCGACTGCGTTGGCAATGCCTTGCCCGAGCGGACCGGTAGACGTTTCTACACCGGGGCATACCTTGTATTCGGGGTGACCTGCCGTGCGAGAACCTAACTGACGGAAATTCATAAGGTCTTCTTTTTTGAGTCCGAATCCGAAAAGATAATAAAGCGCGTAATCGAGCATAGAAGCGTGCCCCGCTGAAAGAACAAATCTGTCGCGGTTATCGAAAGCGGTATCCTTCGGGTTGAATGTCATGTTGGTAAAAACCGCATAGCCTATGGGCGCTGCGCCGAGCGGCATACCGGGGTGACCGGAGTTTGCCTTTTGAATAGCGTCCGCCGAAAGCATTCTTATGGCGTTTACCGTAAGCTGTTTAACGTCTGTCATAAATTCCTCCTGAGAGAGCGAGTCGCCGTATTTGGACGCTCGCGCTTGGTATTTGAATATATTATATGACATTTTCAAGTCTTTTTCAAGTCTTTTTAAGTAAAATATAACAAAAAACTTGACATAACCTTTTATTGCGTGAGATAATCATATATATAATAAAAAAACAAACGGAAAAAAGCCGTTTTGGCGGAGAATATAATGGACGACAAGAAATTTGTAACCGAGATAGCAGACATCGAAGAAAACTTTGCGCAATGGTATACCGACGTGGTTTTGAAAACCGAGTTGGTTGATTACGGTCCCGTAAAGGGAACTATGGTAATACGCCCTTACGGCTACGCTATATGGGAAAACATTCAAAAGGATATGGATAAAAGGTTTAAGGCGGCGGGCGCGCAAAACGCTTACTTTCCGCTTCTTATTCCTATGAGCTTTTTTACCAAAGAGCAAGAACACGTTGAAGGCTTCGCTCCGGAAGTAGCCGTGGTTACTCACGCCGGCGGCGCTAAGCTGGAAGAACCCCTTGCTATTCGCCCCACTAGCGAAACCATTATCGGCACTATGTATTCTAAATGGATACAGTCTTATCGCGATTTACCCGTCGTTATGAACCAATGGTGTAACGTTATGCGTTGGGAAAAAACCACCCGTCCTTTCCTTAGAACGAGCGAATTTTTATGGCAAGAAGGGCACACCGTATACGCAACCGAGCAAGAAGCGATAGACGATACTTTGCGTATGCTAAAAGTGTATAAAGATTTTGCGGAAGAAACGTTGGCGATTCCCGTTATTTGCGGCAAGAAAACCGAAAAAGAAAAATTTGCCGGTGCGGTTGCCACGTACGGAATGGAAGCTATGATGCTTGACGGCAAAAGCCTTCAAGCCGGAACTTCGCATTATATGGGGCAAAACTTTGCAAAAGCCTTCGATATAAAATATCTCGATAAAGACGGAACGCTAAAACACGGATATACAACTTCTTGGGGTACGTCTACAAGAATGATCGGCGCTATCATAATGGCGCACGGCGATAACCGCGGTCTTGTATTGCCTCCGCGCGTAGCGCCCATTCAAGCGGTGATTATTCCCGTGGCGGCGCACAAGGCGGGCGTTACCGAAAAGGCGAAAGAAATAGAAAAGATTCTTGCCGCTGCGGATATCAGAGTTAAAACGGACGAAAGAGATATGAGTCCGGGCAGAAAGTTCAACGATTGGGAAATGAAAGGCGTTCCCGTTCGTATAGAAATCGGACCGAGAGATATCGAAAACGGCGTTGCCGTTATTATGAGAAGAGATACGTTAGAAAAACAAACGGTCGCTTTAGATTCTCTTTGCGATACCGTTAAGTCTTTGCTTGACGTTATCCAAAAAGATATGTTAGAAGCTTCACGCAAAAGAAGGGACGCTAAAATCGTACACGCGGATAGCTTAGAAGGAATACTTTCCGGTGTAGAAGGGAAGAATTTCGTTAAAGCCGGTTGGTGCGGTTGCCGCGAATGCGAAGATAAAATAAAAGAATACGCCCAAGCCACCGCAAGAGTTATGGTTGACGAAGAAGGCGTTGAAGGCGTTTGCGCCGTATGCGGAAAGCCCGCAAAACACAAAGTGGTTTTCGCGAGAGCTTATTAAAAATAATAAGAGGACTTTTTTATGCTCACTATGGAAATAACCAAACAAGAGCTAAAGCTGCTTTACGACGGATTCGAAGGCGGATCTTTTCCGTTCGGCGTCGTTATAGCAGTGCTGTGTTTTGCGTTGGCGTTTACGGCGGCGTTTTATGTTTTAAGGTCTTTGGGGTTATACACGCTTGCCAAAAATAACGGTATAGATCACGCGTTTATAGCGTGGATTCCCTTCGCTTGGATATATACCGCTTGTAAGTTGATAGGCGACGCTAAGATATTCGGTCGGTCGTTTAAGAAAATCGCGCTTATTGCATTGATTGTTTTTTCGGTGAACGGCGTTTTTGAATGGGTTTATAATTTTTTCAGTTATTTTCCTTTAGCGGGTTACCTTCTAAACGGCGGAACGATTTACGCCGAAGAAACGACTTCGGGTATTCAGCTTATCCCCGGAGCGGGTTTCGTTAATCCTTACGGCAGTGCGGCTCAAGCCGTTGAAACGATTTGTTCGGTTATTTATTATATAAACGCAGTGCTGTCGTTGATTGTTTTGGTTGTAACGATATTTATGTATATAGCGTTGTTCAGAAAATTTTGGCCGTCGCACTATATGCTAGCCGCGGTGCTTTCGGTGATGGGGCTTTTCCCCGTGTTCGTGTTTGCCGTAAGAAAAAAACAAGCGGTAAATTACGGGGAATATTTGAGATCTAGATATTACGGTACGGGATACGGGCATAATCCGCCTCCGGGATCGCAACCTCCGCCCGAACATCCTTTTTCGGAATTTGCCGAACGCGGCGACGTTGATCCGGGAGATCCCTTTTCCGAATTTTTCGACGAAAAGGATAAAAAATGAAAAACGATAATATAGCGGCAATATCCACGGCGCTCGGCGCTGCCGGCGTTGCGGTGATAAGAATAAGCGGCGACTCGCCTTTGGCTGTCGCCGGAAAACTTTTTAAACCGTGCGGTAAAATTTGCGTAAAAGATTTTGAACCGAATAAAATGTATACGGGTGAAATTGTTGCGGACGGATTTTGCGATTTCGGAATGTGCGTGTTTTTTAAAGCGCCTAAGTCTTTTACGGGCGAAGATACGGTAGAGTTCCATACGCACGGAGGCACGGCAATAGTTAAGGGCGTGCTAAAAAAGATTCTCGAATCGGGCGCTAGACTTGCCGACCGCGGAGAATTTACTAAACGCGCGTTTATGAACGGCAAACTTTCGCTTTCTTCGGCGGAAGGGCTTATCGATATGATAAACAGCGAAACGGAAAGCGGCGTTCGCGCGGGGTATTCGCTATACAGAGAAAAACTTTCCGCAAAAGTTAACGCCATGCAAGAAACGTTGCTTGACGCCATTTCGCAAATAGACGTCGATATGGATTTTCCCGAAGAAGATTTGCAAACCACCTCTGAAGAAAAGGTTAAAGAAGACCTCTTTAAGGTGTTAGAAGAAACGGAAAAACTGATTTCTTCTTTCGGCACGGGCAGGGTTTTAAAAAACGGAGTAAAAGTTTGCATTGCGGGAAAGCCCAATACGGGCAAAAGTTCCCTTTTAAATGCTATGCTTAATTACGATAAAGCGATAGTGTCCGGTATCGCGGGCACAACGAGGGACGTTGTAGAGGGTTCTATAGACGTAAACGGCGTTAGGTTTAATTTATACGACACCGCCGGTATCAGAGAAACCGACGACGAGATTGAGAACGTAGGCGTCGAGCGTTCCGAAAGAACCGTAAAAGAAAGCGACGCCGTGCTTTTTATCGTTGCGGCGGGCGATATTTCAGAGGAAGACGAAAAAATTTACGCTTCCGTTAAAGATAAAAATATAATATTCGTCGTAAACAAGTCGGATTGTTGCAGTCAAAAAGACGAACGCGCCGATATTTATATTTCGGCAAAAACCGGAGATAACGTAGAAAAGCTTAAAGAATTGCTTTATGAAAAAACGGTCGGAGAGGTTGATTTAAACGCCGATTATTTATGCGAAGAAAGGCACTTGATTGCCTTAAAAACCGCCAAAGAAAAACTTATTTCGGCGATTAACGTTATCGGGATAGAACCGTTAGACGTGCTTGCGATAGACGTTCGCGCCGCGTGGGAAACTTTAGGCGAGATAACGGGCAAAACCGCTACGGAAGAGATTATAGATAACATTTTCAAAAAGTTTTGCGTCGGTAAGTAACGGCGTTTTTCGATAAAGGTAAAAATATGGTCAATCTCGAGCTGTACAGAGTATTTTATACCGTGGCTAAATGCGGAAGCATAACTTGCGCGGCTGAAGAGCTTTATATTTCTCAGCCGGCTGTTTCGCTTGCAATAAAACAGTTAGAAGCTCAGCTCGGCGGTACGTTGTTTAACCGCACGCATAAAGGGGTAGAGCTGTCGGAATCGGGCGGAAAGCAAATTTTTCCCATCGTAGAAAACGCGCTTAAATTGTTAGAATCCGCCGAGGGCAAATTTGCGGAACTAAAAACTACGGCAACGGGAACGGTTAGAATTTGCGCTTCCGATACGGTAAGCACGCGTTTTCTTATACCTTATATAAAAGAATATCACGAGAAATATCCCGACGTAAATCTTTCGCTTATAAACGGCACTTCCGCCGAAACGATAGACTCGCTTAAAAACAAAAGGGGTGATATAGGCTTTGTAAATCTGCCTATAGAAGAGTCGGGCGTAAAGCTTACCGATTCGGTAATGCGGCTTCACGATACGTTTGTCGCAAACGACAGGTTTTCGGAATTGTTTTCAGGCGTTGTTCCGCTTAAAGATTTGCAAGATTATCCGTTGTTGATGTTAGAATCTTCTACGTCAACGCAGCGCGCGATTACCGCGTTTACGGGCAGTCACGGCGTGCAACTTCAGCCGGAAATCGAACCGGCAAGTTTAGAACTTATGTTAGAACTTGCTAAAAACGGGTTGGGTATAGCGTGTATTCCTCGCGAATTTGCCGAGAGAGAACTGAAAGAGGGCTCGCTTAAAGAGATTAAAACCGATCCTCAGTTGCCGCCGCGCGCGATATGCCTCGCTCTTCCGGAAAACACGTCGCAATCTTTTGCCGTAAAGGAATTTATTAAGATAATAACAAATAAAATAAACCGAAAAGGTTAAAATATAAAGGATAAAGTTTTATGACGATTTGGCAAGCAATAATATTGGGTGCGGTGCAGGGTTTTGCGGAATTTTTGCCCATATCCTCTAGCGGACACCTTATTTTGTTTCAGCGTTGGTTCGGTATAGAAAACAACGTTATGTTTTACAGCATAATGTTGCATATCGGCACGCTAATCCCGGTGGTGACGGTGTTATGGAGAGAGATTATCGCGCTATTTAAAAAGCCGTTTAACAAAATGCTGTATCTTATTATAGCAACCGTGCCGGCAGGTATTATCGGCGTGGTATTTGCTCTCTTGTTAGATTTAGACGCGATTTTTTCGGAACATATTTGGCTTCTTGCGATATCGTTTGCGTTTACCGCGGCGGAGCTTTTGTTTGCGGAGTGCCGCGCTAAAAAAGTTGAATTGAATAATCCCGTAAATTGCAAAACCGCGTTTATAATGGGTTGCGGTCAGGCGGTCGGCGTTTTCCCCGGAATATCGAGAAGCGGAACGACCACTACGTTCGGCGTGATAGGCAAAGTTAATAAAGACGAAAACGCTAGTTTTACCTTTTTGATGAGTATTCCGATAATACTCGCCGCCGCGTTGCTGGAAAGTTATAAATGCATAAAAGCCGACGCTTTCGGCGGAATATCCGTCGTTCCGTTGATTTTCGGAATGGCTACCGCCGCGATAACGGGATACATAGCAATCAAATTTATGCTTAAATTAATAAAAAAGGCAAATTATAAGTGGTTTTCGCTGTATTTGGCGCTTATGTGCGTTGCAACGGTGGTAACCGCGGTTGTGGGGAGATAATGAAAAGCGAAGAACTTACGGACGCGCTTTCTTCGGCTTCGCCTAGAGAATGTGCTAAAATAACCAAAAAACTCGTCGCGTTAAAACTTAAAGAATATGAAAAGACAAAAAATAAAAGACTTCAGAGAAAAGAAGGAGAAACAAATGAAAAACTTTTTTAAGGAATTTAAGGTGTTTATCACCCGCGGAAACGTGCTCGATATGGCTGTCGGTGTTATCGTCGGCGGCGCGTTCACGGCAATCGTAAACGGATTGAGCAACTACATTTTAAAACCGATTATAAATTGGCTTTTAGCCTTGGTTTTAGGTGCTGACGGATTAGAGGGCGCTGTTACTATTCTTTCGCCGGCTTATTATGCGGATAAACCCGGGGTTGTTGATTTAGCTAACTCTATTTATATCGATTGGGGTGCGTTTATAAGCGCGATAATAAACTTTTTGCTTATTGCGTTTACGCTTTTTACCATAGTAAAAACTATAAATAAATTCCAAGAAGGAAGCGAAAAACTCGCAAAAGACTTAAAAAAGCTTTCTAAAGAAGATAAAAAAGAACTTAAAAAACGCGGCGTAAAGCTTTACGATAAAGAAAAGGTTAAAGCATATCTCGATGAAAAAGACAAAATCGCCGCGGAAAAAGCAGAAGAAGAGAAAAAGCTTGCCGAAGAAAAGGCGTTAAAAGAACGCGAAGCCAATCCTACCGAAACGGATTTGCTTAAAAAAATCGTAGAACTTTTAGAAAGCAAAGCTTAAAATTTTATTTTTAACAATACACGCCGCGAACGCCGTTTAAGGGTTGTTCGCGGTTTTTGT
>CAZXOQ010000023.1:0-16100 GCA_964642415.1 uncultured Christensenella sp. | reverse complement strand
GTTTAATAATGAAATTGCTTTCTTTTTTTATTTAGTTATACGCCTTTTTTTGTTCACCTAATATATTAATAGATGAACAAATTTTATAGATTTTTGTTCTTGTTATTATTACTTTTGTTACGATTGTTACGATTTTAATAGTGGGAAATGGGAAAAGTTAAAAAAAGAGATTGCCGCGCTGATGCTCGCAATGACGAAAGAGGGGTGCGTTGGCACTTGCAATGACGGAAGAGGGGAGGAAAGAAAACAATCGTTTGGGATTGCCACGCGAAAAAGGTATAATAAATCGGACAAAAAAAGGGGAATAAATGACAATATGCAGCGATAGGCAGAATATACTCAAGAGAGATATAAGGGGTAGGGCAAATTTTGTTGATTGGCGAGGGGATTAAATATCACGTAAAAAAGAAAAATCGAATAAAAACAAGCTAAAAGCTCCTAAAAAATTATACGACAAAAGCCGCTTAACCTTTTTTTTAAGCGGCTTTTGCTTTTAGATTTTGTTTTAGTATGCAAAAATTAGTCTTTCTTTTCTTTTTTTGCGGTATCTATAACTTGTTTTCCGTCGTAATAACCGCACTTTTTGCAGACTTGATGCTGAGCCTTAAGCTCGTGGCATTGAGGGCATTCTACAAGATTGGGAGCGGAAAGCTTCCAATTTGCGAATCTGGTATTAGTTCTCTGCTTTGAAGTTTTGCTTTTCTGTACAGCCATTTTTATTTACCTTCCTTATTTTTCACATTTGCAAGCCGCGTCGTTTAAGTTAACGCCGCAGTCGGGGCAAATCCCCTTGCAATCGTCTTTACATAAAAACTTAACGGGCATATTCATTATAATCGCATCGTCTACGATTTTGCCGAGGTCGATTTTATCGCAAGAAACGGGGTAACCGTCTTCTTCTCCGCAAACCTCGCAAAAGGGGATAACGTATTCGCGTTCCGCCTGTTCTAAACAGCGAGTGCAGCTTCCTTTAAGGGTAAAGAAAATTTCGCCCTCAACTTCCGCGGAATGTTCACCCGTAAGATAAATCTCTCCGTCAACTTTGATCGGTGAGAGGATTTCCGTTTCGGGAACGGAAGAGAGTTGTTCGCTCGGATTATATTCGAAGAAAAAACTTTCTTCGGTTTTACCTGTCTTTTTTAATTCCCTTAAATCGAGTATCATATCGAATTCCTGATTATAACAGCCTTAAAAGTATATACCATTGTCGTATAAAAGTCAACGGTTTTATAGCAAAAAATATTTTATAAGCCGAAAATTACTTGTTTTCGGTTAATTCTTTGGTTTCTCTTGCGATAGAAAGTTCTTCGTTGGTGGGAAGAACTATGATTTTGACTTTAGAATCGTCCGTATTGATATAACCTATGTCGGAGGAGTATTCTTGGTTTTTCTTTTTGTCGATTATCGCTCCGCAATATTCCATTCCGTCCATAACCATTTCGCGTACGCGGAAAGAGTGTTCGCCTATTCCGCCGGTAAAGACTATCGCGTCAACGCCGCCGAGTACGGCAATGTAACTGCCCACGTATTTTTTAACCCTGTAAGCTACCATTTCTATGGCGAGTTTAGCTCTCTCGTTGCCGGCAAGCATTGCTTCCGTATTGTCGCGCATATCGCTTGAAAACCCGCTTATGCCGAGCATTCCGCATTTCTTATTGAGGTAGTTTACGGTTTCTTCGGGGGAAAGGTTTAACTTAACTCTTAAAAAGTCTACGGCGGCGGGATCAATATCGCCGGAACGCGTACCCATAACCAAACCTTCTAACGGGGTAAAGCCCATAGAAGTGTCTTGACATTTCCCGTCTTTAACGGCGGAAATAGAAGATCCGTTGCCGAGGTGACAAACGATGATTTTAGAATTTTTATTTTTAAGAAGTTTAGCGGTTTCTTCCGAAACGAATTTGTGCGACGTTCCGTGGAAGCCGTATTTTCTGATTTTGTATTTATCGTAAACTTCATACGGAATACCGTACATATAAGCTTTTGCCGGCATAGTTGCGTGGAAAGTGGTATCGAATACCGCTACCATCGGGACGCCCGGCATAACTTCTCTGCAGCTTTTTATGCAAGCTATTTCGCCCGGCATATGCAAAGGTCCTAATTCCGCGTTCTTTTCGCAAATTGCGATAACTTCGTCGTCGATAACTACCGATTGCTTAAAATCTTCGCCCGAATGAAGAACTCTGTGACCGACAGCGCCTATCTCGGAAACGCTTTTAAGCGCGCCTTTTTCGGGATCGAGCATTGCCTTAAGAACCAATTCCATCGCTTCTTTATGGGTGGGCATATCGCTCTGAATAAACGTTTCTCTCTTATCGAACGTTTTTTGGGTGAGAGTTCCGCCGGCGAAGGTTATTCTTTCGCAAACGCCTTTAAGAACAACGCTTTCGTCAGTCATATCGATAAGCTGATATTTGAGAGAGGAACTGCCTGCATTTACAACTAAAACTTTCATTATAATCTCCTGAAATCGTGTGTTTTTTATTTAACGCGATAACCGCGGTTTTTTATTATTTAGCTTGCAAAGCGGTGATGGCGATAACCGCTTTAACGTCGTCGGAATTGCAACCTCTAGATAGGTCGTTTATAGGTTTGGCAAAACCTTGGCAAACCGGACCTAACGCCATATATCCGCCGAAACGTTGCGCGATTTTATAGCCGATATTGCCTGCGTTTATGTTGGGGAATATAAATACGTTGGCATTGCCCGCAACGGGTGAGTCGGGCGCTTTAAGCTTGCCGACTTCGGGCGCAACGGCTGCGTCGAATTGGAATTCTCCGTCTAAATCGAGATCGGGCGCGGCTGCTTTTGCGAGCGCGGTGGCTTCTTGCATTTTGGGAACTGATTTAAAGAACTTATCGTCGTTACCCGAACCCTTTGTAGAGAAAGAAAGCATAGCAACTCTCGGAGAGATAAGGGCGATGTTTTTTGCAGTTTCCGCGGTAGAAATCGCAATGTCCGCTAATTGTTGAGCAGAAGGCTCTATATTTATAGCGCAATCGGCAAATACCGCAACCCCGTCGGGATTATACTTGTTTTCTCTATCGGCAATCATTATAAAACAGCTGGATACGGTGTTTATGCCGGGAGCGGTTTTTATAACTTGCAAGCCGGGGCGAAGAGTGTTTGCCGTAGAGTGGCACGCGCCGGAAACAAGCCCGTCAACGTCGCCTGCTTTAAGCATAAGCGCGCCGTACATCGTGTAATCTTTAAGAATAGCGGCTTCGGCGGCTTTTACGTCGGCATATTCGGGCAATCCCGTTTTTTTGTTGATTTTGCCCTCGCGCGCTTTATAAAGAATTTCGGCATAAGATTGTGTTTTGTCATAGGTTACGGGATCTACGACGTTAACGCCGTCAAGGCAAACGTCGGGGTTTTTAGCCTTAATCTCTTCGGGATTGCCGAGAAGGGTTATTCTGGCAATGCCTTCTTTAACGGCTTCCGCCGCGGCAATAACCACGCGTGAGTCTTCGCCTTCGGGAAGAACTATGTTTTTGTTTAGCTTAGAAGCTTCTTTTACGATGTTTTCAAGTACGCCCATATAAAATTACCTTACCTTTATGATTTTTTTGGATATTTTACTTTGTATTTTTTTAAAATATGGTGTAAAATATTTATAGACGGTTATATTTTACACTATTTACCGTAAAAAGTAAAATAATAGATTGAGGTTTTTAACTTTTTTATGAAAATTTGCGCTTGTATCGCGGAATATAATCCGCTGCACCTAGGTCATTTAAGACATATCGATTATATGAAGAGAGAATTGAATGCGGAAAAAATCGTTGTTATAATGAGCGGAAATTTCACGCAGCGCGGCGAACCTGCCGTTATGAACAAGTATAAGCGCGCTCGCCAAGCGATAATTGCCGGAGCAGACGTTGTTATAGAATTGCCCACGGTGTTTGCCATCGGCAACGCCGAAACGTTTGCGCGCGGTGCGGTGAACGTTCTTAACGACTTAAACGTTGCCGACGGATTGTGCTTCGGGGCGGAAACGGCTGATAAAGATAAATTTTTAACGTTAGCGTGCGCTATGAACGACGAGAGCAAAGAATTTAAAAAAGCGCTGAAAGAACAGCTAGGCGAGGGCGTTTCTTTAGCCAAGGCGAAATTCCTTGCGCTGAAGTCTTTGGAAAGCGAGAAGCTTGACGAGTCGCTTATTTCCGCGCCGAATAACATTCTCGGACTAGAATACGCCAAAGCGTTATTGAAAGCGAATAGCAAAATAGAGATTTACCCGTTTTTGAGAGAGGGAAGCAACCATAACGATACTTCGCTAAAAAAGGGAATAACAAGCGCTTCCAGTATAAGAATCGCGTTAAAAGCCGCGCAATATAAAAAGATAAAAAAGAATTTGCCGCCTTTCGTTTATAAAGAGCTTAACGATTATCCTTTTGCGTTCGATAAAATCATAATGTCTAACGTGATAACTTCTTCCGCCGAAAAGCTTGCTTTAACGCCCGATTGTACCGAGGGGCTTGAAAACAGAATAAAAGCACTTTGCAAAGAAAACAGAACGGTAGACGAACTTGTAGAAAGGGTGTCTACAAAGCGCTATCCTTCTACGCGCGTTCGCAGAATACTTACGGCAAATACGTTAGGGGTGACGGACGACTTTGTAAAAGAATGTTTAGACGCGCGCCTTTACGCTAAGGTTCTTGCGGTAAATTCCGACGCGAAAGAGATTATTTCGCTTTTGGCGGAAAAGAGCGATATTCCGATAATAACGAGAAAAAGCGACGCGGAAGCGCTTAAAAAGACGGCTGCAAACTGTTTTGCTTTAGATACGCTTGCAAACGATCTTTATAATTTAGCCGCAAACGAAAAGAATAACGAATATCAAATGCTTATCGTATAAAACGAAAGCGCGGGCGAAAGGATTTTCTTTCACCCGCGCTTTTGCCGATTAGTCGGTTTTATTTTTTATAAATTACTTTTCCGTCGCGTACGGTAAGCATTACGTCAAATTCCTCCGAAAGCACGCAAAAGTCGGCGCGCTTTCCTTTTTTTATAGAGCCTATTTCATTAAACATATTTAAGTGCTTTGCAGGGTTAGCCGAGGCGTAGTCTACGGCGTCGGTAAAGGGAACGCCGAGTTTAAGCACGAGATTTTTTATCGCGTCGTTCATTTTAAGAATACTACCCGCAAGCGCGCCGTTTTCAAGACGGGCTTCACCGTTTTTTACCAAAACTTTTTGTCCGCCGAGTTCGCTTTCTCCGTCGGGCAAATATTTAGCGCGCATAGAATCGGTTATTAAAATAAGCTTGTCTTTCGGTTTGTTTTTTATAAGCAATTTTACCGCGGGGGCGGAAAGATGAACTAGGTCGCAAATAGCTTCCGCATACAATTCGTCCTCTAACAACGCCGCGCCGACCGTGCCTATTTCTCTGTGATGAACGCCGCGCTGGGCATTATACGTGTGGGTTACGCAGTCAAGCCCGATATCCATTGCGGATTTTACGTCGTTATATCCGGCGTCGGTATGACCGGCTGACGGGTGAACGCCTTTTTTTATCAAATCGGTTATTAGAAGTTTTGCATTAGGTTCTTCCGGCGCTAAAGTAACGATTTTTATGCTGTTGCCGCTTGCTTTATAATATTCGTCGAAAAGGTCTGTTTTAGGTTCGGAAAGATAGGTTAAAGGCTGAGCCCCGACGTGTTTTTCAGAAATAAACGGACCTTCTAAATGAACGCCGATAAGTCTTGCGCCGCAATCGTCGTTTTTCTCGCGATAATTTTTCACGGCGGAAAGCGCCGATTTTATATTTTGTTCGCTTTGAGTCATTGTGGTCGCAAGATAAGAGGTAGTTCCCTCGGCGGCTATGGCTTCGGAAATCGCGGAAAGCGCTTCGTTCGTTCCGTCCATCGCGTCGGCGCCGTTAGCCCCGTGAATGTGTTCGTCTATAAATCCCGGCAAAACCACGCAGTCTTTTCCGTACGGAAAAGCTTCCGTTATATCGAGATTTATACCTATTTCGGCTATTTTGCCGTTTTCTACGGCTACGTCGCGTTTTATTATTCCCTCGTTTTCAACGTAAACGTTAACGTTTTTAAAACCTTTCATACGCAAGTTCTCCTTTTATTAAAATGATTTTATCATTAAAAAACTCTATTGTCAAGGTTATATCGTTATATGCGTTAAAAAACGTTTTCGATAGATAGGGCAAAGGTCTTGGGAATTTGCTCTAAAAGTTCTTTTAATACTTCTATTTTAGAAAGCGCGTCTTCCCACTTTTTTGCTTTTACAAGCTTAACGGCTTCGGCAAGCCATAGGTCTATTTCTTTTATTTCGTTATGCGGAATAAATACGTGCAAATACTTCTTTTTGTTTACCCAGCTTTTTTGAACGGCGTAAACGTCCTCTTCTACGGCGGTTTCGTTTTCGGTTTTTTCGTATAACGCTTCGGTTATTACGCTCATTTCTTCAAATTGGCGAGATGTAAAGTTTGCTTCGTACAACGCGCCGCAAACTAGAAGAACGGCAACGGTTATTGCGGATATAAGCGTTTTTACCATTTAACCTCCTCCTTTAACGGAAATTTAAGTATTTTAAATTTTTCCCCTTTGCTTTTTAAGTACGCTCTGCCGTCGCCGTCTATCGTCATAACTTCAACCGATTTTTCTTTTATGCCGTGTTCGGATAAAAAGTCGTTTAAGCTTTTTTCGTCAGAGGATATAATAGAAAGATTGCGGCGAACGGTTTTGCCTTCGTTTACTATAAGCACGGGCAAAGATTTGCCTTTTTCGCTTTTTTCCGATTGTAAGGCTGAAAGTTTGCCGTTCGATTCGAAAAGAGCGTAATCTACGTCGTCAAGCGAAAAAAAACCTGCCGAACGCATCGCTTCTATTAGGTCTTCTACGTCCATATTGTTTCGTTTGAGTTCGTTAAAATCAACGCCGTTTTTATTTATGACAACGCTGGGTTTGCCCGATATAACGCGCTTAAAAGTATCTCCGCAGCGCTCTAATAAAGACAAAAGTTGGTGCAAAATAAACAAAGTGAAAACAGCAACCAATCCGTAAACAAGCGGTATAGATACGTCCGCCATCGGGACGCACGCTAAATCCGCTATTATAAGCGTAACTATAAATTCAAAGGGTTGCATTTCGCCTATTTGCCGTTTACCCATAAGTCGCATTACGATCACAAGCGCGACAAAGGTTATCAGCGTTCTGATAAAAATAACCGTCATAGCGGTAGTGTGAGAAGAAAAATAAAAAATATGCCCCGATGAGGTTGCAAAAAAATCATATTATTTTTTTATCCGCTTGACAAGTTTGCATTGTAAGTGATAACATAATTATATAGAGTAGCAAAGGCGCGTTAAGTGTTGCAAAACGGGATGTTGTTTGCAAACGAAAAGATTTTATCTTGCGGTGTCTTTGCGCGTCCGCTATTATCGCGCGCAAGCTTTTACGTTTGCGCAAAATATTATCGGTCTCTCTTAAGTTTTATAAGGAGACTTTTTTTGTATGTTTTATCTTTTGTTAAAGGCTGAGCCTTTCGATTTCGGAAGCATTTTCGGAAACTTCCTTTCCAAGTGGTATTATTATCTTATTTTAGCTTTGTTTTTTATCGGCATGCTGTTGTTTTATGTTTTAAGAAAACAGCCTTCGCGCAATAATCTTTCAAAAACGCAAAGGCTTGTTTATACAGCTGTTTTTGCCGCTTTGTCTTTTGCCGCCAACTATTTTACCGTTAAGGTAAGCGACGCGCTTCAAATTTCGCTCGTTGCAACGGTGGGCTTTATTTCGGGCTATCTTTTGGGCGGCGGTTTAGGCTTTGCCGCGTCTTTTATCGGTGATTTGATTTGCGGTATCGTCGCGCCGTTCGGCGCGTATAATCCGATAATCGGCATTGGTTCGGGATTATGGGGGCTTATCCCCGGAATCGTTTTTACTGTAAATAAAGGTAACGATTACGTAAAAACCGCGATATCTTATGCGATATCGTTTGTAATATCTTCTTTTTTCGTAAATACGTTGGGGCTGTCGCTTATGTATTCTATGAGTTTTAAAAGCCTTTTAAGTTTGCTCCCGATAAAGCTGTTAAGCGTTGCCGTCAACGCGGCTATAAGCGTGCTTCTCGTTGCTGCGATGCCTAGGATATTGCCTAAAGATAAATTTAACGTAGTCGAAAAACCAAAGACAGAAGAGTAAAAGCTTTTATAATCAAAAGGTAGATTTAACTGCGGTTTTGCTTTTTGGACGGCGGCATAAAGATTTTTTTATCACGCTTACGTCTATAAGACCGAAACAAGCGTAAGAGAGCAAAGTGAAAACGCTAAGAATAATTCCGCACGATAATAGGGTGAAAAATATACCCAAATAGGGAAGGATAAGTTTTTTCAGCATCGCGCCCAATAATACGGAGGGTAAAATCGCAAGGCATGCTTTAAATAACGAACGGAAATAGCTCGGCTTTAACGGGCATTTCTTTTTTATAAGGAAAAGATTGACTATTGCCGTCAAAACGTACGTGAAAGATAACCCGATAAGAAGAGCGTTTATTCCGATATATTTAGGCAACAGCCAAACGGAAACAAGCATAAACGCGCCGCCTAAAGCGTTTACGAGAAGCGTTTCGTTTTCCGCGCCGACGGAATTGAGGATACTTGTCG
Organism: uncultured Christensenella sp.; assembly: GCA_964642415.1. Classification (GTDB taxonomy): domain Bacteria; phylum Bacillota; class Clostridia; order Christensenellales; family Borkfalkiaceae; genus UBA1259. The sequence goes on along the minus strand of CAZXOQ010000023.1, from coordinate 7,474 downwards.
ATACCGAAGAAATCCCCATAAAAACCATTAAAAATGCCGAAGAAGAAAGAAAGCTTCCGCATTCCGAACTGTCAAAAAGCAAAACCCCTGTTTCTTCTCCGCATACGGTGAATACGGGCACGAATAAAAGAGTTAAAAGAGCGGTGAACTTCACCGCTTTTTCTACGTCGTTTTTTAGCGCGGCATTTTTCTTGCCGTAAAAGCTTTCCGATATTTCGGGAACGAGCACTATTATAAACGAGCTTATAAGCGTTGTGGGAATAGAAAGTATGGGCATTGCCTGACCGAGCGTCGCCCCGTATAAAATAAGCGCTTCGGAACTAGAACATCCCGATTTTATCAGTTGCGTCGGTAAAATCACCGATACGAGCGATGCCGATAGCGAAGTTACCGTGCGCATTGCCGTGACGGGCGCTGCGCACGAAAGCAAAGGCTTAAACTGCGATTTGGGGTTTTTTAGTTTGTTTTTTCTGATAAAAAACACTGCCGTGGCAATCGAAAAAGAAAACACGTAAGAAATAAGAACGGCTGCGCCGGCTCGCATTGCACCGTCGTAAGCGCTTGTCGCTTTGTTTATCAGCAATATGCCCGTTACGATCATACACAGTTCTTCTAAAAGTTCCGTAACGCTGTATGGCATAAAATCTTTGTTGCCCCAAAATACTCCGCGAAGCACGGAATATAAAGAGGTAAAGATTAGTCCCGGCAATAAAAGCAAAAAAACGTCCGCGCATCTTTCGTCTGCAAACAAAAAAGAAAAGTTTTTTCCGAAAATCAAAAAGAACAGGCAAACGGGCGTAACGATAAAAAGGGTAGAAGCCAGCCCCGCGGTGATAAGTTTTTTAGCGTCTTCGTTTTTTCCTTCCGATTTGTATTTAGTCATTAATCTAGAAACGGTTATCGGCGTACCGGAACAGCTTGCGATTAAAATAAACGCAAAAACCGACAGCGCGATTTGATAAATGCCTACGCCTTCCGCGCCGATAGCCCTAGATAAATAAATACGATATATAAACCCCAAAAATTTTTCGCAAACGGAAAAAACGGTAACGATTGCAACCGTCTTGAATAATTTTCTCAAAAGTCATTCCGCCTTATAAGCTTTTTAAAATTCTATTCGGATAAGCCGCTAAATATAATATGCGTATGAGAAAGTTTTTTTATAGAGTAAAAAGCGGCGATTGCGTTGTAAGCGTTGCCGCAAAATTCGGCACGTCGGTTTTTTCGGTTATATCGGACAACCGTTTAACGCGCGAAATCGAAGAGGGCGACGTTATCTTTGTTTTTATAAGAGGTGAAAATACGTATATAACCGAGCCGACCGATTCTTTTAAGAGCGTAGCGCTTAAAACGGGAGAAACGGAAGAATGTATCAAATCGGGTAACGGAGGTATGCCTTATCTTCTTGTAGGGGCGGCGGTAAATTACTGAAAAAGGATTAATTATTCAAAGTTTAGACTACGCGCGCGTTTTTTTGCTTGCGCGTAGCGCTTTTTATTGACTTTTTCGTCCGATTAAAGTACAATATAACGTATGATAATCGTAGGATTCGATCCGGGACTTGCCACGCTAGGCTACGGCGTGATAAGAAAGGACGTAAAAAGAAAACCCGAAATGGTTGATTACGGCGTTGTTCTTACGCCGAAAGATAAAAGCTTGCCCGATAGATTGGTTATGATAGAAAAGGGCGTAAGGCAAATAATAGAAAAATTTAAGCCGGATGAAATCGCGATAGAAGAACTGTTTTTTGCAAAAAACGTAAAAACGGGTATCGCGGTTGCTCATTCCAGAGGGGTAACGCTTCTTACGGCGATAAAAGAATGCGGTAAGATTTTCGAGTATACGCCGTTGCAAATAAAACAAGCGCTAACGGGTTACGGCAGGGCGGAAAAAAATCAAATTCAGCAAATGGTAAAAACTCTTTTGGGGCTTAAAGCAATACCCAAGCCGGACGACGCCGCCGACGCGTTGGCGGTGGCGCTTTGTCACGCGCAAACCAATAAACTCGGCGGATTGTTTAAACTTTAAATTCGCGTAAAGGTGGTATTATGATCGGATATTTAAAAGGTAAATTGCTTAACGCGGAAGACGGCGTGGTTTTGTTGGAAAACGGCGGCGTAGGTTATGAAATAACCTGTTCGGCTTCCGTTTACGCCAAACTTCTTTCGTCAAACGGCGGCGAAGTATACGTTTATACTTCGGTTAAAGAAGACGGCGTTTCGCTTTTCGGGTTTGACGGCATAGAAGAAAAAAAGATGTTTTTAAAGCTTATTTCCGTTTCGGGCGTAGGGCCAAAGATGGGCATAAGCGTTCTTTCCGAAATGAGCGCTAAAGACCTTGCCGTAAAAATCGCCTCGGGTGACGTAAAGGGTTTATCTACGGTAAAAGGTTTGGGTAAAAAAACCGCGGAACGCATTATATTAGAGCTTCGCGATAAGGTTGACGGAATAAGCGTTTCCGCTTCCGATTCCGCTGTTTCTATACCCACTTTCTCTTCTGAAGAAGAGGACGCCGTGCTTGCGCTTATAAGTTTAGGGTTTTCTCGCGGTGAAAGCGAAAAAGCCGTCGCCGCGGCAAAGGCGGAGGGGATTTCTCAACTTGAAAAACTTATATCATACGCTTTGAAAAATATAAAATAGGTGACCAAATGGAAGAAGAAAGACTTGTTACAAGCACTTGCGCCGAAACCGAAAGCGAAATAGAAAACGTTTTGCGCCCTAAGTCTATGGACGGATACGTTGGGCAAGAAAAGGTTAAAAACAATATAGCTATTTCTATGGCGGCGGCAAAAAAACGCAACGACGCGTTAGACCACGTTTTGCTTTACGGACCGGCTGGTCTTGGCAAAACAACGCTCGCGCATATTATCGCTAACGAAATGGGCACGCAACTTAAAGTTACCAGCGGTCCTGCGATAGAAAGGTCGGGCGATCTTGCGGCGATTCTTACAAATCTTAACGAAAGGGACGTGTTGTTTATAGACGAAATTCACCGTCTTAACCATAACGTAGAAGAAATACTGTATCCCGCGATGGAAGATTATACGCTAGATTTTATAATCGGCAAAGGTCCGTCTGCAAAAAACGTACAGCTTCCGTTGCCGAAATTTACGCTGATAGGCGCAACTACGCGCGCGGGGATGTTATCCTCTCCGCTAAGGGATAGATTCGGGCTTATTTGTCGGTTAGAAACTTATGCGGAAGCCGAGCTTGCCGAAATAGTATCGCGCGCTGCCGATATGTTAGAGGTTAAAATAGAACCGCTTGCCGCAACTGAAATTGCAAGGCGCAGCCGCGGCACTCCGAGAATAGCGAACCGCCTTTTAAAGCGCGTGCGCGATTATTCCGTCGTAAAAGATCACGATTCGATTACGTTATCCGACGCGAAAAACGCACTTAAATTACTTGAAATTGACGAGTTGGGTCTTGATTTTATAGATATAAGATTATTAAAAGCCATGGCGGAAAAATTCGGCGGCGGACCATGCGGCTTAGATACGGTTGCCGCAACCATTAACGAAGACGCCGGCACGATAGAAGACGTTTACGAACCTTATTTATTGCAGTTGGGCTTTATCGCAAGAACGCCCAGAGGCAGAATTTTGCTTAAAAAAGGTTACGAACATATAGGATTGAAAATGCCTAAAGCAAAAGCCGAGGCTTTGGCTTTTTACGAAAACGGAAACGAAGATGAAAACCAGTGATTTTGATTATTATTTACCCGAAGAGCTTATAGCTCAAACGCCTATCGAACCGCGTGACGCGTCGCGCTTGCTTGTTTACGATAGAAAAAACGATAAAATAGAACATAAACGTTTTTACGATATTGCGGATATATTGCAAAAAGGCGACGTGCTAGTTAGAAACAACACCAAGGTTTTGCCCGCGCGTATGTTCGGCTATACCCAAAACGGCGGTAAGGTAGAAATACTTTTGCTAAAACGCTTAGAACTAGACCTTTGGGAGGTGCTTGTTAAACCGGGCAAAAAGGCAAAAATAGGAACGATGCTTACCGTATCGGAAGAACTTAAAGCGGAGGTTGCCGGTATAGATTCTGACGCGGGTAGCAGAATAATGCGTTTTTATTACGACGGAGTGTTCGAGGACGTTATTTCTCGCGTCGGAGAGATGCCTCTTCCGCCGTACATTACGCAAAAGTTAGAAGATCAAACGCGTTATCAAACCGTTTACGCTAAGCGTGACGGCTCGGCAGCCGCGCCTACGGCGGGATTGCACTTTACGGACGAACTTATTGATAAGCTTACCGCAAAGGGTGTAGAAATCGTAGACGTGCTTTTGCACGTGGGATTAGGCACGTTTAGGCCGGTTAAGTCGGACGACGTTTCAAATCACCATATGCATTCAGAATATTACGAGATATCGGAACATTCCGCCGAGAGGATAAACCTCGCTAAAAAAGAGGGCAGAAGGGTTATTGCCGTCGGCACTACTTCGGTGAGAACGTTAGAAAGCGTTGCCGATGAAAAGGGCTTTGTCAAAGCCCAAAAGGGCAATACCGAAATCTTTATTTACCCTCCGTATAAGTTTAAGTGCGTAGACTCTCTTATAACCAACTTTCATTTGCCTAAGTCAACGCTTGTTATGTTGGTTGCGTCAATGACGGGAAGAGAGAAGATATTAGAAATTTATAATACCGCGGTAAAAGAGCGGTATAGGTTTTTTTCTTTCGGTGACGCTATGTTTATTTTATAACCGCCAAACTACGGCGTTACAAGCGTTAGCAGGGTGATATCCGCAGAAAAGTCAAGGGGGCGCGTTTTGCGCGCAACGACGGAGAAAAAACCGTTTTTCGTTTAGTGTTTATTTATTGCTAGCGGCGAAAAAATATTAAAAACAAATTGGTTATTATGGAAAAATTCTATTACGAAACTATAAAACAAGATAAAAAAACCGGTGCGAGAGCGGGAATCCTTCACACTCCGCACGGCGATATTTTAACGCCCACGTATATGCCCGTGGGTACGCAAGCTACCGTAAAAGGGGTTATGCCGAGAGATTTGAAAGAAGCTAAATCTCAAATTATTCTTTCAAACACCTATCACTTGCATATGCGCCCCGGGGACGAAACCGTAAAAAAAGCCGGAGGATTGCATAAGTTTATGGCGTGGGATAAGCCAATACTTACTGATAGCGGCGGTTTTCAGGTTTTTTCGCTTGCAAAACTTAATAAGATAACCGACGATGGTGTGTATTTTAATTCGCATATAGACGGAAGTTTGCATTTCTTTACTCCGGAAAAAGCTATGGAGATAGAAAACAACCTCGGCGCGGATATTATGATGGCGTTTGACCAATGCTCGCCTTACGGCGCAACTTACGATCAGTCTAAAAAGGCGATGGAAAGAACGTTAAAATGGTTAGACAGATGTTATAACTATCACAAAAATCCCGATCAAGCGCTTTTCCCGATAGTGCAAGGCAATATGTTTAAGGATTTGCGGTTAGAAAGTCTTAAGGCAACGTTGCCTTACGTAAAATACGGCGTGGGTATAGGCGGTTTATCGGTTGGCGAACCGAAAAAACTTATGTACGAAATAATGGACGAGATGCTTCCGTATTATCCGACCGACGTGCCCAGATATCTTATGGGTGTTGGCAGCCCCGATTGTTTGGTAGAGGGTGTTCGCAGAGGAATAGATATGTTCGATTGCGTTTTGGCTACCCGTATCGGCAGAAACGGTACGGCGCTTACTTCTTCGGGTAAGGTTGTCGTTAGAAACGGCGCGTATAAAGAGGATTTTTCCGTATTAGACGAAGAATGTGATTGTTACGCGTGCAAAAACTATACCAAGGCGTATTTGCGGCATATGATAAACGCGGGCGAAATGATGGGCGGAATGATGATAAGTTTGCATAATATCACCTACTTAAATAAGCTTATGCGAGAAATCAGAGAAGCTATTTTAGAGGACAGATTTACTAAGTTTGCCGAAGAATTTTATGCAAAAACGGGCAAAACATATCCCGATCCGACTAAGTTTTAACGAGTAAGTTGCGTTTTGCTTTTAAGATAATCGATTGACGGAATAAGTCGAAAAAATTTTTAATGCGCAAATCGCTTGCCTATTTCGTTAAAATCGTATAGAATATATAAAAATAAATATTTAGGAGAAAACACAGTATGCTTTATAATTTATTAGAAGGCGAAACGAACGGAAATACGTCTAATCCCGGAAGCATAATCCTTATCGTGGTTATGTTGGTGGTTATCGTAGGTATGTTTATTTTCAGTTCGGTTTCCAATAAAAAGAAGCAAAAACAAGCGCAAGATATGGTCAATCAGCTTAAAATAGGCGATAGAGTTAAAACTATCGGCGGAATTTGCGGATTTGTTTACGCTATTAACGACGCGGAAAATACCTTCGTTTTAGAAACGGGGGCTGACGATAACAAGTCTTACGTTAAATTCGATAAAGGCGCTATATATCAAACCGCGCCCGCACAAGGCAACGCCGTAGCCGCCCCCGCGGAGAAAACGGAAAAAAATGCTGAAGAAAAGGCTGAAGCCGCCGCTATAGCCGAGCAACCCGAAGAAAAAACAGAAACGGTTGAAAATAAAGAAACGGAAAATAGCGACAAAGCCGAATAATTTTTAACGGTTATATAATTTAAAAACCTTGCATATTCTTTAAGTATAAAGAAACGCGAGGTTTTTTTATGTCTGTAAAATTGTTTTTCGCTTCCGTGATAAAAGCAGTGGCAATAGCTACCGTAGCCGCGTTGACGGGTATTTTGGTTTTTGCTTTTATAGTTAAGGTAGCAACTCTTCCGTCAACCGCCGTTAAAGCGGTAAACCAATTTATAAAGGCGATAGCCGTGTTTTGCGGTTGCTTTTTTGCCCTAAAAGAAAGCAACGGTTTAGCCAGAGGCGCTGTCGTCGGCGTGCTTTTTACCGTGGTTATATATTTGATTTTTACGTTGATAAGCGGTGGTCTTTCGGTTACCGAATTTTGGGCAGACGCAGCTTTCGGGCTTATCGTGGGTGCGATATCGGGGATTGTTTCGGTTAACGTAAAAGCCAAAAATAGGGGATAAAGTAAAATATAAAGCGTATTTTCGGTATAAAAAGGCAAGAAAAAAGCCGCAAAAAAACAACCGTTTTTTTGCGGCTTTATCACTTTGCGATATTATTTTGAATATCGATTAAACCGATTCCTTGCTTTTTTCCTCTTCATACGCGGCGAGAATAGAACGAATAAGGTCTTCTCTCGTTTCCGTTTTTATGGGATGAGCAACGTCTTTATATTCGCCGTCGGTCGTTTTTCTGCTCGGCATAGCGATAAAAAATCCTTCGTTGCCGTCGATAACTTTGATGTCGTGAACAACGAAGCAGCCGTCAAAAGTGACCGATGCAACGGCTTTTAGTTTACTGTCTTCCCTTTTTACGATGCGTACTCTCACGTCCGTAATCTTCATGTTGGTTATACCATCCTTATCTTTTATATTAATAATAT
>CAZXOQ010000022.1:0-16255 GCA_964642415.1 uncultured Christensenella sp. | reverse complement strand
TTTTTTTTACCTCTTAAGATGCAAATTAGAAAAATCCCTAACTAAACCCATCTTTTACGTAGTTTTAATTTTATTCTAATACGGCTTTAATTCTTCTTACGCCGGAAGAAGAACTTTCTTCTTTAACGATTCTGAATTTTCCGAGTTCTTCGGTGTTTTTAACATGCGGACCGCCGCAAATTTGCTTATCTACGGAACCTATTGTATAAACCGAAACTATTTGTTCGTCGGAATCCGCATGGAACACGCCGTAAGCGCCCTCTTTAACGGCGTCTTTATACGCAACTTCCGTTCTTACGACGTCTATTTTAGCGGAAATAGCGTCGTTGACGAATTTTTCAAGTTCTTTAAGTTCTTCTTCGGCCATTTTATGATCGCAGTTAAAGTCGAAACGGAGGCGCTCTTCGTTAATATTAGATCCCTTTTGCTCGGTTTTTTCACCGAACATTTTACGGAGTCCCGCAAGCATTATATGCGTAGCGGTATGATATTTGGTAGTAATTTCGTTTCTTTCCGTAAGACCGCCTTTTGCGGACGCAGCCTGAGCTTTAGACAGTTCTTGGTGGGCTTTGAATGCCTCTTCGAATCCCTCTTTATCGACGGAAAAGCCGCGTTCCGCCGCAAGTTCTTCGGTTAATTCTAGCGGGAAACCGTAAGTATCGTAAAGTCTGAACGCAGCTTTGCCCGATATAACCGTTTCCTGAAGATAAGAAGCGTCTTTTTGCGACATAAACGAATTTTTTCTTTCAATGCCCGTTACGGTTTTTTCAAATTCTTTTATACCCGAAGCGAGAGTCGCTTCAAATTTTTTAATTTCTTTTTCTATTTCGGCAAGAATATACTCCTCTTTTTCAAGCAAAAGCGGATATGCCGCGTCATAAACCTTTTCAATAAATATTTTTGCAACGTTTTTCATTTCAAAAGCGTCTATGCCGAGCTTTTTGCAATATCTAACCGCTCTGCGCAGCAGTCTTCTTAAAATATATCCCGCCCCCGTATTAGACGGAGTAATTCCGTTTGCGTCACCGATAAGCATAACCGCCGTTCTGGTATGATCCGCAATTATACGCATAGCCTTTCTATCGTCGGCGTCGCCGTCATAGCTTTTACCCGAAACTTCTTCTAAAAAGGAAATAGATTGCGAAAACAAATCGGTTTTATATCCGTCGTCAAGCCCGTTCAAAAATACGAGTAGTCTATCGAGTCCGAAACCCGTATCGACGTTTTTGTGTTCTAACTCTTCGTATTTGCCGCCTTCGCATTTTTTATACTGCATATATACGTCGTTGCCGATTTCAACGTAGCGGTTGCCCGTTAAAAAGTCGGAAGAATCCGCGCCGTCCTCTCTCGGATAAAACCATTCGTTATCCGGACCGCACGGAGTGCCGACAGTTCCCTCTAACTCCCACCAATTGTCTTTTTTGGGAAGATAAAAGATATTTTCGGGTTTTATGCCTAACGATTTTAACAGTTCGGCGGTTTCGTCGTCTTTTTTAACCGATTCGTTCCCCTCGAAAACGGTAGAACAAATCTTATCTTTATCGAAACCGAAAACTTCGGTAAGCAATTCAAACGTCCAAGAAGTTTTTTCTTTTTTGAAATAATCGCCTAAAGACCAATTGCCCATCATTTCAAAAAAGGTAAAATGCGTAGCGTCGCCGACGGAATCGATATCTACGGTACGCACGCAACCTTGTACGTTGCACAATCTGGTTTTACCCGACGGATGCGGTTTGCCGAGAAGATAAGGCATTAGCGGCTGCATACCCGCAACGTTAAACATAACGCCGGTAGTTCCGTCGCCGATAAGCGACACTGCGCCGATATTAAGATGCCCTTTCGATTCGTAAAAACTTATCCATTTTTCTCTCAGTTGCTTAGATGTTATTTTATACATAGTATATTCCTTGTTAAAAGAACCTACGTTCCTTTTATTTTTTTAATATTATACGAAAAATTTTCCGCTTAAAACCGTTTGATATACGATTATTTTGCGAGTGTAAGCGTATATCCCTCTTTATTTATCGCAACGTTATATCCCGCGGCGTTAATTTCGGCGCGGAAAGCGTCGGCTGCGACGTAATCGCGAGTTTTTCTTGCCTCTTGCATTTTTTCAGCAAGGTCTATTATTTCTTGAGGAATCTCCGCTTTCTTTTCGGACAAAAAGCTTTTCGCGTCCGACTTAAACAATCCTAGCAGTGAATAGGTCTTTTTTATTTGAGCGACCATTGCGCCCGCAACCGCTGCGTTTGACGTAAGTTCCGATTTTATCTTTTTGAAAAATCCGAACAAATCGCTTATGGCAAGCGCGGTATTAAAGTCATCGTCCATAGCGGCGTTAAATTTTTCGTCAATTTCAGGGTATTCGCCCGTTATCGGGATACCGGCGTCTTCTACGGCTTTTATGGTTGCATAAAATGACGAAAGATGTTTTTCGGCTTCGGGGAAAAGCTCGTTCGTGACGTTTATATCTCCGCGATAATTGGTAGAAAGCAATGCAAACTTAACCGTTTCGGGAGAATATTTATCGAGTAAATCGGACAACAACAAACTGTTACCTAGCGACTTGCTCATCTTTTGACCGTTAACCTTTATAAGTCCGTTGTGTATCCAATATTTAGCGAACGGTTTACCCGTAAGCGCTTCGGTTTGGGCGATTTCGTTTTCGTGATGAGGGAAAATCAAATCTCTTCCGCCGCCGTGAATATCGATTTGTTCACCGAAAGCCTTTCTGTTCATTGCGGAACACTCTATATGCCAACCCGGTCTGCCTTTACCCCAAGGCGAATCCCAATAAGGCTCGCCTTCTTTGGCGGATTTCCATAACGCAAAGTCGAGCGGATTGTTCTTTTGCTCGTCGTTTTCTACGCGAACGCCGTTCATAGCGTCCTCTAAATTTCTATGCGAAAGCTTGCCGTAAGCGGGGAAACTTTCCACTGCGAAATACACGTCGCCCTTTTTAGTCGAATAAGCGTGATTTTTTGCTATAAGCGACGAAATAAAATCTATTATATCGCCTATGCAATCGGTAGCTTTTATCCATAAAGACGGATCGTCGACTTGAAAACGCCTCATTTCCGCGTCGATTTTTTTTATCATATCGGCAGCGTATTTATCGGAAGGAATACCCGTTTCGTTAGACTTGGCGATAATCTTATCGTCAACGTCGGTATAATTGCGAGCGTATTCAACGTTATACCCTTTTTTTTCTAAATACTTTCTTATTACGTCATAAATAAGCGCTTGATAAGCGTGCCCTATATGCGCTTCGCCCGAAACGGTAATGCCGCACGCGTACATTTTAACTTTTCCGCTTTCTATAGGAGAAAATTCTTCTTTTCTGCCCGTAAGCGTGTTATATATCTTCATAGTTTATTTCTCCTCTTTGCTATGCGCTTTCTCTAAAGAATCCTCCGCCGCGTTTTTTTCATCGCGATCGAGATTCTTTTTTACAAGCTCTTCTAATTCGAATATTTTATCTCTTAAATGGCAAACTTCTTCTTGAAGCGGATCTCTTTTCTCTTGTTGAAGATCGTTTACGCGTTCGCCGTTTATTCTAACGACCATACCGGGAACGCCGACCACGGTAGCGTAAGGCGGAACTTCTTTAAGAACCACCGCACCCGCTCCGATTTTAGCGTATTCGCCAACGGTAAACCCGCCTAAAATTTTCGCGCCGGCGCTTATCATCGCGCCTTTTTTTATCGTAGGGTGGCGCTTGCCTTTTTCTTTACCCGTACCGCCGAGCGTAACGCCTTGATAGATAACGACGCCCTCTTCTATTTCAGCCGTTTCGCCGATAACGACGCCCATACCGTGATCGATAAACACGCCGCCGGCGATTTTCGCTGCCGGATGAATTTCTATTCCCGTTAAAAACTTTGCAAACTGACTTGTCATTCTGGCAAGCAATTTGAGTTTTATTTTATAAAGGAAATGCGCCCACCTATGCCACGAAAGAGCCTTAACACCCGAATAGGTAAGAAAAATTTCAAGCTTGTTTCTTGCCGCGGGATCGTTTGCCTTTGCAGCGCGGATATCCTTTCTTAAATTCTTAAAAAACATACGTACGTCCTCCGTTTTGCGTACGGCGGCACGACTTTTTACGTCAATAAATAAACGTTATCACACCACGCGCACACCTTGCGCCTCTATACTTGCCTTTAAATCGCGCGAAAAGTTTTTATCGGTAACCATACAGTCTACGTCGGTAAGTCTTGCAAAAGTGTACGGCGTTTTTTTGTTTACCTTAGAACTGTCTATCAACATTATCACGTAATCGGCTTTTTCTATAACCTTACGTTTAACCTCCGCCTCGGATTGGCTGCCGCAAGTAAAATCGCCCGTATCGCGAATATACCCCGTAGCGGTCATTACCGCCGTTTGAATATTCACGCTGTCTATAAAATCGTGACAAGTTTTGCCGACGGTGATAAAATTGTTCTTTTTTAAATCGCCGCCTAAAAGCGCAACCGTCGGTTTTTCTTTTCTTAAAATAGTTTCGGCAATTATTATCGCGTTAGTTAAAATATAAAAATTATCGTCCGGCAAAGCCCTTGCAAAATAGGTTGTAGTAGAACCGCCGTCAATAAACACGCAGCTTTTCGGTTCGACCAAAGCGACGGCTTTTTCGGCTATTTCGAGTTTTTCGCTAGCGTTATAGTTTATACGTTTAGAAACGTCCGCCTCTTTAGCGCGAACGACGGAGTCCATAGACACCGCGCCGCCCGGAACGCGAAGAATTGCGTTTTGCTCTTCTAATCTGATAAGATCGCGACGGATAGTCATAGACGACACGCCGCGGAAAGCGCATTCTAATTCGTGCACGGTAACCTTGCCGTTTTTATCGATAAATTCTTTTAAGTGAAACAATCTATCCTTCATAAAACACCTTATGAAATATTTTAACACTGTTTTTCCGTTTATGCAAATATATTAAGCCGTTATCTCACAAAATTTTGTTAATTTTTTTCTTTTTGTTTTTTTGCAACATACTTTTTGTCGAACTTTTTACGTTTTATAAAAATCGATTATAGCAATAGGGCAAGGAAAGCTTCTTCCTTGCCCTATAGTTTAGTTATAGAAAAATATCGTAAAAACCCAAACGGTTAAAAATTCACTGCGGGCGTTGTCGTTATATAATCGTTACCGTTATGCTCGGTGCAAACTTCTACGTAATAGGCAAAAGCCTCTTTAGGCGCTTCGCCGGATACTATATCGCCGTCGCAATAAAGATCTGCCGTTTGCCATTCTTGATCCATAAAATCTAATGGATCAACGCGACCTTGTTTAAGATGTACAGAATAGGTAGGTTTGCTATCGATATAAAACAATCTTGCTTTTATTTTGGTTTTATCTACGCGCTCGTCAACGGTTAAACGCAAATTTATGTGCTTATCCGAATATTCGCCGTCTATTTTAGTTAAGGCAAAGCCGCCGCTCGTAATAGATTCGGCATACGCGTAACTTTCTTGCCGAGCCCAACCCGCCACGTGAGAATGATCCATTTTATCCACCATAGACAGCAAGGTTTTTTCGTTGCATTTAGCGGTAAGCAAATAACTTTTTGAATTGCTGTTTATAGAAAAACAGCAATCGTCGTTCCAACAAAGCCATAATATAGCCGTTTTGCCGTTTGGCAAGTTGTTTTCTATCGACCATAGTTTTTTATTGTTTTCGTGAGCGTAAACGTCTTTCCACATTTTTGAATAAGATTCCGTTAAATACGCCGAACCGTATATCGGTATAGCAAACGCAAATCTATCATCGTAACCCAATACCGTAGAGGTCAATACTCCGCCCCAAGAAATACCCGTTATGCCTACTTTGGTTTTATCTACTTCGCTAATAGAGAATAAAATATTTGTCGAAAGAATCACGCTAGCCACGGCGTGATAAAACGCTTGGTTGTCTAACGAAGCGTTCGGCGTAGACATATAATCCATAGGCACTACGGTATATCCGTCTTCATAAAAAACGCCTTGCAAGTCGTTGGTATATTCGCTTTCGGAAAGAGCTTCAGCCCTCCATGCGTTTTTAAGTAGCGGAAATCCGCCGACAGTATTCATCGCTATCGCAATATATCCTAAGTCGTTCCATTTTTTTACCCACGTTAAAAATGCGTGTCCGCCGCCTCCGTGAACAAGAACTATCGCTTTGCGTTTTTCGCCCTTTTTTAAGTCTTTAGGAAAACCTAAATAAGCAAACACTTTAGTTTTTTTATCGCCTATGTTTAATCCGTCAAAGGTTATCGCTTTTATCCCCGAATAGTTGCCGTCGGGGAAAAATTCCGGTATCTCTTTATACTTCGGAACAACGGTTGTAAGATTTCTAAAAAAACTGTTTAAATAAGCTTTATCCATAATACTCTCCTTAAAAGCTTTATCGATAATATTATTAACGATTCATATAAAAAAGTCAACTTAATTTTAAGCTTTATTAACGATAAGATAATTTTAACCGACGAAAATAACCCTTTTGGCAAAAAGTTTTGCAAAAAAGTTTTTCAATTTGATTTTTTAGCGGCGTTTTTATTGATTTTCTGTTAAAATACGGGTATAATTATTTTATATATTATTTTAACACGGAGTCAATTTATGTTAGACTTAAAAAGAATACAAGAAGATAAAGAGCATATAAAAGCCCTTCTCGCAAAAAAAGGCTACAATGCGGATTTCGATACGCTGCTTGCACTTGACGAACAAAGAAGAAAAGTTATTTCAGACGTTGAAGTTTTAAAAGCGGAACGCAATAAAGTATCGGCGGAAATACCTAAGCTTAAAAAAGAAGGTAAACCCGTTGACGGCATTTTCGCGGAAATGAGAACGCTTGGCGATAAAATTTCCGAAGGGGATGCTCGCGCAAAAGAATTAGAGCAAAAGGTTTTCGACTTGCTTGCCGTTATGCCCAATATTCCCGACGAAGATCTAAAAGAGGGCGAAAAGGAAAATAACGAAGTAATAAAAGTTATAGGCGAAAAACCGCAATTCGATTTTGAGCCTAAAAACCACGTTGATTTGTGCAACAAGCTGGGCATAATCGATTATGCACGCGGCGTTAAGCTTTCCGGCGGCGGATTTTGGGTTTACCGCGGCGAAGGCGCGCGTTTAGAGTGGGCGCTTTTGAACTTTTTTATTTCAGAACACTTAAAAGACGGTTACGAATTTATTCTTCCCCCGTTGCAACTCGGATACAACTGCGGATTCGGCGCTGGGCAATTCCCCAAATTTTCCGACGAGGTTTATTGGCTTGACGTAGACGAGGATAAAAAGAAAAATCGTTTTATGCTTCCCACTGCCGAAACGGCGCTTGTCAACCTTTATTCGGGTGAAATTTTAGACCGCGCAAAGCTTCCTGCAAAGCTCTTCGCTTATACGCCTTGCTTCAGAAAAGAAGCCGGTTCTTACCGCGCGGAAGAACGCGGAATGATTCGCGGGCATCAGTTCAATAAGGTAGAAATGGTACAATACACCACGCAAGAAGGAAGCGACGCCGCTTTTGAAGAATTGGTAAACAAAGCCTCTTCTTTAATGGAAAAACTAGGTCTTCACTTCCGTATAAGCAAACTTGCCGCCGGAGATTGCTCCGCTTCTATGGCAAGAACGTACGATATAGAAGTTTGGATTCCTTCTATGGGTATATATAAAGAAGTCAGCTCCGTTTCTAACGCGAGAGATTATCAGGCAAGAAGAAACAACACCAAATACCGTGACGAAAACGGTAAAACCCGTTACGTTCATACGCTTAACGGTTCGGGACTTGCCACGTCGAGAGTATTCCCCGCGATAATAGAACAATATCAAAACGCCGACGGCAGCATTACCGTTCCCGAAGTATTAAGACCGTTTATGGGCGGACAAGAAAAGATTACGTTATAAAATAATATGCGCATAAATTTACCCTCTCCGATTCAATCGGCGAGGGTATTGTTTTTATATATAAATTTTCGGTTGTTATTACTAAAAAACCTTACGTCAAGATTTTTTAAGTTTACTCTGTAAAAACGTAAACTCTTACGTTATATCGTTACGTAAATTCTATATAACGGCAAACCCTACGTTTAACTAGAAAAGCCGAAAATCATAGCGGATTTCGGCTTTTGTCGTCAAAAAGTTTTTATTCTTTATTAACACCGTCTTGCGATTGCTCATATTCGGAAACAACCTCTTCTTTTTTTCTTTTAAGCACGGGGAAAGCTTTTGCCAAACGCGATTTTTCGATTTTATCCGACACTTTTTTTATCCTAGCGGAAAGCGCGAGCGTTGCGTCTGAAACGCGTTTGCCTATAAAGTCGGAATCTTTGTGAATAATCTCGGCAATAACCGATATTTCGTTAAGATTTTCTTTAAGGCGTTTCAACTGTTTAGTCACGGTAATCAAATCGACGATTAAAATCAGCCATAACACGGCTAGCAGCGAAGCGCCCCACCATTTGAACGGTATCGCCGCTATAAGTTTATCCGTAAGCGGCACAAGCGTTTTAAAAGCAAGCAGCACCGCTATGCCCCATAAAATAGAAAATCTTAAACAAACGTATCCCTTAAAATTAAACGGCTCTTTAGAATAGTCCCACCATTTTGTCTTAAAAAGCTTATCTAAAACGAATCCCGTTATAAGTTCTAAAAAGGTAGCTAGCGCGCCGCCGACCAATATCAATAACCACCATTTATCGGCTATCGGATTAAGAAGCAGCACGCACGCGGCAATGCCAACGCCGTATATAGGACAAACGGGACCGTTTAAAAATCCTCGGTTAACGAACTTGCCCGTTTTAAGCGTGGCGAAAACAACTTCGGTTATCCAGCCTAAAAAGGCGTAAATAAAAAAATACATCATCGCGTAATAAAGCGAAATATAACCTATTATGGGTGTTTCCATATTTTCTCCTTAGCGCGTTATTATTTAACTTTCTATCGTATATTTATATAAAGAAGACTTGCTTACGCCTCGCTCTTTTGCAACGCGTTTAATCGCCTCTTTTTTATCCATTCCCTCGGCAAGATATTTTTTTACGTGTTCTTCTTCGGATAATTCGGAAAAATCTTCCGCGCGTTTACCCTCTACGATAAGCACGTATTCTCCCTTGGGTTCTTTGTTTAGACCGTCTTTCAAATAAAATCTTTCTACGTTTTCGTATATTTTGGTTATTTCTTTAACGGCTGCAGCCTGCCTGTTACCTAAAACCTCGGCAATGGTTGCGATATCTTTTGCAACGTCGTGAGGGGCGGAATAAAAAATAAGCGGCATATCGAGATTTTTATAACGCAGCAAAAGCTCTTCTCTCTCGCTCTTTTTTTGCGGCAAAAACCCTATAAAACAAAATCTTGCCGAGGGAAAACCCGAAAGAACCAACGCCGATACGCACGCGCACGCACCGGGAATAACGGTAAAATCAAGCCCCCTTTCTATAAGGGTTTGCACAAGCACGTTGCCGGGGTCTGAAATAACGGGCATTCCCGCGTCGGAAATAACCGCTATGTTTTTGCCTTTTTCAAGCTTTTCCGCGATTTTTTCGCTTTCTTCACGCTCGTTGAATTTATGGTAAGCAAACAGCGGTTTTTTTATTCCGTAATGATTTAAAAGAATAGCCGAGTGCCTAGTGTCCTCGCAAGCGATTTCGTCTACCTCTTTAAGAATTTCTACCGCGCGATAAGATATATCTTTTAAATTGCCGATCGGCGTAGCCACTAAATACAGCATACTTTATCTCCTTTCAATTTTTGACCGGCGAAAGAACCTTTAATCCGCTTTTGCCGCCTTTTACGCCATCTATCATAAACAAATAAGGCTCTTTGCCCTCGGCATAACAAAACTGAAGGCGTTTAGGTTCTATGCCGTTCTCGCGCATACCGCAAATAACGTCAACAAGCCTGTCGGCGCGGTGAACCATAGCTATTCTGCCCCCGTATTTAAGCGCTTTGCCTATCGCGCATAATAAGTCTTTTAGCGGAAGCTTTATTTCTCTTTTGCAAATTGCCACCGATAAATCTTTGTCTTGCGCGCCCGTGCCGTTTGCCATATAAGGCGGATTACACACGATAAGCGAAAACTTGCCGTAATATATTTTATCTAACGACTGAAGCGGCGCGTTAACCGCTGAAAATTTATCCGACAGTCCGTTTAGTTCTATGCTTTTTACGGAAAGGTCGAACAGCTGTTGTTGCAACTCGAAAAAAACAACGTTTTTTATCAAATGCGGTTGTAATCCGTAAAGATAAAAGCCGACGACGCCCGATCCCGAACAAAAATCGGCAACGGTATCGTTTGCTTTAACTCGGGCGAATTTAGCAAGCAACACCGCGTCCGACGTAAAACGGTACAAATCGCAATCTTGCAAAACCTTTATCCCCGAAACACCTAAATCTTCCGTTTCAATCATATTTCCTCCGAATAGAATATTTACCGATTAAAAAATTAAGGCGCAAGAATGCCTGCGCCTTAGTTTTTTTGCTATTTCTTACTCTGCTTCGGATATAGCTTCTACGGGGCAACCCGCAGCGCAAGCGCCACAGCTCATGCAAGCGTCCGCATCGATATTATACTGCGTATCGCCTTGGCTGATCGCGCCAACCGGACAAGTATCTGCGCAAGCTCCGCAAGAGATGCAAGCGTCACTGATTTTATATGCCATCGGAATCTACCTCCTATAAGATTTTAATTACAAAGGCGCTTTTTAAAAGCCCTTTTTTATATTGTATCACAATAGTTGCGATTTGTAAACCCTTAACGTAATATTTACGTCAAGAATTTTTGTTATCCGCCGAGGGGTTATCCGAAAATTTGTTTTCCCTCTTTTCGCGGTTTTTCGCATTTTTATGTTTTTTGTTCTTTTTATTCTTTTTAACGGGCGCGGGGGCTTCGGCTTCTCCGTCGTTTTGGCAAGCGGGTTTATTTTGTATAGGTTCTTCCTCTTCTTCTTCGGCGGATTGTTGTTTACGCTTAAAATCCAACCGATCTACGGGGAAATCTTTATATACTTCGCTGCCGTCACCCTTAGTGATTTTCACTTTAGAAATAAGTTTAAGCATATCGTTAGAAACGACCGTGCCTTCGCCTTCCGGCGTTTTAACCGTTCCGCCGACCTTGGGCATTTTGCCGTAAACTTCGGCATAATAATCGTTTTCGTACTCTAAGCAACACATAAGCCTACCGCATAACCCTGAAATTTTTGCAGGATTTAAATGCAAGCCCTGATTTTTTGCCATTTTTATAGTAACTTTGCCGAAATCGGACATACAGCTAGAACAGCAACACGTTCTGCCGCAAGGCGCTATTCCGCCTAAAATTTTGGTTTCGTCCCTTATGCCGACTTGCCTTAATTCTATGCGCGCGCGAAAATGCGAAGCAAGCGTTTTAACAAGCTCTCTGAAATCCACCCTCTTTTCCGACGAGAAAAAGAAGGACAGTTTTTTGCCGTCGAAAGAAAATTCCGCGCCGATAAGCTTCATTTCTAACCCCTCTTCGCGAATTTTCTCGTTAGCGTATTCCATTGCCTCGGGAATACGCGCTTCGTTTTCTTTTACTGTTTTTTCGTCTTTTTCGGTAGCTTTTCTGAGTACGGGCTTTAACGGGTGCGAAATCTCCGCGTCGGAAACTTCTTTCACACCGAAAACCACCTTGCCGTATTCTATTCCCTTTGCGGTTTCAACGATAACGCCGTCGTCTTCGGCATAACTTTCGTTTTCATTCGCGGGAGAAAAATAATACGTTTTTACCGTATTTTTAAACTTAACCCCTATTACTTTTGCCATTTATGTTTGCCCTCCAATATCGAAAACAACAGCCACTCGTTGAGCATCGTGCCGCCGCCGTTGAAATATTTTCTCTTTCGCGCCTCGTTTATTTTATCTAGCGCGTATACAAGGCTTGCCGCGTTATAGCCCTTTGCGTTTTTTACGCGGTTAAGCCGCTCTTTATCGAAAACGAGATTCTCTTTACCCTCGCAATAGCACAGCATATCTCTGAAATACGCTTCCGTTACCGATAAAAAATTTTCTATCGCCGCGTTTGCGTAATTGCGCTTTGCGGCGTCTTTTTCTTTAGCCGAACCGTCGCTTGCCTTTGCGACTTCGGCGGATTTGTATTCTTTGGCAAGCTCCGAAAGCAATGCGTCTAACCGAACGGAATAATCTAAAACGTCTTTGCTGGATAACATTCCGTTTATCATCGATTGTACAAATTCTTCCGTTTCGGCAAGTCCGCCCCCGAAGTAAAAGCTCGTCACCGAGCCGACCGTTCCGTCGCCGCAAGATATCGCGTTTTTAAGCTTAGCTTCGTCGGTCAATTCGGAACGCAACGCGGCAAACAGCTTTTCATCGGAAAAAATCGGCAACTCCAACTTTTTCACGCGCGATTTTACGGTAGAAAGCAGCGGAAATTCACTTTTTGCGCCGATAATAACGTGCGTTGCCGACGGCGGTTCTTCAAGCGTTTTTAACAGCTTGTTCTGCGCGGAAGCCGTCATACTGTCACCGTTTTCTATTACGAACAGTTTCGTATCGCCTTCTATCGGTTTAAGACTGCTTTTTTCTATCAAATCGGATATATCCGAAACGGTAACCGTTTCACCCGAAACAGGATAAAACACCGCGTCAGGATGTTTTTTTTCTTCTATAAGTCTGCATGCTCGGCAATTGCCGCAAGGCTCGCTCTCCTTACATAAAAAAAGCTTCGCAAATATCTTCAAATAGGCGGATAAATATTCGCCGTCAGAACATATAATAAGATACGCGTGCGAAAGCCTGCCGCTTTCTTTATCGGCTTTTACCGTTTTATATGCGTTCGTATCCTTAATCAAAGAAAGCAAATTCAACATACAGCCGCTCCGTTTACTCTTTTATCACGCCTCTTTCTTTTAGTTCCGCGATGATTTTTTCGTGAGTTTGTTCTTTACTGCCGGAAGCGTCTATCACGATAAATCTTTTAGGATATTCTTCGGCAAGTTTTAGATAACCGCGATAAACCCTTTCGTGAAAATCCAAGCCGGAAAGCTCTAACCGGTCGTTACCGTCAACGCCGCCTTTTCTCTTAAAAGCCATATCCGGCGGAAGCTTCAAAAATACCGTATAATCGGGCATACACCCGTTAAAAGCGAATGCGTTTATGCTTTTAACGAATTCCGTGCCCAAGCCGCGCGCATAACCTTGATACGCGAGAGAAGAATCTACGAATCTGTCGCATAAAACAAGCTCGCCTTTTGCTAGCCGCGGCATAACTACCTGCTTAAGCAATTGCGCGCGAGCCGCCGCGTACAGCAATGCTTCGCACTCGTCGGTCATTTCCGAATTGTTTTTATCGAGAATAAGCTCCCTTATTTTTTCCGAAACGGACGTACCGCCCGGTTCGCGAGTGAAATAATATTTTACGCCGCGCGCGTCTAAATACTCTTTAAGCATTTCCGTTTGACGGGATTTGCCTACGCCTTCGCAGCCCTCGAAAGTTATAAACGTTCCTTTCATAAATCGTCCGAACGCCGCGGTTTTCCGTGGCGTATTAGTTTTTTTGTTTTATTATACGTCGGTAGTTACCGATAAAATATTCGAGCAATCCCTTACGATGGCGTTGATAAAAGAAATCGCCTCGTACTGCAAGTCTTCTTGCTCCGACTTGAAATCGAATATAATTAACGTAATCTCAGACGCGTCCGCTTCGCCCGCGCGCTTAACGTATTTGGTTATATTGTTTTTGCCGCCCGTAAGAGCGCTAACGTTAAGCCCGTATATCGCGTTTTCTCTGCCTTCGCTTTTTTCTTTATCGTAAGCGCCACCGTAACCGTTATCTCCGTCGTCGGAAACTTTCACGGTTTGCTCGTATTTGGTATACCTAAAAAACAAACCTTCCGTTTCGCAAGCCAAAAGGCGTTCAAAATCGGCAACCTCCGTACAAAGGCTTTTTATTCTTTCTTTTTCGTCTTTAACGGAAATTTCGCCCGCTTTAAGAGAGTTTTTATATACGCGCTTTTTAGTTCTTTCGTTAAAATGCGCTTCGATTTTACCTTCGTCTAAATCTTCGTATGATAGCGGATTTGTTTTACCGTCTTTCAAAAAGCTAGAAAGATACTCTTTTGCGTCGGACAACAGCCTTTCGTAGTTATAGCCGTAACCGTCTATAATCTCTTTGGCTCTTACCGAGCCGCCCTCTTTTTCGGTATAATCGGTAAACAAAGCGTCGCCCTCGTATACCGAAAGACGCGTAGTCAACACGTTGTACGAAGACGTAAGCGCTTCGCTATCCAACGACTTTACGTCGTAACTGAAAACCCCGTCTGACAGCATATTGTATAAATCATCGTTGCCTAATGAAGAAACGCTTTCGTCAAAATAATACTTAAAAGATTGCCCGACGGTAAGTCTGACGGAAGCAACGGTATATGCCAGCTCCCAAACGATTATTGCCGCGACCGCCGCGATAATAACTAGAATCCATTCATAAGACAAAAAGTCCGAAAGTCTTTTTTTTGTAAGCTTATTATCCATATTTACCCCTAAAAGCCTAGGCTTATTTTACGGGTTTCATCGTCGGGAAAAGAATAACGTCCCTTATAGAAGCGCTATCGGTTAAAAGCATAACCAATCTATCCACGCCGAAGCCCAATCCTCCCGTCGGGGGAAGTCCGTATTCGAGCGCGGTAACGAAATCTTCGTCAACCTTAGCGTCGTTTCCGCCCTTAGCCCTTTTTTCGGCAACCTGTTTTACGAAACGTTCTTTTTGATCGATCGGATCGTTAAGTTCCGAAAACGCGTTGCCCATTTCTCTCGCGTAAATAAAGTATTCGAATCTTTGAGTAAACGCAGTATCGTCCGGTTTTCTTTTCGCAAGAGGAGAATTTTCTACGGGATAATCGTATATAACCGTGGGTTGAATTAGTTTTTCTTCTACAAACGCGTCGAAAAACGCTATAAGCACGTGACCTTTGGTTGCTTCTTCGCCCTCTTCTACTTCTACGCCGCGAGCTTTAGCTGCCGCTCTAGCTTCTTCATCGGTTTTCCAATCGTCGTAATCTACGCCGGCGTATTTTTTAACGGCTTCTTTCATAGTGAGGCGTTCCCACTTTTTGCCCATATCGATTTCTACGCCCTGATAGGTTATCTTATCTGTTCCGCAAACGTTAATCGTGATGGTTTTATACATATCTTCTATAAGATCCATCATTTCAAAATAATCGCTGTACGCCTGATACATCTCTACCGTAGTAAATTCCGGATTATGCGAACGGTCCATTCCCTCGTTACGGAATATTCTGCCTACTTCGTAAACTCTGTCAAACCCGCCGACGATAAGTCTTTTTAAATACAATTCCGTTTCTATGCGCAAATACATATCCATATCTAACGCGTTATGATGGGTTTTGAACGGTCTTGCGGCAGAACCTATTTCTAACGGTTGAAGCACGGGGGTATCCACCTCTAAATAACCTATTCCGTTAAGATAGTTTCTTATTTCGGTCATTATTTTAGAACGAGCCACAAAGGTCTTTTTTACCTCCGGATTGGCGATTAAATCGACTTCTCTTTGACGGTAACGCGTATCTTCGTCTTTTAAGCCGTGATATTTTTCGGGAAGCGGCAATAAAGATTTTGAAAGCAATTCTATGCTTTTAGCGTGTACGGATATTTCACCCGTACGCGTTTTGAAAACGAAACCCGTTATGCCGATTATATCGCCGATATCGTATTCTTTGAACGCCGCGTAATCTTCGCCCAACTCGTTGACGGAAAGATAAGACTGTATCGTTCCCTTGCCGTCTAAAATAACCGCAAACGAAGCCTTGCCCATTACGCGCTTGCTTATAAGACGACCTGCTATGCCTATCGTTTTATTTTCAAACTCTTCGTAATTCTCTTTCACGTCGGCGGATAACGCCGTTCTTTCGTATTTAACTTTTTCGTAAGGATTTTTGCCCGCAGCCTTAAGCGCGGCGAGCTTATCTCTTCTTATTTTCAATATTTCGCTGAGTTCCGCTTCCGTTTGCGGTGCGGATATTATATTATCTTCCATTTTATTCTCTCTTTTAATTTTTTGAATTAGTAAACCTTTTTAACGGTTATATTCATAATGCCTGACGGAACGACAACTCTTATATTATCTCCCGCCTTATGCTCTAACAACGCGTTGCCGATAGGCGATTCGTTAGAAATTCTTCCCGATTCTACGTCTGACTCGGTTGTGCCGACAATCTCGTAAGTATAAAGCTCTCCCGTTTCGTCGTCCGTAAAGTCAACTTTGCTGCCGAGAGAAACGCGACCTTTCTTAGCCG
>CAZXOQ010000021.1:0-16358 GCA_964642415.1 uncultured Christensenella sp. | reverse complement strand
ATTATAATATTTAGCGTTAAAAACAGCGTAAAACGGTGATTTGAATAGGTAAAAAATAAAACAAGTTCGGCAGGGATACCGAACTTGTTTTTGTAACCGATTTGGTTTTTTAACGGTTAAAATTCGTATTATAATCGGGGTTGGGTAAAGGGTATATTCTTATGGCGGTTATTCGTCTGCAACCGAAGGGTTTATCCTTTGCAATTCGGCGTTAAACGCTTTAGAAGAGAAAAGAATGCAGCCTACTACTAAAATAATCGCGAGTTCCGCTATAACGTAAAGGTTGTAAACCACGCTCCAACCCAACGCGGAATAGCCTTCCATCGCCCAAGAAGAGAATACGTAATAACCGCTTAAAAAATGCGACAGGTATCTTCCCAGGCAAGCGATAGACGCGCCGAATATGAATTTTGAAAGGGGTGTTTTTAAGAAATTAACCTTTTTAGCTATTCCGGCAAGTCCTATTGCGCCAAAAGCTATAGGATAGTCTATAAGCACTTGCAAAGGTTGGTATATTTGCGGACTTTGCAGGCATTGCATCAGCCCGTAAACAACGCCTGCAATCAAGCCTTTTCTCGCGCCGAAAATATACGCGTAAACTATAAGCGGCAACATAGAAGCAAGCGTTACCGAGCCGCCTTGAGGCAATGAAAACAGCTTTACGTAAGACAACGCGAAGGAAAGGGCAATGCAAACTCCGGCAAACGAAAGGGATTTAGACGGGGTAGCCGTTCCCGTGTCTTTGCCCCAAAACACGCACGCAAAAACGATTGCCGCAACAAGCAACGCCGTAAAAACGTACATACCGGATACCGACAGCGGTTTGTATTCTTCGCCGACCGTTGGTAAAAGGAACAAAAGCGCTACGGCATAGCAACCGATTAAGGAAACGCCGACTATATTGCAAAGACGAAAGGCTTTTTTGCCCGTAAAGGCGGTTATCAGCGCAGCCGTCGCATACAACAGGGTTATCAACAAGAAAGCTAAAACCAAATAATAGTTTTTATCCAATTCTTCTTTTATGTAAAGTCTTGCAATCATAAAGAGAGAGATACACGCGGTAAGCGTAATTGCATAACCGATTATCACGCCTAGGGCAATAGATTTAAACTTAGTCAGGTCCGCTTTTTTCAGCTTTAGCGTTATTAGCGTCGCGATAAGCGCTATCGCTAAAAAGATTGTAAGCCACAGCGCAAATTCCGAGAGTAGAGAATAGGCGGCTTTAAGACCGTCTTTTCCGAGAGAGAGTACGTATTCTTTCATAAAAACTCCTTTTATTCGCTATCGTAGGTTATCAGAGAAAAACTCTAATGAAAAACGCGCCCCGATAAAGGGGCGCGTAAGCGTTAAACCGATATATTTGCATTTTCCTTCAAGCATTATCTTGCGGATTCAAATGGTATAATCTCAGCCTTTGCGGCACCCATAGCGAATATTTAATTTTGATGTTATTATTATATACGTTTATTCCTCTTGCGTCAAGCGATTTTTTGTGATAAAATAAAAAAACGGGCGTAAAGAAATTTTTCGTCCGAAAAAATTTTACGGGTATTATATAATGTATAAGTTTTTTGCGTTTGTCAGCAGAATGAAAAATATTAAGCGTTGGTCGCTTATGCGTTCGGTAAAAGAAGAAAACATAATGGAGCATAGTCAGCAAGTGGCGGTTATCGCTCACGCCTTGGCGGTTATTTCAAATAAACGCTTCGGCAAAAACGTTAATATAGAAAAAACGGTGTTGCTTGCGCAGTATCACGAAGTCGGAGAGGTTATAACGGGAGATTTGCCAACGCCCATAAAATATTTCAATCCGGAAATTCGCGACGCGTATAAAGATTTAGAAAAAAAAGCGTGCGATAGGTTGCTTGCGATGTTGCCCGAAGACCTTAAAGACGAATATGAAAAATACGTTAATCCCGACGTTTCGAGCGAGGAATACCGTTTAGTTAAACTTGCCGATAGGCTTGCCGCCTATCTAAAATGCGTAGAAGAGGTTAAAGCGGGGAATTCGGAATTCAAAAAAGCCAAAGCAACTATCGAAAAAGAGTTAAAAACGTCAGATAATCCGGCGGTTGGGTGTTATCTAAAAGAATTTGCGCCCGCTTACGAGCTTACGCTAGACGAACTCGATTGACTTTTTGTGCAAGTTGTATAAAGAAACGGAGAATATTTATTGAAAAAGCCTATTGTAAAAAGGCTTTAAAAAAGCTATAATATATATTGTAAAAACATCGTTCGCAAATTTTCGAACGCGGAGGAAAATTATGTCAAGTCTTAATCTTAAAAACATTTACAAGGTTTATCCTTCCGGCGTAACCGCCGTTACGGATTTCAACCTTGACATCGAGGACAAAGAATTTATCGTTTTCGTCGGTCCGTCCGGCTGCGGTAAATCAACCACTCTCCGTATGATAGCCGGGTTAGAAGAAATTTCTTCCGGTGAATTATACATTGACGGCGTTCTCGTAAACAACGTCGCTCCCAAAGACAGAGATATAGCGATGGTTTTCCAAAACTATGCTCTTTATCCTCACATGACCGTTTATGAAAATATGGCTTTCGGCTTAAAGCTTCGCAAAATGCCCAAAGCTCAAATCGATCAAAGAGTTAAAGAAGCCGCTAGAATTCTCGGTATAGAGCAATATCTTTCCAGAAAGCCCAAGGCTTTATCAGGCGGTCAAAGACAACGTGTTGCGCTCGGTCGTGCAATCGTTCGTGAACCTAAAGTTTTCCTTTTAGACGAACCGCTTTCAAACTTAGACGCAAAGCTTCGTTCTCAAATGAGAACCGAAATAACCAAGCTTCATAACAGACTTGCAACCACCTTTATCTACGTTACTCACGATCAGGTAGAGGCTATGACGATGGGTACGAGAATCGTAGTTATGAAAGACGGCTTTATGCAACAAGTAGATACGCCTATCAATCTTTACGATTATCCTATCAATCAGTTCGTTGCGGGCTTTATAGGCACTCCGCAAATGAACTTCTTTACCGGCAAACTCGTCGGCACTAAGAATAAGGTTTGCATAGAATTCGGTCAAGATAAGGTTGTTCTTCCGGCAAACAAGGCAAAGCTTATTTGCAATATCGATAAATACCTTAACACGGATAGAGAAATTGTTTTCGGTATCCGTCCCGAGGATATTCACGATAGCGAAATGGCTATCAATGCCGAAAACGCTCAGGTTATAGAAGTTAAGGTAGACGTTGTAGAAGCGCTCGGCTCGGAAACTCTTATTTACTGCAAAACCGCTTCCGCGGACAGCTCTGAAGAGTTAAGCATTGCCGACGATATAAGCAACCTCGTAGCTAAGGTTGACAGCCGTTCCGAAACTAAGGCAGGCGGCAAAGTTAAGCTTGCCCTCGATATGGAGCACTGCCATATCTTCGATAAAGAAACCGAAATAACCGTTCTTGCCAAGAGCGAAGACAACAAAGCCGAAATAGAAGCGTTGCAGGCTAAGCGCGAAGAAGAAGAGCGCATTAAAGCGGAAGAAGCAGCTAAAAAAGCTGCCGAAGAGCAAGCTAAGATTGACGCAGAGTTAGAAAAGAAAAGACTTAAAGAGGCAAAAAAAGCCGCTAAAAAGAACGGCGGTGTTGCCGAAAATGCGGAAGAAGCAATCGAAGTCGTTTCAGACGAAGATAAAAAAGACGAATAGTTTTTTCCGATAAATAAGCGTTTTCTATAAAGATTGTAAAAAAATATCTTTTAGCATTACGCCGTTATATGAAAAATAAAATCAGATTCCTTTTGCGGAGTCTGATTTTTTTATCCGATAAAAGTTTAATGCTGTTTTAAGTTTGCGGTTTAATAAAGCAGTTTTAATAAAGCGGCTAAACGCTTTTTTTGTCGATAAAAAAGTCGGGTTCAACGCTCAAAAGCCGTTTTAACGAAAAAAAGTTGTGTAAATTGCACAAAAACGTTTGGCTTTTTGCGTTTTTATGGTAAAATAAAGGTATGTGGGAAGTCGTTTACGACGCGCTTAAAGACGGATTAAAAGTTTTGCCTTTTTTGTTTTTGATTTATGCGCTTATGGAGCTGATTGAAAACGCGCGCAACAAAGAAAAAATTGAAAAAGCGCTATCCGGCGCAGGCGCACCGATAATGGCAAGCCTTATAGGAACTGTTCCCGAATGTGGTTTTGCGGTTGCTTCCGCAAAGCTTTACGATAAGGGGCTTATAAGAACGGGTACTTTAGTCGCGGCTTTTCTTGCCGCATCGGACGAGGGGCTTATCGTTCTTATTTCTTCGGGCGTTGCGATACAAAAAATATTGCTTTTTATCGCGATAAAGGTTGTTTATGCCGTAATCGTAGGAGAATCGGTGAATTTTATATTTAAGAATAAAGACGAAGCGCACGTTTGTCCCGAAAAAGGCGATTGCATAGAATGCGGCGAACGTCATTCCGCGCCGTGGGATAAATACTTATTGCATCCTCTTTTTCATGCGGTAAAAACCGATTTGTTTATAATAGCGCTTAACTTAGTTTTCGGCGCGGCGATATATTACGTCGGGGAAGATAATTTTTATTCGTTTCTCGGTGCTAATTCCTATTTTCAACCGCTGGTTGCGGTATCGGTCGGGCTTATACCTAATTGCGCGTCATCCATTTTTATAGCTCAGGCGTACGTGAACGGCGCGTTGGGGTTTTCTTCTTTGCTTGCCGGATTATCCGCTAACGCCGGATTGGGTATTTTGGTATTGCTTAAAAATAAAAAGAACGTAAAAAAGAGCGTTATCGTTTTGCTGATCGTATGCGCCGCGTCGCTTGTTCTCGGCTACGCAACGATTGCGATAACGCCGTAAGGGAGATATATGGAAACCGATATAAGACTTTTTGCAGGTGAAATACTTGAAAACACGGGTGTGGATTTGTGTGTTTTCGATGAAAACGGCGCGTACGTTTACGGCGACGCGCAACGGGGCGAAACCGTTCCTACCGATTTTACGGGCGTGTTTTCCGACGTGGGGCTTAATAAAACTTTTTTCAAGTTTAAGTATAAAAACAGAAGGTATACGGGTAGAATAAAGGGTGCGGGAAAAACCGAACGCAACTACGCTTTTCTTATTTCGGAATTAGCCGAAAAAGCTTTCACCAAGGGCGGAAACCTTTCTAAAGAAGAATTTTATAGATCGTTGGTTTTGGGCGAGGCTAGTTATTTTCAGATAGAAAAATATATGCGCCGTTTTGCTATTTCCGATAGAAACGTTTGCGCAATGCTTATTGCCGCGCCGCAAGGCAAATGCGAAGACGTTGTTAACGTGCTTTCCGCTTACGGTGACGACGGCGACGATTGTGCTTTTACGCTTGACGAAACGCATTGCGTGTTGATAAAATTTTCAGGCGAATCGGACGGAGAATACCGCTCTATTACCGAATACGCCGAGTTTTTGCACCGTACCGTGTACGAAGAAACGGGTATAGAAACAAGTTTTTCTATAGGCGGTTCGGTAAAAACGGTTGCCGATTTATCCTCTTCGTTTTCACAGGCGTCGTCGGCGCAAAGAATGAGCAATTCGGTTAAAACGGGGGGCGGCGTACATTCTTTTAAAGATTTTATATTGATAAAAATGTTAGAAGATTTGCCCAAGTATAAGCTTAACGAATATTTAGAGTTGCTGATGGATTCTTCCGCTCGCGATATTTTCAACGATTCCGAAATGACGGATACCGCCGAAGAGTTTTTAGAAAACAGCCTTAACGTCAGCGAAACTTCGCGTAAGCTTTATCTTCACCGCAATACGCTTACTTACAGATTGGATAAAATAGAAAAAGCTACGGGGCTTAATATTCGTAGATTTTCAGACGCGGTTATTTTTAGATTGATAACTATTTTGGCAAAGCTCGTACGGTAAAAAAATGAAAAATCAAGATATAGAAAAAAACGTAGTTACGGAAAAATCCGAAAAGACAGAATTATCCGAAAGTACGGTAAACGTGAATAAAGAAAAAAAATCGCTAAACAGAGTTTTGATTGTTAACGTAGCTTTTTTTTGCGCGTTTTTGTTGTTTTTTTCGGGCTTGTTTGTCGGAAGCTGCAACGATTCCGTTCGTAAAGCAAACGAAATAATAAAACTTATAAACAAATATTCCGTTACGGTTGAAGACGCCGATAAAGACGCCGTTGCGCGCGCTATAGTGGGTTCGGTTTTAAGCGACGATAAATACGCCGTATATTACAGCAAAGAAGAATACGAAAGAATTCTTAGAGAAGATCAAGGCATTTATAAAGGGATAGGCATAACTTTTCTTTCAAATCAAAAGGGAGAAATAATAGGCAACGCCGTATATGACGTGCAAAGAAATTCTTCCGCATATAATGCGGGAATAAAATCGGGCGACGTTATCGTTTACGCGAAAACGCTTCCCGATGGCGAAAAAAAAGTTTTTTCGGATAACGGAGAGCTTTTTAGCTTTTTAAGCAGTGCGCCCGACGATACCGAAATAGCTTTCGGCGTAACTCGCGAGGGAGAGTTTGTCGAAAAAGAATTTATTCTTATAAAAGAATATTATATTTCTTCTTACGTGGCGTACGCTGATGATTCAGAGGAGCTTAATTTCGTTTCGGAACACGGCGAAAAGACTAAACCCGGCGTAGTTTCGGGTGGCAATTCTTCGTTTGCCTCGGATACCGCTATGATAACTTTATACGGATTTGAAGGCGACGCCGCGCGTGAATTTTCTTATGCCCTCGATTATATGCGCCAAAAAGGGAAAACCAAGCTGATATTGGATCTCAGAAATAACGGCGGCGGTTTTATGACTACGCTTGCGGATATAGCCTCTTGTCTTATTTATAACGGCGGCAAGAAAAAAAGCCTTATTGCCACGGCTAAAGAGAAAAACGGAGATAAAGCCGATTTTTATACGTCGCAAAACAATTTTTACGATAACGTTAAGCATTTATGTATTCTTGCAAACGCCAATACGGCGTCGGCTTCGGAATGTTTAATCGGGGCGCTTGCGTATTACGGAAAAGAAGAAAAAAGCGCAAAGTTTTCTTACGATAGGTTGATTCTTACTTATAACGATGCGCGCGGCGATTACAGCACGTACGGCAAAGGGATAATGCAAACCACGTATACGTTGGTGACGGGCGGCGCGTTTAAGCTGACAACTGCGTATATTTATCAGCCCGACGGGCAAACGTGTATACACGGTGTCGGGATAACTACCACCGATTCTGCAAACAGAGTAGAGTCTTCCGCTGCCGTCAGCCGCGCTATTGAAATACTCGGCAATGCGTAACGGTTATCCGAGATATTCGTTAAGGCGCGCAACTATTTCTTCGTCGGCGAAATCCGCAATGGGCGCAGCGCCGAAGCATTTTGTCAGAGAATAATCGCCGATATCGTTATTTGTATCTTTAGATAGCGACGAAAATATATTTTTCAGAACGGGTAAAACCGTGTTCGGATTTAAGTCTGACACGGTTTTTTTTATATCGAATCCGTTTTTTTCTAAAGAAGATATTATCGGAGAAAGTTCCTCCGCCCCGTAAGCTTTAAGCAAAAAATCGGATAAAACGCGAAAAAGTTCCATAACCACTCCTTTATAAGTTACTTTTATTATATGACGGGCATACAATATAAATGAACAAAAAGGAGGGTGCTAAAATGAGAGATTTCAGCGAATATGCCGCAAACGAGGGCAAAAAGGGTAAAAGTCATGGGTTTAACGGAGATTTGTTTTCTTTCGTTTCCGAAACGGCTAAAAAGTTCGACGGAAAAAACGGTAACGAATTGTTAAAAGCCGTTTACGCGGAAGCCGAACGCGGAAAGAAAAACGGAACGCTTACCAACGCCGATTTAGATAACTTTGCGGCAACGCTTTCTCCGATGCTCGACGATAAGAAAAAAGCGCTTCTAAAAAAAGTCGTAGCGGAATTAAAAAAGATTTAAGAAGTGCAGATTTCTTTTATCGCGCGGATAAAATAATCTATCTCGCGAGAGCTGTTTTGAACTGCAAGGCTGGCTCTTACCAATCCGCCGTTTTCGGTTTTTAGATACTTGTGGGCGAGCGGCGCGCAATGTAAGCCCCCTCTGACGGCAACGTCGTATACTCTGTCTAATTCGTCGGCAACGTCGGCGCTGTCTTTGTTTTTTACCGAAAAAGATACTATGCCGGCTTCGTTCGGTTTAGAGTAACAGGTTATTTCGGGCAATTGGTTTAGCTTTTCTATAAGTTTACCGGCAGAGGAAAACAGCGTTTCGCCAAAGTTCGTTAAATTCTTTTTAACGTATCGCAAACCTTCGCCTAGCGCCGCTATTCCCGGCAGGTTAAGCGTTCCCGATTCTAACTTTTCGGGATAGACGGACGGTTGGTTTAAGTTTGCGCTTTCCGTACCCGTGCCTCCCGTGATAAACGGCGGCAAGTCTATTTCGTCGGCAATACACAACACACCCACCCCCATAACGCCGCAAAGCCCTTTATGTCCGGCAAGCGCAAGCATGCTTATGCCGTTTTCTTTCATATTAAGCGGTATATGCCCACCGCCTTGCGCTCCGTCCGTCAACAACGGTATGCCGCGGTTTTTACATTCTACGCCTATTTTTTTTATCGGGAGTTTTTCACCGGTAACGTTAGAAAGCGCGGTTACGACGACTAGGCATACGTCGTCGTTTAGCTCTCTTATAACGGCGTCGCCGAAGTCTTCGCCGTCGCGCGGGGAAACTACGGTAAGGGTGATAAGTCCCTTTTGTTCGAGATACGTAAGCGGTCTTAAAACGGAATTATGCTCCATCACGGTGGTTACCACTCTGCCGCCCTTTTTTATGCTTCCGTAAATAGCCGAATTAAGCGATTCCGTGCAGTTTTTGGTGAAAATAACTCTATCGGGAGAACAGCCGAAAAGCTCGCTTACGGCTTCTCTGCAAGAATAAACTATTTTCGCCCCCGTAACGGACAATCTGTGTCCGCTTCTTCCGGGGTTTGCGCAAAGATAGCTGCTTACGTTGATAAGCGCGTCTAAAGCGGCGCGCGGCTTAAAACCGCCCGTGGCGGCGTTGTCAAAATAAATCATAACCTTTTCTCGCTTAACAATTTTTTTATTGCGGTAATATTATATTGTATAAGGTTAATACTTTTTTTATGCAAAGGAGAAAGCTTTTATGGGGTTTATCGCGATAACGTTTAGGTCTAGGGCGCATACGGTAAAATTTTCGGAAATATTAAGAAGAAACGGCGTATCAAACGAAATAATAAACACGCCTAAAGAAGCCGGCGTCGGTTGCGGGCTTTCGGTAAAAATAAGTCCTTCTAACTTTATTTTTGCCAAGCGGTTGGTTAAAAACGCGGCTTTTTCGAGTTTCGCGGGATTTTTTTTGGTTAAACTTTATGCGGGAAGAAGGATAGTAAAGAGTATTTGATTTAAAACGCTTGTAAAAACACTATCCGTTATGGTAAAATATAATGAACGGATTGCGTTAAAGCTTTCCGAATAAAAACGTGCGGAACGCGTTACGGCGTTTCCGCTTTCGGTGTTTTATTATGCAAAAATCCGTTGTAACAACCGTGATAAATATTTTATCGGAAAATTTTAACGATAAACCGGCATTGGTTTTTAATACGCCGTATCAGCTGCTTGTTGCGGTGATTCTTTCCGCGCAGTGTACCGACGAACGGGTTAATAAAGTCACCGCGGAGCTTTTTAAAAAGTACGACACGCCGAAAAAGATGAACGAGCTGTCTGTTTCAGAATTGCAAAAATACATTTTTTCTTGCGGACTTTATAAAACTAAGGCAGAGCATATTTTATCGGCAACGCGCGATATTATAGATAAATTCGGCGGAGATGTTCCCGATTCGCTAGAAGATTTAAGAACGCTTGCCGGCGTCGGAAGAAAAACCGCTAACGTCGTATATTCGGTGGCGTTCGGCGGCAGCGCGATAGCCGTTGATACTCACGTATTCAGAGTTGCGAACAGAACGGGACTTGCTATCGGCAAAAACGTTTTAGACGTTGAAAAAGGTCTTATGAAAAATATTCCGCAAAAAGATTGGTCGCGGACGCATCATTATCTTATATATTTAGGCAGAAGCTTTTGCAAAGCGGCTAAACCGAATTGCGAAGCTTGTCCGATAAAAGAACAGTGCGAAAAAAGAATCGCGCCCAAAACGGCGAAAGGTCGGGCGGCGGCAAACAACAGGAGTTAATTATGTTTATAGACAGAGCAGTAATAAATATTAAAGCCGGCGACGGCGGAAACGGAATCACTTCTTTTATACATTACAAAGGCAAAGTAAGCGGCGGACCCGACGGCGGTGACGGCGGCAAAGGGGGCGACGTGATTTTCGTTGCGGACAAGCATTTATCTTCGCTTGCGGATTATTATTATAAAACCAAATTCGTTGCGGAAAACGGCTCTGCCGGTCAGCCTAAAAACTGTTTCGGCAAAAGCGGCGCGGATTTAGTGCTTAAAGTTCCGCTCGGAACGGTGATACGCGATAAAGAAACAAAAAACATAATCGCAGATATGTTTGAAGACGGGCAAAGAAAGATCGTTTTAGTCGGCGGTGACGGGGGCAAGGGCAACGCGCGCTTTACCAACGCAAGACGGCACGCTCCGCATTTTTCGCAAACGGGCGAAAAAACCGAAACCAAACGCGTTACGTTAGAACTTAAAACCATTGCAGACGTGGGATTGGTAGGTTTTCCTAACGTCGGGAAATCCACGATATTGTCTAAAATAACCGCGGCGCGGCCTAAAATCGCAAATTATCACTTTACCACTCTTTCGCCCAATCTCGGGGTATGCGATTATTATGACAATCAGTTTACCGTTGCGGATATACCGGGACTTATAGAGGGCGCAGGGGACGGCGCAGGGCTCGGCACGGAGTTTTTAAGGCATATCGAAAGAACGCGTATGCTTGTGCACGTGGTGGATATTTCCGGTGTGGAAGGCAGAGATCCTTATGAAGACTACGTGAAAATCAACGCGGAGTTGAAAAAATACGGCGGCGGCTTAGATAAACTTAAGCAAATTATCGTCGCAAATAAAACGGACTTTTTCGACGCGGATGAAAAATTAGCGGAATTTAAAAAGAAGCTCGGCAGAAAAAAAGTTATTCCGATATCGGCTATTACGGGCGACGGGTTAGACGTGTTAAAAAAAGAAATATATGCCGTTTTAGAAAAGCTTCCGCCGGTAAAACCGCTTGAATTTGAAGAATTTAACTACGTAAAACCGGATAAGTTGGATTACGAGATATTAAAAGAAGGCGAAACCTTCGTTATAGTAGGCACGCTGGTAGACGTGTTAAAACGTAACGTGGTTATGGACGATATGAATTCGCTTGCGTATTTGCAAAAGGTTCTTAAAGACCGCGGTATTATCGATAAGCTTAGAAAAATGGGCGCGAATGAAAAATCCACCGTTATTATCGGCGGTGAAGAATTTGAATTTATAGATTAAAAATACGCGGCTAACGGTTTAGCCGCGCGATTAGCAAAACAGGAGATTGTATTATGTTAAATTCTAAACAAAGGGCAAATTTAAGGTCTTTGGCGCAAAGCATAGAGCCGGTGACTCAGCTTGGCAAGGGCGGCGTTAACGACGCTTTTATAGAAGGCTTAGATAAGGCTATAGAAAAAAGAGAACTTATAAAGGTAACCGTGCTTGAAAATTCCGGCGAAGAACCGAAAGAAATCGGCTTTGAAATCGCTGAAAAGCTTAATGCGGAATTCGTTTGCGCAACGGGCAGAAAACTTGTGTTTTATCGTCGTTCGCTAAACGAAAAGTGCCACCATATAGAGTTTTAAAAGGGTTTTTCTTCTTTATCGGGAATACCGAAAAATCTTAGCGCAAGCGAAAAACAGAGAGAAAGCCCTCCGCATATAACGTAGTAAAGTTTATACGGAACGAAAAACGAAAAAGCGAGAAAAGCCAAGCCGAAAGCAAAAAAGGTTTTGGCTTTCTTTTTATAAAGAACGGGTTTTAAGCGGACGCGCGTTTTTTGTTCGCCTAAAACATCAAACTTCGTAGGCGGTAATATCCCCGATGTTTTTATTAGGCAAAATATATCCTTTCGCGAGGGGATACGTATTTTTCCGTTAAAACGAGATATAAAGTCTTCGGCGATTTTCTCCGCGCCGTCGCAAAAAATCACGGCGCGCTCCTTTTCGTTCAGCTTGTTGAAAAAACGCACCGCGTCGGTTTTCGTCGCGGGCGAAAGCGCCGTTTTAAAAAAACAGCGGTCGCCTTTTTCGGTAAGAAGTAAGCTGTGTTTGCATTTTTCTACGGCAAGCCCGATTTTGGCGAATACTTTTTCAAAATATTCTATCAGCTCGTTTTCTTCCATAAGTTCTAACGCCGAAAAAACGGTTTTAGCTTCACGTTCGTCTTTTTTTCGCAGTAGGGTTTTTTCTTTGCGTTTAAGGGTAATCTTTATAACGGGCAACATAATCAGTGCCGAACAAAGGGCTGCGAATATAAAAGAAAAAGGCTTCGGAACAAAATATCCGATTAGAATAAAAGATATCAAAAAGAAAGTTACCGCGGAAAAAATCCAATCGGAAAGGATAGAAAAATAATTACGCGTCATACATAAGTTATTGACGCATATCTTCGTCTGTATACTTTTTAGATTGACATTTTTGCTCGGAAATGATAAAATTATAGTGAAATGAATATAGCAATATTCGGGGGAACGTTTAACCCCGTTCACAAAGAACATATAAAATTAGCTAAAGCTGCCGTTAAAGAGCTTAATTTAGATAAGCTTTTTATCGTGCCGACTTTTGCTCCTCCGCATAAAAACGTCGTTCCCGCACCGGCGGAGGATAGGCTAAATATGCTAAAAATTGCTTTCCGCGGCGAAGAACGCATAGCCGTTTCCGATTTTGAAATCAAAAACGGCGGTAAAAGTTATTCTTTCGTTACGGCGGAATATTTTGCGTCGCAATATCCTAAGGCGAAATTGTTTTTTATCGTCGGCGACGATATGCTTACAGATTTTAAGACATGGCGATATCCGGAAAGAATTCTTGCCGTTTGCAAACTAGCCGTGTTCGGCAGAAAGGGAAGCGAGGCTAACCGCATTGCCGAAAAAAAATATTTTTTAGAGCGTTTCGGAAAGGAGTTTATCGAACTCGATTTTTGCGGAGAAGAAGATTCGTCAACGGAAATACGCGTTTATTCGGCGTTGGGGTTAAGCGTTTCTGACAAAACCGACGAAAAGGTAGCGGAATATATAAAAGAAAAATCGCTTTACTCGGGCGGAAAATGCGAACGCTACGTAAAAGACGCGTTGCCCGAAAAAAGGCTTATTCATACCGCGAACGTTGCGGTAACCGCGCTAAAAAAGTGCAAAGAATCGAATATTAAAGAAGAAAAAGCTTATATTGCGGCGATACTTCACGATTGCGCGAAGTATAAAAATCCAACCGATTATAAAGAATTCGTATTGCCGTCAACCGTTCCGCCGCCGGTTGTTCACGCGTTTTTAGGCGCTTTTATTGCGGAAAAAGAACTGTGTATACGCGATGAAGAAATTATAGACGCGATTAGATACCATACTTCGGGAAAGCCGCAAATGTCGCCGCTCGGTAAATTGATTTTCGTTGCGGATATGATTGAAAAAGGCAGAACCTACGACGGCGTTGAAAAGCTTCGCGCCGCGTTCGTCGGAAATTTAGACGACTGTTTTACGGAGTGCTTAAAAGAAGAAGTAATTCACTTATTAAACAAAAAAGAATATATATACGTCGAAACGCTTAACGCTTACGATTATTACGTAAAGAAAAATCAAATCGACGAATAAATTTATAGGAGATAAAAAATGGAATCACAAGCATTTGCCGAAAGAATATGCGAGATACTTAAAGACCATAAGGGAGAGGACGTCGTTGCGATTAACGTGAAAGGCAAAAGCAGCGTTGCGGATTATTTCGTCGTTGCAAGCGGCAGAAGTTCGTCGCACACCCGTTCGCTTATCGAACACGTAGAAGAAGAAACTGAAAAAGAGGGTACTTCCCCCATTCGCGAAGAGGGCGTTAAAGAAGGCCGTTGGGCGGTTATCGATTACGGCGACGTTATCGTGCATATTTTTAATGACGAAACCCGCCTTTTATATCATTTAGAAAAACTCTGGGAAGACGGCGATAACGTCAAAAGATTTTAAGAGGATTTTCTAACGTAAATTCTGTCTACGTCGTCGGGATTTATTTCTATGATTTTTACCGTTCGCGGTTTTTTCAGCGGAGGAGGAGCGGCTTTTTCTTCCTTTTTAACGGGTGGAAGTTCGGCTTTAGTCGGCTTTGAAAAAAAGCGAGTTTTAATCGATTTTAAAAGAGTTTTCGCGCCGACCGTGCAAAACGTGCACGCCGCGAAGAGAGCCGCAAGCAAAAGCGGTCCGGCTATGTATGAAGGAACGGTTATATCCATAATTATCACCCGAAAATAACATAACATAAAAATAATATATTTTTTCACCGCTATTTGTTGATAAATCGTTTTTTTTATCGTAAGGCGGAAAAAGAGGGGATTATCTTGGGCAAATTATTCGGTTTTAAGAAAAAAAATCGCTCTACGGATATCGGGGCGATATTTCCCGTAGACGGAATGGGGCTTATCGCTTTACCCGAAGACGAGAATTATAAATATAAAGAAAGCTCCGCCGCGGATTTTTCGCCGCTTTTAGAATTGGCGCGGCTTCTTAACGTTTCTGCGGAACGCATTAAAGACGAATGTTGTTTGTTTCAGTTGCGCAAGCTTATGTCTAAAACGGGCAAACTTGCGGTGCGAGTTAGCGAAACCGAATCGGAACTGAAAAAAGCGTTTTTGAATTGCGACGAGCTGAAGATTAAAGAATTGCTCGTTTCGCCCTCTTATATTCCGACGTGCCAAAGGCTTTCCGCAAAAACGGGGCTTAGTTCGCTTTACGTCGGCGCGATTATAGATTTTCCGTTCGGAGAGGGCGGTTGCAAAGCCAAGCTTGCCGAAATAAAAGAATGTATTTCAGGCGGGGCGGACGGCGTAACGGTTGTTTTTTCTGCGATGATGTTGAAAAAAGAAAATCGCAAACAGTTTAAAAAACAAATAAAAAAAATGGGCAGGCTTTATAAAAGCAACGTTTGCATTGCCTTAGACGCGGCAAAGCTTTCGGAAGAAGAGATAAAGTTTGCCGTTAAAACGATAGATAATTCTAAAACGGGTTCGATTTCGTTTATTTTCGGAGAAACCGAAGAAACGGAGCTTAAAAATAAAATGCGCGAAATAAACGCCTATAAAAGTAAAAAACCGATAAAGGCGATAGGCAACGTTAAAACACCCGAGGGAATAACCGAACTTATAAAGCTAGGCATAGATGAAATTATCACCCCCTATGCGGACGAGATTGGCGCGGAGTTGGTAAAAAGATTTAAAATAAAAAGCGTTAAACTGCGTTAAAACGCTTTACAGCGGCGCTTAATAGGCGTATAATTAAAATGTTCTTTGGGGCGGGGCGAAAATCCCCACCGGCAGTATAGTCTGCGAGCCGCTTGCGGCAGATTCGGTGCGATTCCGAAACCGACGGTATAGTCCGGATGGAAAAAGAATTTATTTTTACGTGTTTTCCTTACGTCTTATTGCGCCCCTTAGAATAAAGGGGCGTTTCTTATGAACGAAAACGTTACGGTTACTAAAAGACTAGTCGGAACGGCGGCGTTTGCAGCGTTGTCTTTCGTGATATCTTTGTTGGAATTTCCTATATTTCCGGCGGCGTCTTTTTTACAGCTGGATTTTTCTATGGCGTTTATTCTTCTTTCGGGGTTTATTTTCGGTCCGATATCGGGAATTTTCGCGTCTGCGGTTAAAGAACTTCTTCGTTTTATGATAGGTTCGGGAACGGGCGGAGTCGGCGAAATCGCAAATTTTGCCATAACGGTATGTTTTATCATAATACCTACCGTGGTTTATAAATATAAAAAAGGGTTGCCGACCGTAATTATCACCTTAATTATGGGGTGCTTATTGCAAGTTACGGCATCGCTTTTGGTCAATAGGTTTATAAACTTTCCGTTGTTTATGGGCGAAGGCGCGGCGGAAGCTTTCGCTCGGCTGTGGCATTTCGTACTTTTGTTTAATTTGATAAAATCCGTATCGGTAAGCGTTATCGCTATTATGCTGTATAAGCGGATTTCAGGCTTTATAAAACGGATTTAACGGAGTGAATATGGAATATATAACTCGCGGAGAAAAAGAAACCAAAGCTCTTGCCGTAAAATACGCCGCAACTCTTTCTAAGGGTGACGTGGTGCTGTTGGAAGGCGATCTCGGTGCGGGCAAAACCGCGTTCGTTAAAGGCGCGGCGGAGTTTTTCGGGCTTAACGGCGTAACAAGCCCTACTTACGCCTATTTAAACGTATAC
>CAZXOQ010000020.1:0-16562 GCA_964642415.1 uncultured Christensenella sp. | reverse complement strand
CCTTCGGAAATATATTTAACCAAAGGAACCCACGCCTTAGTATTGCCGACCACGCCGTGAACGGTTAACTCTTCCGTAACCATTTTTTTCACGTTAACGCGAAGGGGCTGATCATCGGGACAAATTCCGTATATAATTATCTTTCCGCCCTTTTTAACGAAATCAAAAGCCTGTTCCGCAATTTCTCTAGAACCGGTTGATTCTATAACGGTATCCGCCTTTTTGCCCCCGTTAAGCTGAAGAAGCCTATCGGTAACGTCGGGCGTTTCGGCGCTGTTTATAACGTCGGTAGCACCGAAGCTTAAAACTCTTTCGGCGGCGTCGGCTCGTCTAACCAACGCGATAACCTTACCGACGCCCATAAGCTTAGCCAATTGTATAAACGCCAAAGCGGCAGGCCCTGCGCCAAGCACGAAAACCGTACCGTTTTGCGGAACGCCTACGTTCATAAGCGCTTCGGTCGGGCAAACAACGCTTTCTAAAATAGCACCCGAATAATCGCTAACCTCGTCGGGAATGGGAAGAATAGTGCTTATAGGCACTTTAAGATATTCCGCATAACCGCCGTTATGCGGATAATAACCGATTTCAGAACTGTTATCGCAAAGATACTGCTTGTTTTGTAAACAAGCTTCGCACTTTCCGCAACCTAAAGAGGTTGTAATAACGCATCTTTGCCCTATTTTAAGGTTTGTATTGCCTTTTATATCCGCGATTTCACCGCAAATTTCGTGTCCTTGAACGTTAGGCGGTTGTCCGATTTTCAGTTGACCGCTTATAACGTGATAATCGGTAACGCAAACACCGGCGCATCTAACTTTTATCAATGCCTCGCCCTCTCCGATAGTCGGAATAGGAAGGTCTTTAACTTCAATCTTGTCAATTCCTGTCCAAACAGCAGCTTTCATATTACTCCTTGTTGCCCATAGATATTCCGCTGACGCTTTCCATCAACTCTTTATAGCCGAACGGAAAAGTTTTTGAATCCGCTTTTCTTAAAACGGGCATAATCTCATTTTGAATTTTTCTAGCCGAATCATAATCTCCTGAATAAAAATCACGGTAAATTTCAGCAATTTTATCCGGATAAATCGCCGCAAGAGCGGTCATACTGCCGGAACACCCAGCAAAAAGCGCGGTTATCAAAATATCGTCCGTTCCCGTCATAACGGAAACGTCTTCGTCCGCAACGGAAATCATATGCATAATGCGCTTCATATTGGCACTGCTGTCTTTTATGCCGATAACGTTTTTATGTTTAAAGAGTTTATAAATCACGTCAAGCTCTAACTCTTGCGTAAAAAAGGGTATATTATAAAGAATAACGGGAAGCGGAGAAGCGTCCGCCACCTTAGTAAAATATTCCTCTCTTTCTTGCTTTGTGTATTTAAAGTAGTAAGGCGGACAAACTAAAACGGCGTCCGCACCGACGGATTTTGCGTGTTTTGCGATATCTACGGTATCTACGGCGTTACCCGTGCAAGCGCTTACGATAATTTTTTTATCGACTGCTTTATGTTTTGCAACAAGCTCCGTAGCTTTCTTTTGTTCGTCTATTGACAGCTGAACGAATTCAGCCGTGCTTCCGTTAACAACAAAACCCGAAATACCCGTACCGTTAACCCTTTCTATTTGTTTTATAAAAGCCTCTTCGTTAACTTTTGCCCCGACGAACGGAGTCATAAGCACAGCGAAAGGTCCGTTAATTAATTTTTGCATTTTAGTACGTACTCCTCTATAATAAAGGGCATAAGCTCGCTAAACAAATCTTCAGCCCCGTTTTCCGTTATATAATAATCGTTTTCTAATCTCACGCCGAAATCCCCGTACAAACCCGATTCTATAGCGACAAAGTCGCCCGCCTCGATTTTTTCTTCGCAAGACTCTACAAAAGATGGATCTATAAAGCACTCTTTTCCGATTTTATGACCGGCGTGGTGAATCAAGTTCTTTCCGTTCTCAACGTAAACCGAGTTTGCCGCGCGATAAATCTCTTGCGCGGTAGCGCCGCTTTTAAGAGCTTTCGCACCGTTATTAACCGACCGAGCGGCTAAATCAAATATCCTTTTTTGTTCGGAAGAAACCTCTTCTGCAAAAAACGTTCTGGTAACGTCGCACCATATTCCGTTTTTGCCCACGCTTACGTCCATAAGCACGGCGTCGCCGCGGCGAAGGGAAAAGCCCTTGCTTTTTCCGTCTACGTTAGCGGTATCTTTTCCACAAAGATAATCGTATTTGATTTGATAATCTTTAAGCTCCGAATCTATCGCGCGCGTAAAATTTTCAAACAGCTTTTCGCACGGATCGCTATAGTTAAAATCTAAAGCGTAAGCCTTGAAAGCGTTTTTTACCGCCGAGAGAATTATTTTCAACTGACTTTTCATTTTATTTTATTTTTTTTAGCGATAAAGTTTTTGCAGTGTAATCGGTAAGCTTATCGAAAACGTAGCCGTTTAAGGCAAGCTCTTTACCCGAAAATTTTTCGCCGTTCAAAAGGTAATCGGCGTTTTCGTCTAACACGGGGAAAACCGTAAATTCTTCTTGCCAAACGAGCTTTGTAAAATAATGAATAATAACGTTATCGTGATTTTTATCGGCGTATTCGATAACCGTTTGGTTATCGGTATCGCACAAGATAGAAGCGCTAGCGTTCCGCCAAAAATCAAAATCGGCTAAATAATTAGAGATAAACTCTTTATTGTGTTTTTTATACCATTCGGGGAAGTTAATATCGCAAGAATATCCGAGCGGACCGCCTTGCAAAAACGCAAAGGTAAAACTTTCGTCTACGTGGGCGAGCGAACGCCAATTGGCGTCGTTGCAAGAAACGATAGTATCCTCTTCTCCGTCTTTAACGGGCAATTCTTTAACCGATTTTTGAACGTTCCACCTTTCTATTATAGAAGCCGGCAAACGCTTTAGCATTTGCGTATATATTCTTAAGCCCTCTATAGGACCTTGATTATCCGAAATCCAAAAGCTGTCAAAGAATTTAGCTTGTTCTAAGTCTATTCTTATGCCGCCCGAAGCGCAGTTAGAAAGATAAATATCGGGATATTTTTCGCGTATGCGGCGAACGAATTCTTTTTGCCCTTGCATATAGCGATAAAAAGCGGTGTTATGCTCGTCATAACCGACGGAGCGGTTAAAATCGAACTTAAAATATTTTATGCCGTAAGTATCTACTAACCTGCAAACAATTCCGAAAAGCTTATCAACTACTTCCGGTTTAGAATAATCCGAAAGGTATTCTACAGAAACGTAGTGTTCGGGGTTTTTAATGCGGTTATTACTGTTTTTGCTAGCGCGTTCCGGCTCTATCCAAAGCCCGAATTTCATCCCTTTGCTTCTGATATAATCGGCAAATTCTTTCATTTTGCCTTTAAACCCGCTAGAAGGATCTTCTTCCCAATCGCCTACGGTATCAGACCAAGGTTTGCCCACTTCGCCGAACCAACCGGCGTCGATAACAAAATATTCAAAACCAAGCTCACAAGCGATATCCGCTTGTTTAATAAGCGATTCATAAGTGATATCGGTAAAAGCGTAAAGCCACGTATTATAAATAGCCGGCAGTTTTTTACGCGGATAAGCGTTATTAAAGTATTCGTGCAAAATATGCGAACCTAAACCGACTTTATCTTTACACTCGTAAAACAAAATCTCGGGGAAAAGAATTTTCTCGCCGGAAGCGATATCGAAATGCAATCCCGAATCTTCAAGCCCCGTTTCAACGGTAATCATATCGCGAATACCCGGCATAGTTTTTCTTGCGACAGACATTTTCCATTGACAGTTGGGGAACAAATGGAAAACCGAAACTCTTCCGTTTTGCTTATTATCGAGTGCCATAACGGGACAAGCCGATTCGCACGTTCTAACCCCCGTAGAAGCCGTTGTAATTTGCGTAGAGAGCGGCTGCCAACGCCCGACGCACTCGTGCTGCCAGCCGTTGGATTGAGTGAAAACGTCATATTCGCCGCCCTCTAAGCAAAAACGGGAAGTAAGGCGATAAGCTGTTATATTGTCTTTAGAGATATTGGTTAAGCTGTCTTTGCGCAAAACGCCGCCGTTATCTAAAAACACGAACTCTGCGCAAAGCGCCACCTTATCGGTTTTGTAAGTATATATAACCCCGTTATCGGTGGTATTGCAATCGCAAATGGTATTTCCGTCAATAATGCCGAAATCCCCCGCGACGGAGAAAAGCCCCGTCATGGTATCTGTATTAAATTCACCGGGATGATTTTTTACGTAGCGATCTAATCTCATA
Organism: uncultured Christensenella sp.; assembly: GCA_964642415.1. GTDB lineage: Bacteria > Bacillota > Clostridia > Christensenellales > Borkfalkiaceae > UBA1259. Next base: position 12,289 of record CAZXOQ010000020.1, on the reverse strand, counting down.
ATTGCACCTTATTTTTCTATTTTGAAATAATTTTTAAACGACACGGGGTTTTTCCCTTTGTCGGGTATTTTGCCTAAAATCAGCTTAACGGCGGAACGCATAGAAGCCGAACTGTCGCCGAAAGCGTTTATATACGTTTTTGCATACGGAAAGTCGTAAAGCTTATACGGATCGTCTAAGCTGACGAACACCATACCGGGGTGATGTAAAACAAGCCCCCTCCAAAAAGACATAACGTTCTTCCAACCCACGCGAAGCGTAGCACCGTGGTAATGAATTTTGGTTACGGCAACTACTAAATCGTAGTCGTTCATAATCGCTTCAACTTCTGTATGATACGGATCGTAAAGCTGTTTAACGGTACACCCTTGTTTTTCAAACTCTTCAGCCATTGCCTGCATTTCGTCGCCGACGACGGGCTTATAATAGAAATGCCCCGTTAAGTTTATCATCAAAACCTTAGGATTGGTTTTTTTGAAAGGGATAACGTTATCAAAATTTCTGATAACGTGAACAGCCGTATCGGAAATTTCTTGCCCTACCCGTTCAAGCTCTTTCAAATCGCCCGATATATCGCCGATTTCAGCTTCGATATCGGTATCTTCAAACAATCTCAATTTTTCTTTCATTTCAAGCACGCGAGTTGCGGCGTCTTTAACGCGCTCTAACGGAAGTTCGCCCGATTCTACCGCGGCGATAAGCCTTTTCAGTTCTCCCTTTTCGGGGAAAAGCATCAAATCTCCGCCCGCCTTAAAGAACGCCACGCCCAATTTTTCGGGCTTAATACGCGCGCAAATGCCTATCATACTCATCGCGTCGGAAATAACGCACCCCTTAAAGCCAAGCTTGCCTTTAAGAAGCCCCGTTATAAGGTCGTAACTAGCAGTTCCGGGAAGCGCGCCGTAACAATCTATCTCTTTTTCGCTTTGGAAAGCCGGACAAGAAACGTGCCCCACCATAACCGACATAACGCCTTGCTCGAACAATGCCTTATAAACCTTGCCGTAAGTAGCCATCCAATCTTCTTGCGAAAGACTGTTTTCGTTAGTCAAAAAATGTTGGTTTCTGTCGTCAATGCCATCCCCGGGGAAGTGCTTAAGGCACGCGCCGACGTAGCCGTTTTTTTGCACGCCGCGAACGTAAGCCCCCGCAATGCTTATAACCCTATCCGGATCGTCTGAAATAGAACGTATGCCCACGTTTGCCGCTTGAAAATTCATATTTAAATCGACAACGGGTGCAAGTATGTGATTAACGCCCGATTTTCTGCAAATTCTGCCGGTAAGCTCGCCTGCGCGTTCTATGAGCTCGGGATTGTTGCACGCACCCCAAGCCATAGGATTGGGCATTTGCGGAAAATCCCAACAATAAGAACCGGGACCGTATTCTACGTCTGTAGTCATAATGCACGGCAACCCCGTAAGCTCTTTAGCCAAAGCGTGATAGCTTTTATCGTCGTCAAACTTTTTTTGAAGCTTATCAAGCCCAACGTATTCTTCTACCTGATCGCAATAGAAAGATCCCGTAGGCTCGTTTATAATTCTCTTTTTTATATCGCTAGAATCGTATTTGTTGCTTAAAGAACAAACCAATACTTGTTGACAAAGCTGCTCTACGCTCATTGCGTCTACGATTTTTTTGATGTCCATAATGCTTCTCCGTTGTCGTTTTTTGTCAAATTTAAATATATCGGATAATACTTAAGGGTGATTATCCTAACCGCGTCACAATATACTTTATTTTTTTAGGTAGTGTCGCGGCGGAGGGGTTTCCTCCGCCCGCCACTGAAGTTGTTAGAAAATTGTTATTTTCCGTCGTTACGATTTTTCTATCCGTCATTGCGAACGAACGCAGTGAGTGTGGCAATTACAACAGCTTTATCGTCCGCGCTTGCGCGCGAGATTGCCACGGGTTTTTTAAAGCCTCGCAATGACGTACTGAATAACAACTTGTGTTTTATTGTTTTTATTTATTTCCGTTTTGATCCTTGATTATTGAGGTAGAATCACGGTTAACCCCCGCAGGAACTTCGGAAATAACGCCATAAGAATTTATTTCGCTGTTTTCCATATTGATGGTTATGCTGCCTGAACCACCCTTCATCGTATGAAGCGGAAGAGCGGTTTTAGCAAATTCTGTATCGCTAAAGTAGATGTTAAAGCTGCTATTTTTAAAGTTGCAAACTGCGCCATCTCTTATACCGTCAAACAAAATTGCCGTTGCGTAATTACCTTTTATTGTTACGTGGAATACAACGTTTTCAAAATTATTTGTACCGTACCAATCGTTACCCAATATAGACGAATATGTTTCAGAGCCACCCTCTATTCTTATATTCTTCATAGTGATACCACCCGTGCCCGATTGCGTAAAACCTGACCAATCGTAAAGATTATTTATAGAGTGATCTAATCCGTTCAACGTCCAACCGGCAAACCAATCGGTGTTTAATTCACCGGAATCCATAGTAATATCTTGACTTACTACGGCATATTTTCCACCGGAAACAGCTTCTCCTGCCGTTGCCCAAGCCCTAAACGTTGCGGAATCTGAAAGAACAACCTCGGCAATAACTATATCAAAAACGTAAGTGCTGCTTGAAGTTATAAGTTTAATCGTTTTTTCGCCAACAGCTTCTGTGCTAATAGTAACGCCCGAATCGGATTCTGAAACGCTGCAAGCATCTGCACCAACGTATGCGCTAGTGATTTCGCTTACGGTAGCGCCCTCTATCTTAGAGAAGTCTATCGTTATTTTAGAACCGTCGGTTTTTACGTAGCCGTCTGTATAGGTTACTTTAGTATCGTCAACGTCGTCTTTATCTTTAAAGGTAGAATTTGTTACGTTGACAGTTCCGTTAGAACCCCAAACCTCTTCGCCATACTTTTCACCCGGTTTAACCATTGTTCCGTTAAAGGTTATTTTTGTATCGATAATGTTAAGCGTAGCGCCTGAATTGATAGTACACAAAGGATACGCCGTATTAACAAAGCTATTGTCTATAACAAAGTTAAAATCGCAATTTTTAACGGTGAAAGTGCTGTTATCGTTAACGCAAGCAACAAGCAAGCCTTCCGTATTTGTACCGTCGGGGATAAATCCCGTTTTTACGGTAATATTGTCAAAAACAACGTCGGTCATTTTCCATCCGAATAAAGACCAAAATCCTTTTACTCTGTTAAACTCTATATTCTTGATTGTAGCAGCGGTTAAGCTGTTTGCAAAAAGACCGCTCCAATTATAAACAGGCTCGTTGCCCGCAATCTTATGATTATCCCCGTCTATTACAACTTCGTTTAAGAATGCCGTGCTAATGCCTTCGGTAGTTATTTCAATATCCGAGGTAAATAACGCGTATCTCTTAGCTGTTCCGTCTTCCATAAAGGCTTTCCAACTTGCTTCGTCTGAAATATAGTCGGTTACAACGATGGTTGTAAACTTATATTCGCCGGCAGTGGACGCGATAACAAAGCTAGATTCGCCCCAAGCGGAAACGTTTGAAACGGTAAGGCTGTTGCCGCTTTGCGTAAAGTTAAGGCTTGCTTCGCCAAACTTAACACCCGTTACGTTGCCTGAGAAATTAGACAACTTAGAAAGATCGAAAACGATATTTCCGTCAGTTCTTTTTACGTGCTTTTCGCTATAAGTAACGTTTTGCTTCCAATCGTTTACAGTAACTGCAACGGTATATTTTGCGTTTTCGGTGAAAATTTCTATATCGGTCATACCGATAACGGATTTGCCGATATAAAGGATTCCGTTTTCAACCTTAAAGCTTACTTCAGCACCGCCGATATATACGGTTTTGATAGAAGTTCCGTCTATCGCGTTAGAAAGTTTTGCAAGGTCTAAAATAGTTTCACTGCCGTTTGCTATAAGATTGCCGTCATACGTGATAACGGTTAAATCCCTCTTATCGGTAATGGTTAAGTTGCTTACCGTAAAGTTAGTGCCATAACCGTCTTCACCGATTTTAACGATAGTTCCGTTAGAAGTTACTTTTACGTTATCGAAGGTGATAGAGCCAAAGCCCTCGTCTTGTACAAGTGCAAAAGGTTTATCCGCAAGATTGGCATCGATAGCAAAGTCTATGTTACAATTTTTGAATATTACTTCGTTTCCTTCGTAATTTGCCGAATACAAAAGGAAGAATTCGTACGGATTATCGCGTATTTTACAATTGATAAGGTTAACGTTTTCATATACTACTTTGCCGACAGGCTTGCCGCCTAAAATAGACATATAAGACTTTAAGTTAACAAAGTTAATATTTTTAACGGTAATGGTGTTTACGTTGTTACGGAATAATCCGCAATAATCGTATGCGTCGTAAATAGTATAGCCTAATCCGTCAAATACAAAGTCACAACAGAAGCCGGCTTGAATTTCGGTATCGTCCATTTGAAGATCGTTTGCAAGAACGATATATCTGCGGTTAGCCAAAGCGTAGTTTGGTCTTAACGCGTCAAACAAATCTTGCGGCGTAGAAATAACTACGTCTGCAACAACGGTGTTAAAGGTAAACACGTCGCTTTCGGTATAAACAGAAATAGTTTTATTGCCAACGGCGTTGTTATCGAAGGTAACGATAGAATCGGATACCGTGCTTGCCGCGGGTATATTATCTACGGCAACCTTTACAAATTCTCCGCTGAAGTTAGGAATCTTTGACGTATCGAGAGATGTTTTGCCATCTTTGGTTGCAAGATATTTTGCACCGTAAGTTACGTTGTTATATTTATAGGTAGAAAGCGGAATTTCTACTGCAACGTTTTCAAAAGATTTGCTCTTTACTACAACGATGAAATCTTTAGCCGTGCCGACGTCACCTATAGTAATCTTGTTTCCGCTTAAAGAAATGCCTTCTACGGGTTCTTTAAGGCTATATTCGCCGTCAAAAAGACTACTTTCGATAGTTACTTCGGAATTAGCTTCTAACTTGCCGTTGATAGAATAGAATGCGTTTTCCATAGCGGCGGTATAATCACCCATAACGGGGATTTTGCCGTCAGATACCGTCCAACCGGCTTTTTCAAACGCGGTTTTATCGATAACTTCTAATAATCCGGCAACGTTTTCGCAAAGAACAGCGTTATTGCTTGTTGCGGTATCTTTCTTTAACGTGATTTCTTTACCGAATACAAGATAAACGTTATCCGTTGTTAAACCGCTGCTTTGAGAATAAGATTGACCAAAACCGTAATACTTAGACTCTGCGTTGTCTGCGGATGCAAAGATAATAACGTTAGTCATTTTGCAAGCTTGATATTCGTTTTTGCCGACTACGCTTTGAACCTCTTTTGCATTCTTGATATTTGCAAATATAAGAACGTTTTCTAAAGTGCCTAAGAAATCTTGACCGACTACGCCGCCCTCATATCCGTCAACAACCATGTTTACGAACTGAATATTCTTAAAGCAAGCATTTTCGTTAGATTGCCCCATTAAGCCGTTTTCGGTGTTGAAGTTAGCAACGGTGTGACCGCGCCCGTCAAGCGTGCCTGCCCACCAGCTGGCCGTGCCTACGGTTGCGCCTGCAAGGTCTATATCGGCGGTTAAAATGCTGTATCCGCAAAACGCGCCTATTTCGCCAAACCAAGCTTTATATTCTTCTGCAGAAGAAATAGCCGTTTGATAAATGAATGCGTTTATTATAACGTCAACCCTATCGGATACAAGTTTATATTCGTTTTCGCCTGCAGCCGCATTGGTTAAAGTTAAAACGTTGCCCTCTTTTGCAAACTCTAAAGAAGTTTCGCCAGAATATACGGCTGTGATTTCAGAAACGTCTAAATAAACATCTTTTTCGCTGAAATCCAATGCGGTTTTGCCCGTTTCGGTTGTTCTAGCGTCTTTTTCGGATTGTTCGAAGAAATCGGTTTTTACCGTTACGGTTTCTTTGCTTACGTTAACTTTTACGGCTACGTCGTAAACAGTTTCGCTATCGGCGGTGAACTTTGCCGTTACGGTTGCTTCGCCCGCTTTTTTAGCGATAATTTCTTTGCCGCTGATTTCTACGATAGACGCGTCGCTTGACGTAAGGGTTATTTCCTTTTTAACGTCTGCTCCGTTAACCATCGTTTTAAATGCGCTCGTATCGAATTTGTTTACAGCGCCGTCTGCTATAGCGGTTGCGGTAAGCGATAATTCGTTGCTCGCTAAACCCGTTTCGATAGCGCCCGATTCTATTACGGTAACCGCAATCGTTTGTTCCGCAAGGGTGATATCGTTATACACAGCCTTTACGGTTACGCTTTGCGTGCCGTATTTTTTTGCGGTAATAACGCCCTCTTCGCTTATTTCGATTACGCCGTCAGTTCCGACAAGTTCGAAACTAACCTCGGCTAAATCGAATGATTCGCCGCCTAATACTAAACTAGCGTCTAACGGATACGCAGAGCCTTTTACAAGCGTAAGCGTTTCTTCTAACGTGTCGAATTCCGGCGTAAGCGTGCCGCGAACTACCGTTACCGCACATTCCTCGCTAAGAATGCCTGCCGTAACTTTTACGGTTGCGTTGCCGATTTTTTTCGCCGTAACCTTGCCTTCTACAACGGTTATTACCGACGGATCGGTTGACGACCAAACTATCGTGCCGTTGATGTTTTCTAACGTTGCCGTTAACGTTTTACTCTCAAAAAGACCTAATTCGAGCGTTGCCGCCGAAAGAGTGAGTTTGGGGGTTTTGTTTTTATTCGGATCGTCTTGCGGTTTACAGCCTATGGCGCATATGCCCATACACAATGCCGCTGCGATAGCCAGAATACATGTTAACCATCTTCTTTTTATCATTTTATGTCCTCCTTATATGATAAAAAATTTTTTACCGTCACGGCGGAATCAACTTGACAAGGCTAGCTATTGTTTTTATCGGTTTTACGGCATAAACCGAATTTTTTCTTTGCCCTATCTAATTTTACCGCTATTACGGCTTTAACCACCGAAACGGAGAGTAATTTTTCTCTCCGTTTGGCGGTATTATCCTTTGTTATTATGCCGAATAGAACAAGCTGTCGTAAAGCTTTTCGTAAGTCAAATCGCTTTCGCAAGTTTTAAGTCTTATAATATCGTTTGCAACGGTTGTTGCCATAGATATTTGCTCCGACGGCAAGAAAGTTCCGCCGTAAAGCTTAACCAACATATATCTTGCGCCGATAGATTCTCTACGGATTTCGTCGTTTACGAAGTTATAATAATCGGGCTCGCTCTCTTTATATTTTGCAATATAATCGTAAGCCGATTCAAATACTTCCGTTTGGTTTACAAGATAGCGTTTGCCCCAATACTTAGTTGTGAAAGAGTTTGTCCAGCAAGAACCGTCCCTTCCCATTAACTTATGATTGATCATTTCGGCTCTCATATTCCAATACGCGGTTTTCATAGTAGGTGCAGCTTCGCGATATAACGTATCGAAGTAGTGATTTATTATCGTGGTTACGTCTGCGTTTACGTCCCACATCAATTTAGACCATACGTATTGTTTTAACGCGTCGAAATTGGTTTGCTGCATTTGTTGACAAGCTGCCTCGGGGAATACCATAAACGTGCCCATATTCTTTAAGAATCTAAGTAGATCGGGTGAGTTACCCCACGTATCGTAAGGCACAAGATAGGTAGGTCTGTCGCAATACGTTACGTCATACAACCAAGACGCATACTTATCGGTTAAGCATTGCCAGCTTTCAAACGTTTCTTTCATAGCGGCGTTTGCAGAGTCGTTTATTGAAGATACGAAGTCCGCCGCGATAGGCGCGATGTTTGCCGCTACGTTATCGTGAAGCTTCACCGTATCGTCAACGGGTACCCAATTGCCGTTAGCGTCTTTTACGGCAGGCGCTTTTTCGGTTTGATGATATACTATCATATTGAAAATAACGTTTCTGCCCGGTTGATTTTCGTCTATCCACGCTTGCACGATATCAGCTATATCGTTTGTCCAATGAATAGCGGTTGCGGCGTTTGTGCCGTATTGTTCTTTAAGTGCGGAACAAGTTTGGCAAGTACACCATTCGTTAAAGTCTTGCTGAGCCATTGAAATAAGCTCGTGCTCTTTATCTTGCTCTAACATACGAATGATATATTCTGAAGCAACCTTTATTTGTTCTTTATAAGATTCTTCGTTACCGCCGGCAGTGTAGCATAGCTGACGTCCGTTTGCGGAATACCATTCCGGATGTTTGGCTTTATGCGTTTCGGGCGGAACCATACGGAAAGAAGAGTGAGAATGGCAGTTTTTGACATAGGTGTTGGCATCTCTTATCATTCTCATACGGGTTGCTGCCGTTTCGTTTAGGTATATACCGCCGTATGACGTCAATCTGTAATCGAAATCGGGAACTTCTTTTATGGTTAAATCGGGAAGCGCGAGTTCGGTTACGTTTTTATCTAAAGTATAATACTCGTTATGAAGCATTTCGTAATTAACAAGCTCGCCTAACAAGTCGTAAACTCCCCACAAAACGCCTCTGTCTTTACCGGAAATAAAGATGGATTTGCCTTCAGTATCTATCTGATATCCTTGATTGCCCAACGCTTCGTAATCTACGCTAACGCCCGACGCACGCAATACCGACGTATCGCCCAAAGATATATACTTAGAATCGGCTGAATAGGTTAATCCGCCGTCGAATACTACGTCTAACTTTATCCCCGCGGCTTCGTTCATAAAGAAATTGAATTCCGCATACGCCTTAGACAAATACGTGCCTCTTTCATCGGGAAGAACCAACACGTAAGAAGTTTGACCGCCCGATATGATTTTGTTAGACGTTGTGCCTATCTTACGCTCGTGTATAGTGCCTTCCACCTTAGGAATGGTGTTTGTATAAGTTACGTAGCTTCCGTCGGGGGTTAATACCTTATCGGTATCTCCGCCGTTACCTTGAGGATCGTTATTGCAACCGACGAAAGAAAACGCGGTTACCGCTGCCATTGCAACGGCAGCAAATTTAACTAATTTTTTCATTTATTAGCCCTCCACAACCTTTATCGTATAAATAAGGTTTGAAATGTTACCCTCGCTATCGCGAGCGGAGTATATAACGTTGTAGCAGCCCGTTTCGCCTGTAACAAAGCCGGTAGCGTTCGTCCACTTGAACTCTTCTACCCTGCCGGTCGGAAGCACTATCAATACCGTGCAGCCGAGAGCGTTGTCTTTATCGTCGGTTACTTCTGCCGTCGGGATATATACCTTTGTGCCTACGGTTACTTCAGTCGGAAGCTTAGACGTAAGCTTGATAACGGGTTTTACGTCGTCTATTACGCTTAGCGTATAAGACGAGAAGTTAAGTCTGTTATTATAAGAGTCTACCGCGTAGTACGATACGAAATATACGCCGAAGTCGTTGAGAACAACCGAAATATCTTCGTCTACGGAATATTTATAAGACTCTAGTTTTTTGCCTTGAACGGAAGTTAAAATGCTGCCGTCGGGTGCTTCTACGGTAAGTTCTACGTCAATCTTTCCGTCTAATACGTCGGAAATGATTGCTTTGGGAAGAACGTATTCCGAGCCTTTTTCGTACTCTCCGCCGTAATCCCCTACGAAAGACATTCTCGGTCCGACGTAATCTCTAGGATCGCTGTTGAGAGTGCTTCCGTTAATAGCGTTTAGCGCAACCGATCCGTCCGCCGAGCCTTTCATATAGAAAGTTACGTAATATTCGTTACCGGTAAACCCGTTAAACGCTTTGCCGTTAAGATCTTTTTCTACGCCGACCGTACTAGCCTTGGTATAATCGAATGATATTTGTTTTGTTACGTCGTCGTACGTTAATTGAAACTTTTGTCCCGCTGCGAAGGTAGAAGCAACGGTAAGAGCTTTCGTTTTATCTCCGTTTGCAAAGAATACTACCTTATCGCCTTGTTTTTTATAAGTGAATGAAATTTGAACTTCCGCGTCGTAATAATCGGTGAGAACTGCGGTAAATTCGTCTATATCGTTCGTTTTTTCGTTTGCGGTGAAATCGAGTACGAACGCCGTTTGATACAAGCTGTTTATAAATTCAATCTCGCCCGTGCCGTTAGCCATAGCAAGCGTCATAGCGTCGTTTGCGGTTACCGTGCCGGCTTTTGCTTCAAAATATTTGCTCATATCGAGAGTTGTTCCACTTTTTACTTTATAAACGGGTACCGATATAACTAAGCTTGAAGTTTTGCCGTTTATAGTTGCGTCGTAAATCACGTCTACCTTGTCTTTATGATTGTTTACGACGGGTTTAAGCTTGCCGTCTACAACGCTTAATTCGGTTGTTCCGTAAATCGCTCTCACGGTGGTGCTTATTGCGTCGCCCGTGCCGTTTACGTAGTTATACGCGTTAAGTTCGGGCAATTCATAGCTTAACCCCTCAACAAAATATTTAGGAAGCGCGGGTGCGTCTATAAAGGTTGCTTTATCCGTTGCGGTTACGTTAAGCTTTAAGTTCTTAACTACCTTTTGTCCGACAAAATCGGTTACCGTTATTTTTACGGTAAGGTCGCCTATAAGCGTAGGACGAATTTCTCCGTTTTTCACCGTTAATTCTTTACCTGCGTTAACCGCCGCGATATCTATCGTTACGTCGGAATAATTTCCGATATATCCCGTTACGTTAAGCTCTGGCAAAACGAACGCTTTGCCTACGGCAACGGTATCGATCGCAGAACTTAATTCAACAGCAAGACCGTCTACCGAGGCAGCGTTTACGGCGTATAAGCTGTAAACTTGTTCAGACTTGTTGCCTCTGTTGTCGTAAGAAGAATATACTATGCTATAGCTACCTGCCATAGTGGAATAAACGTTCCGTCTTTTCTAACGCTTATTTCGGCTTTGTTGTTAGAATAATAGTTGTAATAAACTTTTACGCCTACGTCCGCATTACCGGAATACACGTCGAACGCGGTCGCCTTATAAACGGGATATTTGCAACCCACTACCGCATTGGGAAGTTGGGTTTTATCGTATCCGTTAAGGTCTACGTTTATTTGAGGTCCGTCGTTATCGATAAGACTTGTGTTAGATAAATCGTAATCGCCGTATTGTTCGATCATCAAATGAGCGTCCGCCCCTTGGAAATCCTCAACCCATATTTCAACGTAAACTTCACCGGTGGTAAAACCGTCAAACACGTTTGCGCCTTGAATAGAGCTGTCGTCTAAGTCAGCGATATATTTGGGTGTTCCGTCTAACGTGTTGCTAACGTAAAGCTTCCATTTACTTGAAATGTAAGCTCTGTTTTCTACGGGATCGTAGTGATAAGATACGCAACCGAGGTTTCCGTCATAGAACGGGAAGTTTCCGCTTTCGCCGTAAGCGTCTGAACACCATTCGCCTAAATCTTCGTTAAAACCTTTATATAACCCCAAGTGGCTTTTAGCCATAGTATAAGATGTCGTTTCGTTATTAAGGTTTCCGGGGTGACATTGAGTTCTGTAGCTTACTTTATGTTCCGGATTATGAACGTCTATCAAATCCATACGGACTCTCGAATAGTCGGCTGTTCCGTGATTTACCGGCGCCGGTCTTATGGTTATAATCGGTTTCATATTCAGCTCGTACAAATTAACTACTTGACGAAGAACCAACTTATCCGAAGCTATACCGAAGTTTGCAATCAATCCTTTAGTACCGTCGGTAATGGTTTCCCATTCGCCGTAGCTTGCGCTTGCTTCTTCAGAACCTTCCATATAATATGCAAGATTAGATTTATCTACGGCAGCTTTCTCCTTGCCGGATAAGCTGGCGTTAACGATAAATATACCGCCGCAAGCAAGACAACATATCATAATTGCCGTAAGAAATTGCAAAACGATTTTTTTGTTTTTTGCTTTTTCTATCATTTTGTCCTCTCCTTTATTATTTGAGTTTTTTTAACAAAGACGGCTGTCTTTTCTTCAAGAAAGCACCGCCCCTCTTGTTTTAGGCAAGCCGTCCGTTTGTTTTTTTATTTTGTTATTATTTCAGTCCGCCGATAGTTATGTTGCCTAGCAATCTTTTTTGGAAAGCTATAAACATTACGAGCAACGGTATCGCCACGATAACGCAGCCGGCAAGTTGCGCGGGCGTTGAACTGCTTGACGCGTCAAGCGCGCCGGTTGTGTAGTAATACAATCCGTAGGCAAGCGTCGGATGCGACGGCATAAACACCAACGGCGTTTGAAAATCGTTCCAAAAATAGATGAAGTTAAGCAAAATAACGGTAAAAATCGAGCCCTTTACAAAGGGGAATATTATTTTAACCATTATGCTGAAATTACCTGCTCCGTCTATTTGAGCGGCTTCGGTAAAGTCTTTAGGTATTTGCTTAAACGA
>CAZXOQ010000019.1:0-16753 GCA_964642415.1 uncultured Christensenella sp. | reverse complement strand
TTATATGAACTTCTTTTTTTATTCTCAAGTGTTGCACTTAATAGTATAATTCACCTCGCTATATAAAAAACGGTAACAAAAATTTGTTACCGTTTTTGCTTTGTTAAATTTGCGTAAAACAGTTTTACGGGATAAAAAGCGGACGCGCTATCTTTTTTGTTAGCGAGTCTGTTTTTTTATCGTAAAAGATTATTGTTTTTTTGTTTCGGGCGGATTGTTTTTTCTTTCTTTATAATCCATCAGTGCCAGAGCTAACTGATCGCCGCAAGAGGTATTGCCTTTGCATCTTATTCCTTTAAGTGTGGCGATAACTTCGTCAATGTCCTTGCCGTCTACAAGTCTTGCAACGGCTTGTAGATTACCTAAACAGCCGCCTATAAATTTAACGTTTTTTACCTTATTGTCTTCCGTTACGTCAAAAAGTATTTGTCTAGAGCACGTTCCTCGTGTAAGATATGATTGCATATATAATTCTCCTTTTAGGTATAATTTTAATCAACTAAATTTTCGTAAATAGTTCTGTAAGTGTCAAGAGCTTTTTCGCCCCATTTTTTATAGATGTCTTTTGCGGTTTGTCGGTTAGGAACAACTATTTTTAGTTCTAAAACGGGTTGCGCGGGTTCGATTATTTTTAGGTATACGGTGTAAGTTCCGTCTTTATTCATAAAATAATCCGCAACGCATTCTTGTTTTCTGCGGAATTTTGTTCGGTTGTTTTTTATGAACAAAGATATTTCTTCTCTTGTAGAGGCGGGTATGTTAATAAAAAAGTTGGCAAGGCAAACTCTTCCGTCGGTGGTGATGGTATAAAGAGGCTCGTCCTCTCCGCCGATGTTATAAATCCAACCGCATTCTATAAGTTGATTGAGTATGGGCTGACAATCCATATAAGCTAGCCAATTGTTAGAAGAACAGCACATATCTAAAACGGTATTTTCCGAAAGCGGAACTTCCATTTTATCGAAAACAAATAACAATATCAATTTGTTTAGCGAAGAATCTCCTCTGACCTGCATTATTTAACCCCGTGTTTCGTATTTTGTAAAAGCTCAATCGGTAACGCAAATATTATTTGATAAATATTCACCTATGTATTATATAACAAAAAAATACCGTTTGTAAATAAAAATATCGAAATATTTGTAAATAACCGATAAAAATGTTTATTAATTCTTTTTTTATGTGCTATAATATAAGCGCAAAAGCTTGCTTGCAAGGGCTTTTGCGCGCAATATTTCACCGAGCGAGCCTTTGCGACAGCAAAGGAAAGGGCGACAGCCCGAGCCGAGAGGAGCGAGGCTGCGAACGAGGTATAATAAAAGCGTAATTTTGCTAAACGCAAAAATAAAACTGACTTTTTCTACGGCTTTTTATTAAAAAGCCGCTCGCTAACTTGAAACAGGTTGCAAAAATGTTTTTGCAAGCAAACATTTTTGCTAGTGTTTTAATAAAAAGCTTGCTTGCAAGGGCTTTTGATAAAGAGGCTGACGGGGTTTTATTTAATAGCCCTTTTCCGTCATTACGAGGAGCTAAGCCGTAAGACTTGCGACGTGGTAATCTCTTTTATACACTCTCACGCGCTTTGCGCGAGATAGCCACGGCAACAAAATTGCCTTGCAATGACGAGTATATAATAACATAGTGGCTTTGCAACGACGTGTATACAATGCCTTTTATCAATATTGTCTTACACTTTTAAGTCGGCGTATTTTCGTTACGATAAACTAGCCGTTAGTGAAAGCAAATAAAAGCCCTTTGGGAGGCTTAAAAAACGTAGTAATCTAAATTGATAGCGAGAAAATTGTATTTTATCCTTGCTTTCTACGGCGGAGAAAAGAGAATTTAATTTTATTTTGTGGCAATTATATTGCACTATATACAGTTTAAACAAAACGGTTTTCGTTAATAATTTTTACGGAGAGAGGGAATTGTGAATAAAACAGAAGAGCTTAATTTATTTTTGACGCGCGCGGACGAGCTTATAGAAAGCAAATATATCGTGGCGGACGTTAAAATCGTTAACTTGTTAAAGTCTATTGCGGCTTCGGAAACTTTGCTTGCAATTTTTAAAAACTGTCTTGCGGATTTTGACGTAGAGGCGGCTAAAAAGAAGTATTTGGTTAAAAGCGAATACCTTTCTAACGAGAAGGGCGAATTTATAATGCCCGATTCTTCTAAAGAGCTTTTGGCGTTTATTTTTTGCATACTGATGGAAATAGATTCTAAACAAATAGAGTTATCCGATTTTATAAAAAAATATTTTTACGAAGACGGAAGCTATTCCGCAGGTTATTCTACTTTCGTTAACGCGATGATAAAGCCTTTTAGAAACACCGTAAAGGCTATAACGGAAAGCGTTATCGAGGGCAGACTTCAAGACCCGATAGAAGCGCTTACCGAAGAAGAAGCGCGCCGCAAGCGCGAAAAAGAGCAAAAAGAGCGTGAAGAACGGTTAGAAAAGGAAACCTCGCTTAAAACGTATGGCGAAAGTCTTTCCGCATTGCGCAAGATTTTGCTTGCCGATAAGCTTAAGATTAAAGAATCTAAACTAAAGCCGCAAGCCGCCGAAGATCTTACGCTTGTTATCGATATGCTTGCCAACGTGATAGAAAGCAACGATAAAGACGCGATAACTTACGCCTTCGTGGCTTATAAATACGCGGTTAAGGCTTATAAATTCACCTTTTGGGGTAGAGAAAAAAAAGTGGGCAAGCTTATAAAGGACGTGCTTAATGGATTGTGAAGAAAAAACGCTTAACAGCGAGATGATTTATAAGGGCAAAATACTTAATTTAAAGCGCGACGACGTGGTTTTATCCGACGGCGCAATCTCTGTGAGAGAAATAGTAGAACACGGCGGCGGCAGTTGCGTTTTATGCGTTAAAGAGGGTAAAATGCTTCTCGTAAGGCAATTCCGTTATGCGTATAAAGATTTTTTGTGGGAAATTCCCGCAGGCAAAATAGAAAAGGACGAACCGCCCGAAGTTACCGCAATAAGAGAGCTAGAAGAAGAATGCGGCATAAAAGCTTCGCGAGCGGAGCTTTTATGCGAAATTTATCCCTCACCCGGATACACTAACGAAATTATAAGGTTGTTTAGAGCTACGGGGTTGAGCGAGGGGAAGATTTGTTTAGACGCCGACGAGCGGATAGAGGCTAAATGGTTCGATATAAAAGAAGTTAAAGAAATGGTTGCAAGCGGCAAAATTAAAGACGCGAAAACGCTTATAGCGTTATCTTTCGCATAACAACAAGCTGCGTAGGGAAATTGAAGAGCAATAAACGTAAAGGACGAAAACAGTGAAAAGAACAGACATAAGAAACGTTGCCATAATAGCGCACGTAGATCACGGCAAAACGACGTTAGTTAACGAAATGTTAAAGCAAGGCGGCATTTTCCGCGAAAATCAAGAGGTTATGGATAGAGTAATGGATTCCGGCGATATCGAAAGAGAACGCGGAATTACCATTTTGGCTAAAAATACGTCGGTGTTTTATAACGACGTAAAAATTAATATAGTAGATACGCCGGGGCATGCCGATTTCGGCGGAGAGGTAGAACGCGTTTTGAAAATGGTTAACGGCGTTCTCGTTCTTGTAGACGCGTGCGAAGGTCCTATGCCTCAAACGCGTTTCGTTATGCAAAAGGCGTTAGAACTTAATCATAAGCTTATAATCGTGGTTAACAAGATAGACAGACCCGACGCAAGACTTTCAGAAGTTCAAGACGAGATTTTAGAGTTATTGTTTGAACTTAACGCGAGCGATTCTCAAATAGACAGCCCAATCGTATTCTGCTCCGGCAGAGAGGGCACTGCAACGCTCGATCACAAGCAAAAGGGTACCGATCTAAAACCCTTATTCGACGCGATTATAAACCACTTTGAACCGCAAGAGGTTGATACCGAAGGTCCTCTTCAGATGCTTGTTTCTTCTATCGATTATAACGAATACGTGGGTAGAATAGGTATCGGCAGAATAGAACGCGGTACGGCTTACGTTAACGAAGAAGTCGAAACGTGCAACTATAACGTAAAAGGAAAAGAGCTTAAGGGCAAGCTTGTCAGTATATATCAGATAGAGGGGCTTAACAGAGTTCCCGTAGAAAAAGCTTCCGCGGGCGATATCGTTTGCGTCAGCGGCTTAGAAAATATTTCTATAGGCGATACCGTTTGCGTTCCGAGCGCGGTTGAAGCCGTTCCTTTCGTAAAGATTTCCGAGCCGACCGTTGAAATGACCTTTTCCGTAAACGACAGTCCGTTCGCGGGTAAAGAGGGTAAGTTTGTTACTACGCGCCATTTAAGGGACAGACTTTTTAGAGAAATGCTCAAAGACGTTTCTTTAAGGGTAGAAGCTACTGATTCGGCGGATTCTTACAGGGTTTGCGGAAGAGGCGAAATGCATCTTTCCATTCTTATAGAAACAATGCGCCGCGGCGGATACGAATTTCAGGTGGGCGCGCCTAAGGTTATGCTGAGAGAAGAAAACGGCAAGATTTTAGAACCGATGGAACGCCTTGTCGTAGACGTGCCCGAAGATAAAACGGGCAGCGTGTTTTCAAGTATGGGAACAAGAAAGGGCGAGCTTTTGCAAATGGAAAACATAGGCAGCAGAATAAGATTGGAATTTAAAGTACCCGAGAGGGGCTTGTTCGGCTATAAAAGTCAGTTTTTAACGGAAACTCGCGGAGAAGGTGTTTTTAATACCTTATTCTACGGATATGAAGAGTATAAAGGTGAAATAGAACGCAGAAGCACGGGTTCTTTAGTCGCTTTTGAAACGGGCGAAGCCGTTACTTACGGACTTTTTAACGCGCAAGGCAGAGGTCAGCTGTTTATAGGCGCGGGTACGCCCGTTTACGAGGGTATGGTTGTCGGAATGTCGCCTAAAAACGAGGATATAACCGTAAACGTTTGCAAAAAGAAACATCTTACGAACACTCGAGCTTCAGGCTCTGACGACGCATTAAGACTTGAAACGCCAAAGCTTATGTCTTTAGAAGAAGCTATGGAATTTATCGCGGACGACGAATTGCTCGAAGTAACGCCTAAAAACGTGAGAATCAGAAAAAAGACGCTTAATACCGAAATGCGCCTAAAAAGAAAGGCTAAAGGGCTTGAATAAGATATTTAAAAATAATAAAAAATCGGGACGACATTGTGCGCCCCGATTTTTTATCGTTATATGCTTATTTACAACCGCAGCCGCAACCGTTTCCGAAGAAGCCGCCGCCGTTTTTGCATAAACAGCAAAGAATAAGCAATGCCGCAGGCAGACAGTAGCAGCTGTTGAATAGACCGGATAGACAACCGCTTTTTGCTAGGCATATTATAAGAAGTATAATAAGAATCCAAAGGCAGCAGTTATTGCCGTTCAAAAAATCGAAACAACCGTTCATAAATCAAACCTCCAAAGTATGATCTCCGCCTATGTAAAATTTTTTATTTGCGGAGTGTTCTATTATCAATATAAGTTTTATCCGCTTAAAAATGTTACAATCGGCATAAAATAATTGCTAACGGTTTTTTTTTATGATAAAATATATGATAAGCCGTCGGCGGATACGTAAAAGCGGTTCGACCGACAACGGCAAAATAATTTTTTTTCGACGGGCATCGTAAAGAGCCCGATTGGAGGTATGTATTATGAAAGCATCTCAGATGCCAAAAACCAAAAAGATTACGTATTTTGCAATCTTAACGGCTTTAGTTTTAGTTTTGCAGTTTACGGCAAGCGCCGTAAAAATCGGCGCGGTTACGCTTAACTTCGTTCTTGTTCCGATTGTCGTATGCGGAATGTTGCTCGGCGCGTTATACGGCGCAATGCTAGGTTTCGTCATAGGACTTGTGATTTTGTTAGCAGGGGTAATCGGAATGGACGGGTTTACTAACGTTATGTTTGCGGAATATCCCGTTGGTATAACTTTAGTATGTATTCTAAAAACCACTCTCGCGGGGGCGGTAGGCGCTTGGGTTTTCGGCGCGATTAAGGGCAAAAACAAGCACGTTGCGGCGTATTTATCCGCGGCGGTTGTGCCGATTGTAAATACCGGTGTGTTTATTATCGGAATGCTTTTTATGAAAAACGGACTTGTTTCAAACGGCTTTATCGACGGAGGCAAAGCCGCTTTGTGGGGCATTTGCGTAGGAATTGTAACCTTTAACTTTTTTATAGAACTCGCGCTCAATCTTTTGTTAGCGCCGGCGCTTTACCGCGGCGTTGCGGTGATAGATAAATCGCTTGGCGGAAGCAATACGTGCGAAGAACAAAAACATAACGGAGATAATTTATGATATTAGGTATAGACGTAGGAAATACTAACATAAAATACGGCGTGTTTGACGGCGAAAAAATCGCCGCGTCTTTTCGTGTTTCTTCAAGACTGTCGAGAACGGCCGACGAATACGGCGCGGTACTAGTTAATTTGTTGAAAGACAAGGGTATAGAAAAGTCTGATATAAAGGGGATAATTCTTTCTTCGGTTATACCTCCGCTTAATTATACCGTATGCCATATGTGCGAATATTTTTTCGGGATAACCCCTTTGATGGTAGGACCGGGTATAAAAACGGGGCTTAACGTAAAGGTCGAAAATCCGAGGGAAGTCGGTGCGGACAGAATAGTTAACAGCGTTTCGGCATATAATAAATACGGCGGACCGGTTACGGTGATAGACTTCGGTACGGCTACTACGTTTAACGTGATCGATGCCGACGGCGCGCTTATCGGCGGAGTAATCGCTCCGGGTATAAAAACCGCGTTAGAAAGTCTTGTTCACAATACGGCGCAGCTGCCGATGATAGAACTTCGCCCACCAAAAAGCGTGCTTGCCAAAACAACCGAAAGCAATATGCAGGCAGGTATAATTTTCGGTTTTGCGGGACTTGTCGATAACATTGTTGGCAAGATAAAAAAAGAACTTGGCGATAACGACATAAAGGTAATTGCAACGGGCGGTTTGGGCGAAATTATTGCCAAAGAGGCTCGGTGCATAGATAAAGTAGACAGAACTCTTACGCTTGACGGGTTAAGAATGATTTATTATCTTAACGAGGACAAGCGTTAACGGTAAAAATTCTTAAAGGAGATTAGCCGAATGAAAAAAACAGGCGTTGCAATATTAGGACTAGGAACGGTAGGCGGCGGCGTTTACAAAATTTTGACGGAGAAAAAAGATTTTTTTAAAAAAACTCAAGGGCTTGACGTAACTGTAGAAGGCGTTTTAAATAGGTCTAAAGAAAAAGCCGAAAAACTCGGAATAGACAGCTCCGTCGTCGCGGCTAATATAGAAGAAATAATAAGCAATCCGGCGGTTGATATCGTTGTAGAAGCAATCGGCGGGGTAGAACCCGCGCGCACTTACGTGTTAAAGGCGCTTCTTAGCGGTAAAACGGTCGTCACTTCTAATAAAGAGTTGTTTGCAAAATGCGGACAAGAACTAGAGGCGGAAGCTAAAAAAATGAACGCCGGTTTGTTTTATGAGGCGAGCTGCGTCGGCGGCGTTCCCGTTATAAGAGTTTTGCAAGACGGAATGCAAGCAAACGAGATTTCTTCTATCAAAGGCATCATCAACGGTACAACCAACTATATTCTCACCGAAATGGCTGAAAAAGGATCTTCTTACGAAGCGGCGCTTAAAGCGGCGCAAGAGCTAGGGTTTGCCGAAGCCAATCCAGCAGCCGACGTAGAAGGGTTTGACGCGGTGTATAAATTGGCGATTTTATCGAGCCTTGCGTTCGGTTCGAGAGTTAGCTATACCAACGTATACAGAGAGGGTATAAGCGGAATAAAAAAAGAAGATATAGCTTACGGTAAAGATATGGGCTATACGCTTAAATTGCTTGCAATAGGCAAAAAAGAAGGCGATTGCATAGACGCGAGGGTTCACCCCGCATTTATAAAAAACAGCAATTCTTTAGCCGCTGTCGGCGGAAGCTTCAACGCCGTGCAGATTAACGGCGATTCGGTCGGTGAAATAATGCTTTACGGTAGAGGGGCAGGTGAGTTTCCTACCGCTAGCGCGGTTGTATCCGACGTGATTTTCGCGGCAAAGCACGACGAAGGTTTTTACGCTAGCCGTAACGACGTAGATTGCATTGCCGAAGCGAAATATGCTTCCGATTTTTCAACGAAATATTACGTAAGGGTTTCCGCTAAAGACGAATCGGGCGTTATGGCAAAGATTGCCTCCGCTTTCGCTAAAAACGGAATAAGCTTTAAAGAAATAACGCAAATACCTTCTGCGGACGGACGCGCCGAGATAATTATAGTAACTCATCCGTGTAAAGAAAGCGTTATGCATAAAAATATAGAAAAAATAAACGCGATAGAAGAAGTTTTCGGCACGGAAAGCTGCATAAGAATAGAAGAGTAACGTTAAAAATCAAAACCGCAAAAATGCTGTCGGATAAAGTTCCGGCGGCATTTTTTATTTGAGATATAAGCGAAAAAGCTTGCAAGCAAGTTTGCGCTTGTATTATACCGCTGCTCACCGCTCCGTGCTAAAACCACGGAGCAAGGCTATCGCCTTACCTTTGCTTTCGCAAAGGCTCGCGCGGTGAAACACAAGTGAAAAAACACTTGCAAGCAAGTTTTTTCACTTGTGTTATTAAAAGAGAAAAATCGCACATAATATGCGTATGAAAAGAATTTTAAATATATTTTTAGCTGCTTTTATGACGATAACGGCGGTTTGCGCGATTTTTTTCGCAACAAGTCCGCTAAAAAGAAGAGCCGCCGCAACCGAAAATTCGGCGGTAATAGATGAGGCGTTCGCAAGACCGCCCAAAGATAAAAAAAGAAAGAAACCGGAAATCCCCGAAGGCGTAAAAAACGTTATAGACGCAAAACCTTTTATGCTTGACGGAAAGCCGTGTTTAGCGATTCTTTCCGGAGAAGGGGATAATTTTAAGCAAAACGTAAAAATCTATCTTTGCCGAGGGAAAAAGATTTTATACGAAATAAACGCCGCCGACGGATATTTTCCCGTTATAGAATTTTATCCGTTCGAGCAAGGCGAACGTTTCTTGTTTTTCGGTTCGCAAACGGGCGGCAGCGGCGGTTACGGAAATTATTTCGTTTATAAACTGAATAATAACGGTTACGACGTTTTATATTCGGCGGAAAAAGATAACGCGGTTTTCGGTGCGAGCTTTGTTTCGGGAGGATTTCTCAAAATAACTAACGAGGCTGCGAATAAGAGCGTAGATATAAACGTTGCCTACGTCGGAAAAGAATTGTATTCGCAATTATTCGACGACAAAAACGAATGGACGGGGCAAACGCCTTACGTAAACGCCGTATCGGCGGTTTTCCCGTATTATAACGCAAGCGTAGGAACGTACGGATTGATTAGTTATCGGTCTGTCGTAGCGATTGCAGAGGTAAACGTTCTCGGTTATATAACTCAGCGTTTAATTTTTGACGGCAAAGCTTTTATTCCCGTTTCAACCGATTTTGAAATAAGCTTGCAATAGTTTTTTGAAACTGAAAGCGATTTTTACGTCGTTGCGGACAAAAGCTCCGTTTACGTCATTGCGAACGGAGCGTAAGCGTAGTGTGGCAATCTCAACCGCTTTGCCGTTTGCGTTATGCGAGAGATTGCCACGGGGTTTTGCTCTCCGTAATGACGAGAAGACGAGAATAGAGGTGGGTTTTCGCAACTCTAACAAATAACCAAAATAAAAACCGGATAAGGGGGAGTATATAATCAAAGTGGCTACGGCAAAATGCCGTAGCCACTTTGATTAAGATTCAAAAAAACCGCGCACTTACATCGACTTACGCCGCCGAAGCGGTAACTTTACAGGTAACTCCGTTAAAGCAACCTTATGGCACACGCGTTTATCCGTTTAGTGCTGCTGCATTCCTGCTCTGACACGGTTCGCGGGAACGCGTTGCACAAGACCTTAACATCAACGCCCCTTATAAAATGCTGCCTTCCACGAGGTAAGCCTCAAATAAGCGATCTGCTCCGCTAAGCGAATTGCGGATTACAGGGCATCGCTAGCTCCCCGCATAGCGCGGTAAGTATATTCTACCCCAAAACGATAAATAAAGCAAGTTTTTTACGCTAAAAAATCGAAACGGGTTAAAATTAACTTTACAAAATCGATAAATAGCTTTATACTATAAGGTGTTAAATTTTACCCTTTGCAAACAGGAGATAAATAAATGTATAAAAAGGTTGACAGCTCGCTTAACTTTCTCGATAGAGAAAAAGAGGTGCTGAAATTTTGGAAGGAAAACAATATTTTTGAAAAGAACGTTGCCGAAAACGACGGTCAAAAAGAATTTACTTTTTACGACGGACCGCCCACCGCTAACGGCAAGCCTCATATCGGTCATATTTTAACGCGCGTAATAAAAGATATTATTCCGCGTTATCGCGTTATGAAAGGCGACCATTGCTTAAGAAAAGCCGGTTGGGATACTCACGGTTTGCCCGTAGAGTTAGAGGTGGAAAAACTTCTCGGCATAGACGGCAAAAAAGAAATAGAAAAATACGGTATCGAGCCGTTTATTGAAAAATGCAAAGAATCCGTTTGGAAGTATAAAACCGAATGGGAAAAAATGAGCGACCGCGTCGGCTATTGGGCGGATATGGATAATCCGTATATCACTTATGACGATAAGTATATAGAGTCCGAGTGGTGGGCGCTGAAACAAATTGCCGAAAAAGGGCTTTTGTATAAGGGTTTTAAAATCGTGCCCTATTGCCCGCGTTGCGGAACCGCGCTTTCTTCGCACGAAGTCGCGCAAGGCTATAAAGACGTAAAAGAAACTTCGGTTTTCGTCGGATTTAAGGCAAAATTCCAAGAGAACACCTATTTCCTCGCGTGGACGACTACGCCGTGGACGCTTCCTAATAACATGGCTCTTTGTATGAATCCCGAAGAGATTTACGTAGAGATAAAAACGGAAGACGGAACTCATTATATCCTCGCAAAGGCGCTTACGGATAAATATTTTGAAAATTACGAAGTCGTATCCGAAAAAACCGGTAAAGAATACGAATATTGCGAATACGAGCCGTTGTTCGATTTCGCGCTTTCCGATATACAAGCAAAGGGGCAAAAAGCGTATTACGTTACAAACGCCGATTACGTCACTATGGAAGACGGTACCGGTATCGTTCATATCGCGCCCGTATACGGCGAAGACGACCACGTTGTAGGCGATCGTTACGGATTGCCCTCGATAAGACTAGTTGAACCTGATGGAAAGCTCGATTCCCGTTGCGGCAAATTCGCCGGCGTGTTCGTTAAAGACGCGGATAAGCTTATCATAAAAGACTTAAAGGAGAGAGGGCTTTTATTTAAGACGATGGAATTTACGCACAGCTATCCTTATTGCTGGCGTTGCGATACACCGCTTATTTATTATCCGAGAGAGAGTTGGTTTATAAAAATGACCGCGGTAAAGGATAGGCTTCTTGCCGCAAACGATTCTATAAATTGGATGCCCGATACGATAAAGAAGGGCAGAATGGGTAACTTCTTAGAAAACGTTATCGATTGGGGTTTATCTCGCGAGCGCTATTGGGGAACACCTCTTCCTGTATGGGTTTGCAACAAATGCGGCAAGATTCACGTTATCGGTTCTAAGCAAGAACTTAAAGATCTTTGCGGTATAAAGGGTGATATAGAGCTTCATCGCCCGTATATAGACGATTGTACTTTTGAGTGCGAATGCGGCGGAACGTTTATAAGAGAAAAAGAGGTTATAGACTGTTGGTTCGATTCCGGTTCTATGCCGTTCGCGCAATATCACTATCCGTTTGAAAATAAAGAATTGTTTGAAAAACATTTCCCTGCGGACTTTATTTCCGAAGCTATAGACCAAACACGCGGTTGGTTTTATACTTTGCTTGCTATTTCTACGCTGCTTTTCGATAAAGCTCCGTTTAAAAACTGTATAGTTTTAGGGCACGTTAACGATAAAAACGGCATAAAAATGAGTAAGCACAAGGGCAACGTAGTCGATCCGTGGAGCGTTTTGGATAAACAGGGCGCGGACGCGGTCAGATGGTATTTTTATACGGGTTCTAATCCGTGGTTGCCGTCGAGATTTTACGACGAAGCCGTATCCGAAGCGCAAAGAAAGTATATGGGTACGCTTTGGAATACTTACGCGTTTTTCGTGCTTTACGCCGATATAGACGAATACGATCCCTCTTTATACGATATCAAGAAGTGTAAGCTTACGCTTATGGATAAATGGATTTTATCGGGATTAAACACGCTTATCAAAACGGTTGATAACGGACTTGCTTCTTACGATATCACGGGCAGCGCTAGGGCGCTATCAGCCTTTGCCGACGAGCTTTCTAATTGGTACGTCAGAAGAGGAAGAGAAAGATATTGGGGGCACGGAATGACAGAAGATAAAGCGGCTGCTTACACCACGCTTTATACCGTGCTTGTAACAATAGCCAAGCTTTCCGCTCCGTTCACGCCGTTTATGTCTGAAAGCATTTATCAAAACCTTGTTCCTCAGTTTTATAAAGACGCGCCTATCTCGGTGCATTTAACAAGCTTCCCGACGGTTGACGAAAGCTTTATTGATAAGAATTTAGAAGAGGGAATGGAAAGCGTTTTAGATATAGTTGTTTTAGGCCGTGCCGCAAGAAACACTTCGGGTATAAAAAACCGTCAGCCTCTTGCGAAGGTGTACGTTTGCGCGGATAAAGTTAGCGGGCTTTCCAACGAACTGTTAAATATCGCTAAAGACGAGCTTAACGTAAAAGAAATAGAAATCGTAACCGACGCCGCTGAATTTATTTCGTATAAAATAAAACCGCAACTTAAAACGCTCGGTCCGAAATACGGCGCAAAATTGGGTTCGGTTAGAAAATTCTTTGAAAGCTGCAACGCGAACGAGATCGTTCAAACCGTTAAACGCGGTGAAGTTTATAAAGTTCAGTTCGAGGGCAACGACTTTGAATTCGAGGAGGGCGATTTGCTTATAGAAACGCTAAGCCGCGAAGGTTTCGTTTCGGCAAGCGATCGCGGCGTTACCGTCGTTATGGATACTAACGTAACGGAAGAGCTTCTTGCCGAGGGCGTAGAAAGAGAGCTTATTTCAAAAATACAGTCTATGCGTAAAGAAGCGGGATTCGAGGTTACCGACAGAATAAACGTCGGGTTCGTTACCGATGACGAAGGTGTTAAAAACGCGCTTCTTTTCGGAAAAGATTTAAAACAGGTCGTTCTTGCCGATACCGTTACGGAAGGCGAAACGGACGGGTTTAAAAAGGAGCTTGACGTTAACGGTGCAAAATGCACGGTAACCGTCGGCAAGGCGAGTAAACAATGAAAGCAGCCGAATGGAAAGATTATTCGGTAATCGCTTCGGGCGACGGATATAAGTTGGAGCGGTGGGGAAAGATAATTCTTCTCCGCCCCGATCCGCAGGCTATTTGGAAAGCCCCGTTCGATATGAATAAATATTTGGGGTTGGCGGCTAAATACGAACGCAGCGAAACGGGCGGCGGCAGATGGATTTATAAAAAGCAATTGCCGTCGGAATGGGCGATAAGCTACGGCGATTTGAAATTTAAGGTAAAGCCAATGGGCTTTAAGCATACGGGACTTTTTCCCGAGCAAGCCGTAAATTGGGATATGATGCGCGGTCTTATTTCTTCGGCAAATCGCGAAATAAACGTGCTTAACCTTTTCGCTTATACGGGCGGAGCGACAGTCGCTTGCTTGAAAGCGGGCGCGTCTGTTTGCCACGTAGACGCCGCAAAAGCAATGGTAGAACGCGCGGGCGAAAACATCAGACTGTCCGGATTGCCGAATAAAAACGTAAGATACATCGTTGACGATTGCAAAAAATTCGTCGAGAGAGAGATTAGACGCGGTAGAAAATACGATGCCGTAATAATGGATCCGCCATCATACGGGCGCGGTGCGGGCGGCGAAGTATGGAAACTTGAAAGCGAGCTGTTTCCGTTAGTTACCCTTTGCGAAAAAGTTTTGTCCGATAAGCCTTTGTTCTTTCTTATAAACAGTTATACGACGGGGCTTCAGCCGCAAGTGATAAAAAACGTACTAGAGATAGCGATAAAAAGACCGCGCGGCGGCAGCGTGGACGCTTATGAAGTCGGATTAAAAACGGAAGAAGAAGGCGTTGTTTTGCCTTGCGGAAATTCCGGAATATGGACGCTTAAACAATAAAAAAAACAAACGGGGATAACCCCTTAAACTTATACGGTAAATTTATGGAAGAAGAATTGATAATATTACATGAAGATAATCACATAATAGTCGTTTTAAAACCGCAAAACGTTCCTTCTTGCGAAGATTCGTCTAAAGACAGAGATATGCTTACGATAATAAAAGACTATATCCGCGAAAAATATCATAAGACGGGCAACGTGTATTTGGGGCTCGTTCATAGGCTAGACAGACCAACGGGCGGCATAATGGTTTTTGCAAAATCCAGCAAGGCGGCGTCAAGGTTGTCGGAGCAACTTAAAAACGGCGATTTTGAAAAGAAATATCTTACCGTTCTCGTCGGAAAACCGAGGGAAGAGCAAGGAACTCTTACAAATTATATGAAAAAGAATTCCATAAATAATATGGTATACGTTTGCGCGCCTACGGAGGCGAACGCAAAATTTGCCGAGCTTGAATATAGGGTTCTTGACGAAAAATCCGGTTTGAGTTTTACCGAGGTAAGATTGCATACGGGCAGATCTCATCAAATAAGAGTTCAAATGAACGCTATAAATTGCCCCGTATACGGAGATATGCGTTACGGCGGAGAAAAAGCAAAAAAAGGATATCTTGCGCTGTGGGCGTATTATTTGTCTTTTTCTCACCCCGTTTCGGGCGAAAGGCTTGTTTTTCGCGCAGAACCGCCTAAAACAAACACGCCTTGGAATATGTTCGATACCGAAAGAGCGGTTACTATTATAAAACCGGGTTATTAACGTAAAAAGATTTAGGAGTATATTATGAAATACAGATTGATAAGATTTCCCGGGTTTAGATATAAAGCCGTTACTCTCAGTTATGACGACGACGTGGTTTACGATAAAAAACTGATGGAAATTTTAGACGAATACGGCTTAAAGTGCACCTTTAATCTTAATTCCGGCAGATTTGCAAGCGAACACAACGAAAGAACGATGACGAAAGAAGAAGCCGTAAAGCTTTTTTCCGGTACTTCTCACGAAATAGCCGTTCACGGTATGATGCATTTGTCTTTAGAAGAATTCGATAAAGCCGTCGGGGCGAGAGAAGTTTTGCTAGACAGAATAAATTTAGAGCGTATGTTCGGCAAGGTGGTTAACGGTATGGCTTACGCCAACGGCTCGTACGACGATAAAACGGTAGAGGTTTTAAAAACCTGCGGTATCGGTTACGCAAGGACGGTAGAATCTACGTATTCGTTTAAGATTCCTACCGATTGGTTAAGAATGCCCGCAACCTGTCATCACGACGATCCTAAATTAAACGAGCTTGTAGACGAGTTTTTAGAGGATTACGGCGAAAACGACCATTATTTGCATAAAATGGCTAAGTTGTTTTATTTGTGGGGGCATGCCTACGAATTTAACGATAACGACAATTGGGATAGGATAGAGGATTTTTGCAAAAAAGTGGGCAACAGAAAAGACGTGTGGTACGCCACTAACGGCGAGGTATACCAATACGTGAAAGCTTTCGATTCGCTTGTTTATTCCGCAGACGGAACTATTGTTTATAATCCGTCCGCCTTAGACGTTTACGCTTGCTTTTACGGTCAAGATACGCTTATACCGGCAGGCAAATCTGTTATCATAAAAAATGCGGAAATAGAATAAATGAAAAAATTTAAAAATTTATTGGAATTGTTCGCCACGTTTTTTAAAATCGGCTTGATAACTTTCGGCGGTGGCTACGCTATGATTGCCATAATAGAAGCCGAATTGGTAGAGAAAAAAAAGTGGATAGAAAAAGAAGAATTTTTAGACGTAATCGCAATAGCTGAATCCACTCCCGGACCTATCGCGATAAATTCTTCAACCTTTATCGGGTATAAGCGCGCCGGCTTTTGGGGTTCGCTTTTCGCTACGCTCGGTGTGGTTATGCCCTCTTTTATAATAATTTACGCCATATCTTTTGTGTTTGAAAAGTTTTTAAGCCTAAAATTCGTGGCTTACGCATTTAAGGGTATTCAGGTTTGCGTGGCGTATCTTATTTTATCGGCGGGGATAAAAATGTTTAAGGGTATAAAAAAAACCGCCTTTAATCTCGTTTTGTATATTACGGCTGCAGCGGTGATGGTTGCGCTCGATTTGCTAGCGATAGAGTTTTCGTCGGTGTATTATATACTGATAGGCGGCGCTGTGGGCGTTATTGCCTATTTAATAGCGTTTTGCAATCAAAAACGCGCTCTCAAAAAGGGTGCGAAAGAAAGCGACGCGAAATCGGGCGATAGTCAAGCAAAGGGAGGTAATGAATAATGCCGTTACTTCTTGAATTGTTTCTTGCTTTCTTAAAGGTTGGCGCGGTGTCTTTCGGCGGCGGCTACGGAATGATTTCTCTTCTTACCGAAGAAGTCGTTAACAGAGGTTGGCTTACCGAAGCACAGTTTATGAACTTGATTGCCGTAGCGGAATCCACCCCCGGACCTATCGCGATAAATATGGCTACTTTCGTAGGGGCGTCGCAAGGGGGCTTTTTCGGCGCGGTTCTCGCAACGCTCGGCGTTGTTTTGCCGGCGTTTATAATAATACTTCTCGTTGCGTCGGTGATAAAGC
>CAZXOQ010000018.1:0-16823 GCA_964642415.1 uncultured Christensenella sp. | reverse complement strand
AAAGATTAGAAGAAATATTAAAATTAACGAATTTTCAAAAGATAGAAACGGAAGTCGTAAGCAAAGAAAAATACTTCGACATGCGCAATCACGCTATACTTAAAAAATGGAACTTTGTACCGATAATGCAAAGTGAAAGCTATGTAAGCGTTGATTCGGCACAAAATTATAAATACAACTTTATAATGGGATTTGCCGACGAAGTGAAAGAATTTCCTAACCATAAATTTATTTGACTACAAGTAGATAAATACGACGAAAGAAACGATGTTTGGCTAATTCATATTTTAAGAATGTATGCAAAAGAAAAAGATAAAAAAGCTCAAATTGAATAAGAATAGAAAAACAGGCTGCCTAAAAAGACAACCTGTTTTTTTGCTAAAGCATTAAACGGCGCAGTTAAATAATTTAACCGCGATATTTTAATATAACTAATTATTCAGCGCCGATAAGTTTCATTATATCGCCAACGGTTTTGATATTAGGCTCTGATTCGGGAATAGAAATATCGAATTCTTCTTCTAATTCTAAAGACATCTCTACGATATCGAGAGAATCCGCACCGAGATCCTTAACAAAATCTTTATCTTCAGTTATTTCTTCTATGGGTTTATTTAATTGTTTAGCAATTAATTCTTTAACTTTTTCAACGGTTATCATAAAAACGTCCTCCAAAAAATCTATTATCATTATAAACAATTTTCATCTATAAATCAAGCAAAAAAAGCATAGATTTTATTTATTTTGCGGTATATCGGGTATTGTTTTAAAACTTTTTGCAAGTTCGTCGTCTGTGGGAGCATAGTCAGTCATCGATTTATCGTTAAACGCGCTGTACGCTTTTAAATCAAAATACCCCGTTCCCGTAAGGCAAAATACAATTCTTTTCTTTTCACCCGTCAACTTACACTTTAAAGCCTCGTCAATGGCAACTTTTATCGAATGCGAAGATTCCGGCGCGGGAAGAATTCCTTCGCTCTTTGCAAACTTAACCGCAGCCTCGAATACCGACGTTTGTTCTACGGCAACCGCCTCGATATATTTATCGTGATACAGTTTAGAAATAATGGGATTCATACCGTGATATCTCAATCCGCCCGAATGACTTTTAGAAGGCATAAATCCGTTACCTAGCGTATACATCTTCATAAGCGGCGTTATTTTACCCGTATCGCCAAAATCATAAACGTATTTCCCTTTTGTCATCGTCGGGCAAGAAGAAGGTTCAACCGCAATAATCCTGTATTTAGCGCAATCGTTTATTTTATCTTTGATAAACGGAGCAATAAAACCGCCGAAATTAGAACCGCCTCCAACGCAACTTATAAGAATATCCGGAATTATATCGTATTTTTCAAGAGCGGTTTTCGTTTCCAATCCGATTATCGATTGATGTAAAATAACGTGGTCTAAAACGCTACCCAAAACATATTTGCAATCGGCACTGTTCACCGCAGCTTCAACCGCTTCGGATACGGCACAACCTAAAGAACCGCCCGTTTCGGGATATTGCTCGAGAATTTTTCTTCCGACTTCGGTCGTTAACGAAGGACTCGGTATAACGTTTGCTCCGTAAGTTTCCATTACGGCTTTACGGAACGGCTTTTGTTCAGCCGAACATTTCACCATATAAACGGTTAAATCAAGACCGAAAAAGGCACAAGACATAGAAAGCGCCGTTCCCCATTGTCCGGCACCCGTTTCGGTAGTAAGCTTTTTTAAGCCCTGCTTTTTTGCATAGTACGCTTGCGCTATTGCCGAATTAAGCTTATGAGAACCGGAAGTATTGTTACCCTCGAATTTATAATATATTTCCGCAGGAGTATCTAACGCTTTTTCTAAAAAATACGCGCGCGTTAACGGTGACGGGCGAACCATTTTATAAAAATCCAAAACTTCTTCCGGAATATCTATATATTCGTCGTCAAAATTCATCTCTTGCTTTGCCAATTCAGAACAAAATATCTTTTCAAAATCAGACAATTTGCACGGCTGCAACGTTTTAGGATCTAGTGCCGGCGGATGCTTCTCTTTCATAACGGCATTCATATTGTACCATTGCTTTGGAAGCTCTTGCTCGCTAAGATATATTTTTGTCGGAATAGTTTTGTTCATTTTAGTTCTCCTTTATAAAAAAATAAAACACGGATAAATCCGTAAGGGACGAATTTATCCGTGTTGCCACCCAATTTTTAAAACCTAAAGGTTTTTCTCTTTTCGGGTACTAACATACCCTGTCGCTTTAACGCTCGACTTTTTGCGTCGCAAACTACTATATTCATCCGCGCCCTCGGTAACCCATTCGATATATCTTTGCCAATTGCTTTCACCAACCGCAACCTCTCTTAAAACATCGATATATTTACTATCTTACTTCATCGGTTTATAAATTCATTTTTATTATGTTACAATAATATCATTAAAGCTTTTTTATGTCAACTATTTTTTGTAACATTTACTTTTTTTCAAAAAAAATACCGAATCCCCCTTCTTTTAAGCAAATACGTCCGTTAAACGAATTTCCGGTTAACGCGTCGCATAGCACCCCGTCGTATTTGATATACTTATTACGATATCCGAGGTTTATCGCCACAAGAATTTCAGAATTTTCGTCAGTCCGCTTATAAACGACACATCCCTCTTTAGCATAAATAAGATAAGTTTCGCCCTCAATAAAACAAGAATACGATTTCCGTAAACTACCGATTTTTACGTGAAAAACCCTTAATTCTTCATCTATACGATCCCAATCGAAAAACTTTCTATTAAGAGGATCGGTATACCCCTGCATACCGATTTCATCGCCGTAATAAACACTCGGAACACCGTACAACGTATATTGCAAAATCGTAGCTATTTTCACCCGTTCGCGAGCGATATCGTATTCTTCGTCTGTTAAATATATTTCGCTCATTTGGCTTTTAGTCATACCCTGAACGTTTTTATCGCTTACCGCAGATATCAATCTAAAAGTATCGTGCGTGGCTAAAACGTTCATTAAAGAGTCTAAAACGCATTTAGGATAGTGATCCGTTTGCTCGCGTATAACTTTTGCAAGTTTATCTACGTTTTTAGTTTTTACATACTCTATAACGGCATTTTTTAAGGGATAATTCATAACCGAATCAAGCTCTTTCCCCTGAAAATACTCTCTTCTAACGCCGTAAGAAATCTTATTTGACGCGTCCTCCCACACTTCGCCTATAAGAACAGCGTTTGGATTATTTTCTTTTATACGTTCTCTGATTTTCTTTACAAAAAAAGAAGGAAGTTCGTCTACAACGTCTAATCTCCAACCGCCAATACCGAGTTTTACGTAATGCTCTATCACTCCGTTTTTGCCCGCGATAAAATTTATAAAAGCTTCGTTTTCTTTATTCGTTGCGGGCAAAACGTCAATTCCCCACCAAGATTCGTAAAGACTGGGATATTTTATAAATTTATACCACCCGTAAAACGGTGATTTTTCACTTTGAAAAGCGCCTTCACTTTCATAAGTGCCGTATTTATTAAAATATACGCTGTCATCTCCGGTATGGTTAAAAACGCCGTCTAAAATAAGTTCTATCCCTAATTCGCGCGCGCAAAAAATAAGCCTATTCAAATCTTCTTCAGAACCGAGATATTCGTCGATTTTTAGGTAATCTGAAGTATCATAGCGGTGATTAGAATACGCCGAAAAAATCGGATTTAAATAAATAGCCGTAACGCCCAACTCGGCAAGATAAGGCAACTTTTGAATTATTCCGTCTAAATCGCCGCCGAAAAAATCGTTGTTTTTTACTTTCCCGTTTTCATCGGGAAGAAAAACGGGAATATCCGTTTTATCGGAATGAAGAACTCTTCCTTTTTTTTCCGAAAAAAACTTACCCGAAGAGTAAAAACGGTCGGGAAAAATTTGATAAATTATACCGCCTTTTAACCATTTAGGCGTTTGAAAATTTTTCTCGTAAACGGTTAACTGAAATTTATTTTTTATATCGTCGGTTAATTCTCCGTAAAGATTGTTTTCCGAAATAAAACGACCGTCTTTTAGTTCAAAATAATACCAATACAATCCGACGTCAAAAGACGCGCAACACTCCGAAAAACCATCTTTATATTGCATTTCTATTCGTTTTTCGATTTTTCCGTCGTCGCTTTTACATACGAAAACAACAGAGTCAAAAAAATTGACTCTGAATGTTATCGCGGTATTTTCGGGGATTGCCCCCGTTACGCTCTTATACTTTTTATCGAGCGGATTGTAATAAATATTCTTTTTCAAAGCAGTATACCGATTATTTTATTCTTTTTAATCCCCAAATTTTATCGGCATACTCTTTTATCGCTCTATCCGCCGAGAATATTCCCGCGGAAGCAATATTGTTAAGAGATTTTTTTGCCCACTCCGTTTTATCGAGATAAACGTTGTCAACCGTTGAATGAATATCGCAAAACGCACCGAAGTCCGCAAGACACATATACGGATCGGCAACGGGACTGCCCGTCAACAAATAATGCGAAATATCGGCAAAAGATTGACCGTTAAAGCCCTTATTAAGCGCGGCAATAACCCCCTCGAGCTTTTTATTATTAGCGTAAAAAGCCGTAGAATTGTAACCGTGACGCCATAACCTATCAACCTCTTCCGCCGTAAGCCCGAAAATAAATATATTGTCTTTGCCGCACGCTTCGAGCATTTCTACGTTAGCGCCGTCTAAAGTGCCTATCGTAAGAGCACCGTTTATCATAAACTTCATATTGCCCGTTCCGCTAGCCTCTTTGCCCGCTTGAGAAATTTGCTCGGAAATTTCAGTTGCCGGCATAAGTTTTTCAGCCATCGAAACGCAATAATCTTCCATATAAACGACGTTAAGTTTTTTGTTTATTTCCGGATGTTTTTTTATATCCTCAGACAACGCGCAAATTAATTTTATTATTTGTTTTGCAAAATAATATCCCGGAGCGGCTTTTGCGCCGAAAATAAAGGTTTTTGGCAACATTTCTTTTTGCGGATTTTCAAGCAATTCGTTATAAAGCGAAATGACGTATAACGCATTCATAAGTTGCCTTTTGTATTCGTGCATACGTTTTGCCTGAACGTCGAAAACTGAGTCGGGATTAATTACGATACCCTGTTTTTTCTTTGCAAAATCGCAAAATTGCAATTTTTTAACCCGCTTTATTTCATTCAACTTATTGAGTACCGTTTTATCCGATTCAAACTTTTTAAAATCGGATAAACGTGAAGCGTCTGAAACAAAAGTATCGCCGACGCAATCGGTAATCAAAGCGGAAAGCTCGGGATTTGATTGACACAACCATCTTCTATGAGCGATACCGTTTGTTACGTTAGTAAATTTTTGAGGAAAAGCGTCGTTAAAATCCTTAAAAATGCTGTTTTTAATTATTTCGCTGTGAAGCGCCGATACTCCGTTTACCGAATGGGAAGCAACCACGCTTAAGTTTGCCATTTTAACTTGACCGTGCGAAAAAATACTCATACGATCGATTTTATCCCAATCTCCGGGGAATCTATCCCACATTTCGGCGCAAAATCTTTGATTGATTTCTTTAAGAATAGAATAAATTCTCGGCAAGCGTCTTTCGATAAGGTCTTCGTTCCATTTTTCTAAAGCCTCGCTCATAACCGTGTGGTTTGTATATGCAACGGTTTTGGTAACGATATCCCACGCTTTTTCCCACGAATAACCGTTTTCATCGATCAAAATTCTCATTAATTCCGGAATACAAAGCGCAGGATGCGTGTCGTTGATATGGATTGCCGCTTTATCGGGAAGCGAATCTAAAGAACCGTATCTCTTTTTATGATCCGACACGATATCTTGCAGCGCTGCCGAAACAAGCAAATACTGCTGTTTAAGACGAAGCGATTTACCTTCGAAGTGATTATCCGAAGGATACAAGACTTTTGAAATAAGCTCCGCCTCGTTATCTTCTTGCATACTGCGCATATAATCGCCTTGAGAAAATGTTTTCATATCAAATTTATTTATATTTTGAGTTTTCCATAATCTGAGAATAGATACGGCTTCGCCGTTTTTGCCGGAAATCATCATATCATAAGCTACGGCTTCAACCTCTTTGGCGTCCGCATGCTCGATTTTTAAACCGTTTTTAGTCCAATTTTCTCTTATAAAACCGTCAAACTTAACTTTATAAGTTTTATCCAATCTTTGCGTAAGCCAAACCTCGCCGCCGGGAAGCCAAATATCAGGAAGCTCCATTTGCCAACCGTCAACTATTTTTTGCTTAAACAAGCCGTATTCATATCTGATAGAATAGCCCATTGCGGGATAATCTAACGACGCAAGCGCGTCCATAAAACACGCGGCAAGCCTGCCTAATCCGCCGTTGCCAAGACCGGCATCCGGCTCTTCGTCGTAAAGATTTTCAAGCGAAATATTAAATTCTTTTTTTAACGCCGCATTGAACGACTCTTGAATACCTAGATTATACGTGTTATTTTTAAGCGATTGACCGAGTAAAAATTCCATACACAAATAGTAAACCCTTTTACCGCCTTGCGCACGATATTTCTTATTAAACGCACTGCGTTTTTCAAGTAAAATATCGCGAACGCACATTACAACCGCCTTGTAAATTTGTTCTCTCGTGGCTTCCGTCGGTGAAACCGCAAAATAATTAGACAACTTGTTTTTTATAAGTTGAGCCGCGTCGTTTTCGTTAATAAATCTCATTATTATTAAGTAATCTCCTGTTAAAAATCAAATAACTATAGATTATTCGTTATACATTTCTTCATATTTATCCGCTTGATATTTCCACGAAAAATCAGTTTCCATAGCGCGCTTTTGAACGTCTGACCAAACGGCTTTGTCTTTATAAGCCCTAACGGCTTCGTTGATAACGTAAAGCATATCGTGCGCGTTATAATCGTGGAAAGTAAATCCGTTACCGCACTTACCCGTATAAGCTTTTATGCTATCGTTAAGCCCACCCGTTTCTCTTACGACGGGAACCGTGCCGTATCTGCTTGCAATCATTTGCGACAAGCCGCACGGCTCCATTTTTGACGGCATAAGAAAAATATCTGAACCGGAATAAATTTTTCTAGATAAATCTTGATTATACGCGATAACGGAAACACACTTGCCACGATAAGAATTTGATAAATCCTTAAAGAAGTTTTCGTAAGAAATCTCACCTTTTCCCAAAACGATAAGCTGTACATCTTGAGTAAGCAAGCTGTAAGCAGCCGATTTTATTAAATCGAGTCCTTTATGCGATACAAGGCGAGAAATTACCGCAATCACGGGAACGTCAGACCTTTCGGGAAGCCCTAGCATTTTTTGAAGCTCTCTCTTGCAAACCGCCTTGCCCGACACATCGTTAATACCGTAATTTGCAAACAAATATCTATCGGTTTCGGGGTTATAATAATCGCAGTCTATTCCGTTTAATATCCCGCGAAGCTTGTTGGCGTTTCTGTTTATAATATCGTGCAAACCATGCGCAAAATACGCATTTCTGATTTCTTGCGCGTAAGTAGGACTAACCGTGCTAACTATATCCGTCATTTCTATCGCGCCTTTCATAAGATTGACGTTTCCGTCAAACTCTACAAATTGCTTTACGTTATCGGAAAACCCGAATAAACTTGCAAAAGTATCCATACCGAATATCCCCTGATACTCGATATTGTGAATAGTGAAAACGCTTTTAATTCTACGGAATTTATCGTCACCGTAGTACATACCTTTAAGGAATATTATCGAAGCAGCCGTTTGCCAATCGTTACAATGCAAAACGTCTGGATAAATATTTAATCTTGCGATAGCGTCTAACGCCGCGCGAGAAAAGAAAGCAAATCTTTCGCCGTCGTCGTAAAAACCGTAAATATTGCCGTCGCGCTTAAAATAATATTCGTTATCGATAAAATAAAATTTGACGCCTTCGTGCTCGTAAAAAAACACTCCGGCATATTGCCATCTCCAACCGACCGAAACGTTAAAGCTAGTTAAAAACTTAAAATTACTCTTAAAACTAATCGGAATGTTACCGTATAGCGGTAAAATAACGCTTACGTCAAGATTATCTTTTTGCGCTAAAGCTTTGGGCAGTGAGCCGAGCACGTCTGCCAAACCGCCCGTAGCGATAAACGGAGCAGCTTCCGATCCGAGAAAAATTATCTTTTTTTCAGCCACAACCGATACCTCGGGAAGCTTAGCCGTTTTTTTGCTTGTAATTTTTTTAACTGAAGTATTATTACTTTTAATTTCTTTTTTTTCCATTTTTAACCCCGCATTAAACCATTATACCCTTTCCGATATAGAACGGGTGATTTTGACTACCCGACAAATTCTTTTTATCCGTTATGGTAACGTTTTTATCGGTAATTATACAATTAAGCGTACAATTTTCACCCAAAACGGTATTTTGCATTACAATACTGTTTTTGATAACCGAACCTCTGCCAACCTTAACGTTTCTGAATATCACGCTGTTTTCAACTTCGCCTTCTATGCAACAACCGTCGGCAATAAGCGAATTTTTTATTACAGCGGCGTTTCCGAATCGCGTAGGCGCGGAATCTCTTATTTTAGTAAACACGCTTCTATCGCCGAAAACCTCGGTTTTAATTTTCGGATCTAATAACGCAAGGTTACTTTCGTAATACGCTTGAAGAGATTTTATCCCTGCGAAAAAGCCTTTGTGTTCGTATCCGATTATATTCATAGATTTGAGATTAGACGCGATAACGTCCGCCATAAAATAGCTTTGATTATGAGAAATACTGTCTAAAACAATATTTTGCAACAAAGCTTTTTTCAAAAC
Organism: uncultured Christensenella sp.; assembly: GCA_964642415.1. Taxonomy (GTDB): domain Bacteria; phylum Bacillota; class Clostridia; order Christensenellales; family Borkfalkiaceae; genus UBA1259. The sequence goes on along the minus strand of CAZXOQ010000018.1, from coordinate 8,021 downwards.
GAAAACGTTCATAAATACGTTAGCTTTCTTTTCAGTTAAACGCTCTTTATAGTTAACGCCCGTTATGCGGTTGCCCGTAAGATCGAAGGTGGTTTCTTTTTCTTCACCCGCTTCTGCCTTTCTCTTTTTGTAAACCAACGTGATATCCGCGCGGTTTTTTATGTGATATTCCATTATATCGTTGTAATCGAGCCTGCAAATAGAATCGCAATCGGTCATAACAACGTATTCTTCGTCCGCTCGGAATAAAAAGTTCGTTATACCTTTTAATGCTTCTAACCGCGAATTATAAAGCGAACTATTTTCAATATCACCGTACGGAGGCAAAAAAATCACACCGCCGTCTTTTCTTGCCAAATCCCAATCTTTACCGCTACCGACGTGATCCATCAACGATTGATAATTGCTTTTAGTGATTATCCCCACCGTATCTATACCGGAATTGACCATATTTGAAAGCGGAAAATCTATCAACCGATATCTACCGCCGAACGGAATAGATCCGAGCGTTCTGATTCTGGCAAGCTCAGGAACGTTATTATCGTGTATATTTGAAAAAATTATACCAACAGCTCTCATATCACTTTTCCTCCCTTACGGTATCTCTGTCAACGATACGACCGCCTTCTATTTTAGCGTTGGCGGCAATATCGATATCGCGACCTAAAACCGCAATGCCTTTACCCGAATTTTCAGGCTCACCGATTACGGCATTTTTTCCTACTTTAACTCTCTCGTCGATTATAGAATACTCTATTTTTGCCCCGTCCTCTATTATTGTGTCAGACATAATTATACTGTTTTTCACCACAGCATTCCTACCGATTATAACATCGCTTGCCAAAACGGAATTTTCTACCGTACCGTATATTTCACAACCGGACATTATAATGCTGTTAACGGCTTTAGCGTCATCTCCGAAGTATTGCGGAGGCGCAAGCGGGCTTCTCGACTGAATTTTCCAAGAAGAATCCGAAACGTCAAACTTTGGTTTATCCCCCAATAAATCCATATTTGCTTCGTAAAGAGAATTGATTGTTCCTACGTCTTTCCAATACCCTTTAAATTCGTACGCCATCATTTTTTCACCGCTTTTAAGCATATTAGGAAGAACGTTTTTACCGAAGTCGTTATCGGAATCGGAGTCCGCGTTATCTTCTTCTAAATATTTATAAAGCTTTTTCGCGGAGAAAATATATATACCCATCGACGCCAAAGTCGATTTCGGGTTTTTAGGTTTCTCTTCGAATTCATAGATAACGTTATCTTTATCGGTATTTAATATACCGAAGCGCGACGCCTCTTTCTTAGAAACGTTTATTGCGGCAATAGTACAGTCCGCATTGTTAAGAATATGGAAATTGAGCATCAAAGAATAATTCATTTTATAAATATGGTCGCCGGATAAAACTAAAACGTAATCCGGATCGAATTGCTTTATAAAATGAATATTTTGATAAATAGCGTTAGCCGTTCCTTTATACCAATCAGAAGAATGTTTCCCCTGATACGGCGAAAGAATATGTACGCCGCCGAATGCCCGGTCTAAGTCCCACGGCTGACCGTTTCCGATATAATCGTTCAAAACAAGCGGCTGATACTGCGTTAAAACGCCAACCGTGTCTATACCGGACTTAACGCAATTTGAAAGCGGAAAATCTATTATTTTATACTTTCCGCCAAACGAAACCGCGGGTTTTGCAATATTGTTCGTTAAAGCGTATAAACGGCTTCCCTGACCGCCCGCCAACAACATTGCGATGCACTTCTTTTTTCTTATCATATACGTTGCTCCTTTTACAACTTAATTTTTCTCAAAATACATGCCCGTAAACTTAGGCAAACATATTAATATAGAATCGTTTTTACCGTGTGCTTTTTTCTTTACGGTTCTAAACGTTTTCCCCTTTAACGTTCCGTTTCCGCCGAATTTTTTATCGTCGGAATTAAGAATTAATTTATACTCGCCTTTATCCGCACCTAACCGATATTTTTCATAATTATTGCCCGAGAAATTAATTATCACAAGCAATTCTTTTCCCGTTTTATCTTTTCTTACGAAAGAAATAACGTTATTATCTTTCTCATCGGCGGATACCCAACTAAACCCTTCCCACGAATCCTCTATATCGTATAACTGAGGCTTTTCTTTATATATTCCGTTTAAAAACTTATTAAACAACCACAATTTTTTATGCTTTTCGTATTTTAACATAAAAAACTCTATGCCGTCTTTATAATCCCACTCTTTAAATTGCCCGAACTCACTGCCCATAAAATTAAGCTTTTTCCCGGGGTGAGCAAACATAAACGCCATAAACGCGCGCAAATTTGCAAACTTATCCGAAATATCGCCCGGCATTTTATCTAACAAAGATTTTTTACCGTGAACTACCTCATCGTGAGAAATCGGCAAAACAAAATTTTCGCTGAATGCGTAATACATCGAAAACGTAAGCTTATTATGCCCGCCCGATCTAAAATACGGATCGGTTTGCATATAAGACAAACAATCGTTCATCCAGCCCATATTCCATTTATAATTAAAGCCGAGTCCTCCCACGTCAACGGGTTTTGTAACAAGCGGAAAAGCCGTAGATTCCTCCGCAATCATAAGCGCGTGCTTATATTCGGCAAAAACAACGGTATTTAGCTTTCTTAAAAAAGCTATCGACTGTAGGTTATAATTTCCGCCGTATTCGTTCGGAATCCATTCTCCCGGTTTTTTATCGTAATCGAGATACAACATAGAAGCAACGGCGTCAACCCTCAATCCGTCAACGTGAAATTTATCGAATAAGAACATCGCGTTTGAAATGAGAAAACTTTGAACTTCGTTCTTACCCAAATCGAAGATACGCGTTCCCCAAACTTTATGCTCTTTTCTATCCCATCCTTGATTTTCATAACAAGCATAGCCGTCAAACTCAAACAACCCGTGCTCATCCTTAGGGAAATGCGCAGGCACCCAATCGACTATAACCGAAATTCCTTTATTATGACAGCGATCAACGAAAAACATAAAATCTTTAGGAGTACCGAATCTAGACGAAATCGCGTAATACCCCGTAATTTGATACCCCCACGAACCGTCGAACGGATATTCCGAAACAGGCATAAGCTCTATATGCGTATACCCCATATCAACAACGTAATCCACAAGTTCGACGGCAAGTTCGCGATAGGTATAATAATCTCCGTTTTCGTGTTTTTTCCACGAAGCGATATTCACTTCGTAAATATTCATAGGTTTATCGTATGGCTGCGAACGCGAAGAAATAAAATCTTCGTCCGACCAAACGTAATTATCTAAAGAATACACCTTAGACGCCGTTGCCGGAGGAGTTTCCGAATGAAAAGCATACGGATCGGCTTTAAGAACGGTTTTACTGTTACCGGTAACGGCGTATTTATAAGCAGAATACTCAGTAATTCCGCTTATAAATATTTCATAAACGCCACCCTCGCTGATTCTATCCATCGGATGAGAATCAATATTCCACCCGTTAAAATCACCTACTACGGCAACGCTTTCCGCCTTGGGCACCCAAGTGCGGAAAACAACGCCGGATTTGCCGTTTTTCACACTAAAATGCGCACCGAAAAAATCGTACGCTTTATAATTTGTTCCTTGATGAAACAAATAAATCGGTAAATTATCTTCTCTATCGGATCGACTGTCTTTTTTCACTTTTAATACCGCTTAGCAAACGTAATCCTGTTTTTTAGCAGGAGCGTTATCCATTTCTTCTTTGGTCTTTTCGTACCCTTTTCTTCCGAAAAGAGCGTAAGTAGCGTTTTTACCACCCTCAACACCGGGTTGATTAAATGTATCAACGTTAAGCATTGCACCCGTATACGCGGTTTCTAATTCAAACATATAAAGCAATTCGCCTACGGTGAAAGCGTTTATTTCCGGTACGATAATCGTGCAATTAGGTCTATGCGCGGTTGTCAAAGCATACTCGGTAGCTTTTCTTTCGGAGTTTATAAGCTCGTTCATAGTATGTCCGCATAAGAAGTTTACGTCGGGAATATCTTTGCAACCGTCGCTAATTTCAACTTCCGCACGGAAGCGTTCTACGGCTATCATCGTTATAACCTTATCGAACGGTCCTTCTCTATAAAGTTGAATTTGAGAGTGCTGATCGGTTACACCCAAAGCTTTTACCGGAGTTTGCCCAGCATATACGGTGTTGCCATTTAAGTCAACCGCTTTACCAAGACTTTCACCCCAAAGCTGACAATACCAATCGGCTATATAACGAAGTCCGTCGCTATACGGCATCATAACGGAAATATTTTTGCCTTTTTGCATTGACATATATTGCAATAAAGCGGCAATAAGCGCAGGATTCTTTTTGATATCTTTGCTTTTACATATCTTATCCATATATGCCGCGCCGTCTAACATAACCTTAATATCGATACCCAAAACCGCCGCAGGAAGAAGCCCCACGGGACACAATTCGGAAAATCTACCGCCAACACCGTCGGGTATATAAAAGGTTTTTAATCCTTCTTCTTGAGCGATTTTTATAAGATTTCCCTTTTTAGCGGAGGTGGTTGCAATCATATGCTCTTTAGCCTTATCGCCGAATTTTTTCTTTAACAAATCCATTATGATAAGATATTGCGACATAGTTTCGCTTGTCGCGCCGCTTTTGGTAATAACGTTAAAAACAGTTTTATTAAGATCTAAAACGTCTAATAAAGAAGCCATCCTTTCGGGATCTACGTTATCCTCTACGTACAGTTTAGGAGCTTTTCTTTTTCTCGCAGAGAGCTCGTTATGTCTTAAATGACAAAGTGCTTGAAACACTGCGGTCGGACCTAAAGCAGAACCGCCTATTCCTAAAACGACAAAGTTATCAAATTTTTTGCGGATATTTTTAGCCGTAGCAATAATATCTTCTACGATTTCTTTTTGATTATAAGGAAGCTCCGTCCAACCCATCATTCCCGTTCCGCGATTTTCGGTCACGTATTTATGAGCCGCTTCCGCAATTTTTTTATTACCCGACAATTCTTTTGCAGAAATACCTTGTTCGCTTCCGATAAAATCGGACATCATATTGTTATAATCAAATTTAAGTTTTAATTCGTTTTTACGCTGAGCGTTTAATTTAGCCATTAGTTTATATCTCCTAAGATAATGTTGTTTTATTTATACAAATACTTTTCTATATATATAATAATACAAATATCAGATAAAGTCAATACGCTTTTTTCTTTTTTTTGTAATTTTTTGCAAAAAAAGGAAAAAGTCCTTATATAAACGCGATACGCGCCCAAAAGTAAGACAAACTTTTGAGCGCGTATCAATCGTCGCTTTTTATTTTTTAACCGTTTTTCAAATCGGATATTTGCTTTTTAAGCTTATCTCTCATATCGATAAACTTATCGAGCTTAGCGCGTTCGGCGTCAACCAACGCTTTAGGCGCTTTTTCTAAGAAACCGTTATTAGAAAGCTTACCTCCGGCACGAGCAACCTCGTTTTCAACGTTGGCAAGTTCTTTTTCAAGACGTTCTATCTCTTTATCGATATCAACCAACTCACCGAGCGGTATAAACAACTCAAAATCTTTAGTTACTTGAGAAACAACTTTTTCCGATAAAACGTTTTTGTCTTCGATAAGCTTAATCTCGGAAACGCCCGCAAGTTTTTGAATATATACCGCGCCGTTTTTAAGTATCTTTGCATTATCCGTTATAGCGTAAAGCGTAACGCGTTTTGAAGGAGCCGCCCCCGCTTTTGCTTTAACGTTTCTAACGATTTTGATTACTTCTTTTACCGCTTCGATCTCGTTATACGCGCTAAAATAATTGAGTTTAGCGCTATACCTCGGAAAATCGGAAACCATAACCGAACCGTTAGAACCGGGTATGCTTTTATATATCTTTTCCGTTATAAACGGAACAAACGGATGAAGCAGTTTTACGATATTTTCAAGCACAAACACAAGAACGCTTACCGTATCGGCGGACTTTTTATCGTCTTCTCCGTATAAAACGGGTTTTGTAAGCTCTATATACCAATCGCAAAAATCGCTCCAAACAAAATCGTAAAGAATTGCAAGCGCAACGCCCATTTCGTATTTTTCCATATTTAGCGTCACTTCTTTTACCGTTTTGTTAAGTTTGGTTATAATCCACTTATCCGCACCGGTAAGTTTACACTTTTTAATATCGTGGATATCTTTATTTTCGGCATTCATAAGAACAAAACGCGAAGCGTTCCATATCTTATTCATAAAATTGCGAGCGCCTTCGATTTTTTCATCGGAAAAACGCATATCACTGCCCGCGGCAACTCCGTTGATAAGCGAAAATCTAAGAGTATCCGCGCCGTATTTAGAGATAATTTCGGTAGGATCTATTCCGTTACCGAGAGATTTACTCATCTTTCTACCCTGAGAATCCCTCACAAGTCCGTGAATCAATACGTCTTTAAACGGAATTCTTTTCATATGCTCTAAGCCGGAGAAAATCATTCTCGCAACCCAGAAGAAGATTATATCGTATCCCGTAACAAGAACGTCCGTCGGATAAAAATATTTTAAATCTTCGGTCATTTCCGGATATCCCAACGTAGAAAACGGCCACAATGCCGAAGAAAACCACGTATCAAGCACGTCTTCGTCTTGCTTAATATTTACGCCGTTGCATTTGGGACAAACCTTAACGTCTTCTTTACTGATAATCATTTCTCCGCAGTCTTGGCAATAATAAGCAGGAATTCTATGCCCCCACCAAAGCTGACGCGAAATACACCAATCTCTTACGTTCTCCATCCAATTAAAATATACTTTAGAGAATCTGTCGGGAATAAACTTAACGCTCTTTTTTCTTACCGCGTCGATAGCGGGTTTTGCCAAAGGCTCCATTTTAACGAACCACTGTTTAGAAACAATCGGCTCTACCGTATGATGACATCTGTAGCAATGCCCGACGTTATGATGAAGCGGTTCGATTTTTTCAAGCAAACCTTTCTCTTTTAATTCTTCAACCACCTGTTTACGACATTCTAACGCATCCATTCCGTTATACTTTCCGGCATTTTCATTCATAGTGCCGTCATCGTTTATAACTCTTATAACGGGTAAATTATGCCTTATACCGACTTCAAAGTCGTTCGGATCGTGCGCCGGAGTTATTTTTACCGCACCCGTACCGAATTCAAGCTCTACGTAATCGTCGTATACAACGGGAATTTCTTTATCTAAAAGAGGTAAAATCAGCGTTTTACCATTTAATTTTTCATACTTCTTATCTTTAGGATTAAACGCAACGGCAGTATCGCCAAACATAGTTTCCGGTCTGGAAGTTGCAACGATAACGTATTCGTCGGAATCTTTTACGGGATATTTTATATACCAAAGATTGCTATCCTCCTCAACATACTCAACCTCTGCGTCGGACAATGCGGTTTTGCACTCGGGACACCAATTTATTATTCTGTCACCCCTATAAATCAAGCCCTTATTATAAAGATTTACAAAAACCTCTTTTACGGCTTTAGAACATCTTTCGTCCATAGTGAAAGCGAGTCTTGACCAATCGCAGGAAGAACCGAGAGTTTTAAGCTGCTCGACAATTCTTCCGCCATACTTTTCTTTCCAAGCCCAAGCGCGCTCTAAAAAACCTTCTCTACCCACGTCGTTTTTCGTAAGCCCTTCCTTCGCCATTTGTTCAACGATTTTAACTTCGGTGGCAATAGAAGCGTGATCGGTTCCGGGAAGCCAAAGCGCGCTATACCCCTGCATCCTTTTAAAACGGATTAAGGTATCCTGTAAAGTTTCATCTAAAGCGTGCCCCATATGAAGTTGCCCCGTTATATTCGGCGGCGGAATTACTATAGTAAAAGGAAGCTTATCGGCATCAACCTTTGCCTTAAAATACCCTTCTCTCTCCCATTCCTCGTAAATTTCCTTTTCAAAACTAGACGGATTATAAGTTTTTTCCATTTCCATCGTTTTTCTCCTATTGCTATACTTGCTAAAATGCTCATATTATTATAC
>CAZXOQ010000017.1:0-17447 GCA_964642415.1 uncultured Christensenella sp. | reverse complement strand
AATCGGGCGCGTATACTTGAAGCAAATTGGTGAAAAAAAGTTTATCGGGGAAAACAGACTTAAACACGCGCTTAATTTCTCTCGCGCGCTTCCAATCTTTCCAACCGGGTTCGTCTATATAGTGAATACCCGCAAAAGAAGAATATTCCGTAAGCGGCTTATACGCTTTTTCAAAATACTCTTTAAGTTCTTCGTCGGGAATTTGCGTAACCATGTTTTTATCCCCCACGACGTTGTTATCGCGAAACAAAAAACTCATTTTGCGCTTATGAAGCTCGCGGAACATAGTTAGCGTTACTTCATTATCCTCGCGGTTTAATTGACTTTCGGTTTGTAACAGCGTGTTAAAATTAGCGTTTTTCAAATCGTCGAACGCCGTATTTGCGTCTACCTTTACGTCGTGATCTTTAATATATCTTCCGTAAATAAGCGGCTCAACGTAAGCGCCTATAAGCATTTCTTCTTCAGGCTTGTTCGGAAAAACTATTTTAGGTAAAATATTTTTATTCATAAATCGTCCTTTAATATACTTTTAATTTTTTTATATGAGAGTTGGCTTGAAACGTTTTTTCCGTCCGCGCTACCGCGCGAGATTGCCACGCAAAACTCCGTTTTGCTCGCAATGACGTAAGTGAAGTAATTTCTTAAACTACGAGATTGCCGCGGAACATCTTTTCTATGCTACGATGGACTGGCGGTCAGGGGTGTCCGGCAAAGACGTACACAATGACGCGAGCGGGGCGGCGTGCATAATGACGTATAATACCTTTTTCAAGATTGCAAAGCGACAAATTTGCCTTGCAACGGCGTGAACGGGTGGCATTGTTTTATAACGTCATTGCGAACGAACGCAGTAAGTGTGGCAATCTCAACCGTTTGCCGTATTACGTCATTACAAAGAATGGGCGTGCATAAAAACTTAAAAACGTTTCGCAACAACTCTGATTATACGTATTCTTATTTTTTATATTAGCCGATTTTGAAAATTCAAAATCGGCTAATAGCGGTTTTATTTTTTATGCGGCGATTATTTTAATACAACGCACGCGCCCTCTCCGGGAGAGAACGTTAACTTAAGAGTGTTTCCTCTGACCGTGCTAGAAACCGCTCTTTGAATAACTTCGTACTCATAATTGCCGTCAAAAGAAAGCTCTATTTCGGCTTTATCTTTTGTTATAGAATTGTTTACAACGTATAACGCCGTTTTTCCTTGATAGTTAAAGCATCCGACAATCGCGTTATCACCGCTTACGGTTTTTAACTGTCTGTAACTTTCTATTATCTCTTCGGAAGGCATTTCAACGTTATTAGAGGTATCTTGCTTTCCGCTTAAGTGATAAACAAGACCTTTATAAGTGCTTTTCATCAAGATATGGTCGCAAGCTAAAGCTTGTTTATTAGCCTCTTGCGCGTAGTACCATTGCGGAGTGGTTTGACCGCCTCTGCCGATAAGCCCGTCGTCGCCTTCGGGGCTTCCCATATTTTCGGGCGGGGTGTTATACGGGAACCAAGTATATCCCTTAGCGCCGAACGCCAAAGAGGTATTAACTTGCCATAAAACTTCGCCGCGGTTGGTTACTCTCCAATTGGTATCGCCGCCCCAATTGCCGCCTGCCTGCATAAACGTCCAAAACGGAACGCCGTTTTGTTCGCTGTATTTTCTGGCGATAGAATAGTTTTTGAATATATCCGTTCTGATAGCGTTTTCTTCGCCGACGAAAGGATAAGTATCGTAAGAATAATATCCGAGCGACGGGAATGCATCGAACCATCTATCCATATATCCGTTAAGATCCATATCGGTATCTTCCGTTCCGGTAGATCCGCTGCCGAACCAGCCCGTAGGACATTGATAAGAAAGCGAGTTTAAGTAAAGAAGTTTATTGTCTTCAAAAGTTTCGTCGAAATAGTAAAGTATTTTTTCTATTTGATCGAACATATTAGCCCACGGTTCGTCCCTGCAAACAAGCCCCGCAAAGGATTCGTAAGAAGAATACTCTTTAACCATATCTTTAAACTCTTGCAAAGAAACGTAAAGATAATTATCGGGATTAGCGGCGTTTTCTTCTTTAACGTCAAACAATCTGGTATCTCTGACGAAATACATTACGTTATGCTTGTCGGCATATTCGAGAGAAGCGATAACGTCATCTTTATGCGTTTTATAATCGGGTTTCATTCCGATAATAAAGTTAAGACCGCAATCCGAAACAAGTTCGTAATGGTGATCGGTTATTTGCGATTCCATATACGTTCCGTTATAACCGAAGCCTACGGTAGGTCCTATATATCCGCCGATCGGCATAACTTCGTCGCCGAATCTATCGAAATAGTATACCGAATAATCTTCGGGAGCTACGGTTGAAGCTTTAATTACCTCTGAATTTTGCGTTCCGCATCCTGCGAGGGGTGCTGCCGCGCATACGCACGATAAAATCAAACTTAAAACTTTTTTATTCATCTTTGCATCTCCTTGCTTTTATTATAATCGCGACGAAGAACAATGCCGCGAGCGGAATAACCGCGCTGCTTACGCTTATTGCGGAAGAACAGCCGGAATTACCGTTATTATAACCAACGGGTTTATAATCGTCGTCGTTATCCGGTTTTACGTAAGTATAATCGGAAGGTTTGCCGACGTTGCTAGAAACGTTTTCTACGGTAACGGTGTTTTTATTGTCGTCGGTATTGGTTACCAAAAGGTTATCTACGGAGAAGTGACCGCAAGACGCGCCTTCGGAAATATCTTTTACGTAATAGCTGTTACCCATAGTAGTAAGAGCAACGTTGCCGGTAAGAGCAGAAGACATTTCGCTTGCCATATTGTTGCCGTTTTTATCGACGGTTAGCCATTCCGTTTCGCCTTTATATCTAACGGCGGCAGAAACCTTTTTACCCGTAACGGAAACCTTAAATTGCAATACCTTATCGGCGTTGTCTAAACTCCAAAAATCGTATTTATCCGGAAGTGAAAATCTGTTGTTCAAACCGTTACCCAACATAAATATTTCGGTAGGATAAGGCTTGCCCGTTTGAGGATCTATTGCACGATCCCACGTTGTTTGGTCTATTTCGGTTGCGATATACACAAGCGGGAAAGAAGAAGTTACACCGCTGCCGAACTTATGCCATGCGTCGGAAACACCCCAATATACGCCGATAAAGGAAGATATCGGGAAGCTTTTGCTTGCGCCGTTGCCGACTACTTCGCGGCGGATATCGTCTATATCGAATTGAATATCGAAATCCGAATATTGATATTGCGTTATAAACGCCGTATTAAACGCGCAGTTTTCAAAGAAGAGTTTGCCGTCTTTAACGTAAGCGGAGTTGGTATAGGTATCGAGATACGGCATAGAAATAAGGTTCCATTCGTTAACGTTAAATCCGCCGTCGTCAAACGTTGCGTTTATATCGGTGTTTTCAGGTCTGTCGTAATAGGTATTAGTAAGCTTAACCGATTTTAAAACCGCGTTAAGACTTTCGCTAGAACCCTTTACCGCAACGGCGGCATAGTTTGCCGCAAACGCCTCGTTGTCTTTTTCCGATTGATATACAACGTTATCGGCGTTTTTAACGGTGAGTTTGCCTTTATTATCTACGATAATAGATAAATCGATATAACCCGTATCGTCAGAAGTTTTAACGGAAGCGCCTTTAAATAGTTCCGTAGCCGTTCCGCCCTCTCCGTAAGATTCCGCGCCGAGATATAACGTATCGCCGTTCTTTTCAAAATAAACGAAGGTGGTGTTTTCGTCACCCGGCTTAGAGCTGGTGTATCTTTCTAAACCGAGCGCGAAACCGAATTTACCGTTTGCGCCGAGTTCGAGAGATTTGAGCGTTGCGTCTAAAATTATATCCGAATAAAAATTATCGTCATAATCGTTGATAAGAATTTTCTTTCTCATAACAATGGGATAATCTTCCGAAAATTCGCTATTTACAACAAGCGTACTGTCTAAGTTAATAGCAATTTCGTCCGTTATGGCGGAATCTATAACGTTCCAATTATTTACGTTGGCGCGGTCAAAATTGTTGAAAACCTTATCTCCGCCGCTTACGTGAAAATCCGCTAAATCGAGGCTTTCGATTTTTTTAGCCGATTCGCCACAAGATAATCCGACGTAGGTATTTCTTTGAAGAGGTTTCAAAGATGCGCTTGTTGCCTTGATAACGGTTTGTTCCGTATCGGAAGAACCTAAAGTCTTCATTTTTACTTCTAAGTTGCCCTTATTGTCAAAGCACAAGAATATGGATTTTTGATTTATTACTATTTTATCGCCTTCGGTATCGGAAAGAGCGGACGCGTCGTAAAAAGCATACTGAGTGCGTTGTTCTATTTTATTGCCGTTGCCGTCAACAAAATCGGTAGCGCCGCCCGATATAGAAGCAAAAACAAGTTGATTTGCTTTTACCGCAAAATACACGCCGTCTATATTAGTGCCCGTAACCATTTGCCACACTACGTTTACGGGCGGAGTAACGGTATCGGTCATATTATAAGCGATGGCGAACAAGCCTACTTCAAAATCTTTGTCACCGAAAACCATCTTATTTATATCGAGTCTTATGGTAACGGTGTCGGTGTCAATCGCAACCTTAGAGATAATGCCGTTAGAACCCGCTCCGTTTTTAACGGTAGCTTTAAGCTTATCGGCAGCCTTGAAAGATGTTCCTTCATAAGAATTTGCATTATACCACGTATCTGATGCAAAACTTTCAGAAGAAAAATCTTCACTTAATATTTCTTTAGTCACGTCGCCGGCATATACCGCCGAAGCGGTAAAGCCGAAAAGCGACGCCATACAGATAACCAACAATATGGTAATAAAAATATTGCGTTTTTTCATTTTATTTCTCCGTTATCATTAATTTCCGAACGCAGAACCGTAATATACTTGCCACTGCGCCATAAGTTTGCTCCATTCGTCGTCTAAGAATTGCGATACGTTTTTCTTATCCGTTTCGGATGAATTGGTAAAGCTTGCCTCGGGCTTAGATTGGAATAAATCGGTAAGTCCCGTTCTGTAATAAAGCGGATGGTTTAAGTTTGTTCCTACGTAGCCGTCTATATTCAACGTAAGTTCGAATACACTCTTTGCAAAAGACGACCAACCCGTTTGATCGATACCGGCGTAAAGATTTTCGTTATCCGGCTTTACGGGAAGAACGGTATGCTGAGTTTCAGCGTAAATTTTCATTGCTCTATCCGAATAGAAATACTTTAAGAATTCTTTCGCAAGTTCTTTAGCGGGCGAATAAGAAGGAATTACCGCCGTGCCCGACGCCGTTTGGCTTGTATAGCAATTTCTTGCAAACTCAACGGTTTCAACGTCTTCTTCGGTTGCCCAAGCGGGTTTTTCAGATTTAACGCCGTCTACGTAATCGATAAGTTCTCTAAGTTTATTTTCCGTTCTGTTACCCTCTGATAACTTGTCTTTAACAGCGGATAATACGGGAAGCTTCATCATCTTAAAGTTATTCATCGTAGAAGCGTCAAAATCTTCGCCCTTTTTCATTTCGGTTTCAAGCCAGCTGCCGCAAGCGTACATAAGCGCGTCTTCGTTTTCTAAAAATCTCGATTGCAATACCATATAATCGAGGGTGTTAGAACCGTTATACGTAGCGCCTTGGGGCGTAATCAAGTTATAAAGAGCTTCAAGAGATTTCTTTAATCCGTCTTGATAATAAACGTCTTTTTGCGTAGACATATTTTTCACGTCTACGTTGGCGAACGTCCAGAAATCGTTGTATTCTTCTGCGCCGGCATATTGCAACCACCAACCGGTAACGGCGCTTTCCCAATAACCGGGCAAGTGAATGAACGGAGTCTTTTTAGCGGTTGCCGAAGCGCCCTTCGTTTCTCCGTTATAGGGCGTGGTTTCTATAGCGGTATCCGTTAAAGCCTTAAGCTCGTCAGTAGTTCTGGGAACGCTTAAATTATATTGATTGAATAATTTTGCGTTATAAACGATACCCGCATATCCGCTTCCGTAAGGGAGAGCGTACGTTACGTCGTCAGAATCGTCTTCGGTTCCGTTGTCGTAGGTAAGCACGTCTAAAATAGAATCGCCTATTTTTTCTTTGATGCTTTTAGATTCGCCCGGAACGGTGTAATTCAAAACCTCGTCTAACGGTTCAAGCAATTTGTTGGACGCATACGAACCGGTTACGTATTGCAAATATTTCGGTCCGTAAGCCAAATACAAATCGATATCGTTCGCGGAAGCGCCCGTTTCTATCGTGTTGTAAAACAAGCCCGAACCCGTATTGCCGGATTTAGCGGAAACATTTATTGCAATTCCGGGGTGAGTGCTTTTGAAATCTTCAGCCAAAGCGTAGATATAATCTACACCGTAACCGGAATTCCAAACGCCGATATCTAAAATTTTAGTTTTATCGGTAACGAGGTTGCCGTCTCCGTCTAGGTTGCTATCATTACCTCCGCATGCCGTCAGCGAAGCGAAGCAACATACGAAGCACAGCAAAAAGCATAGCAGTTTCTTCATATTTTCTCCTTAATATTTACCGCAATTTAGATTAACCCGAAGGTTTTGCGATAATAATTTTTTTGTTTTTAGCCTTTAAGTCCGCCTGCCACGGTGTTGGTCATTATCGTTTCTTGGAAACTGATAAACAATGCGAACACGGGCAAGATAGAAAGGTTTACCGCAGCGTATAAGATATGCGGATTGGCTTTGGTTTCTTCTTGATATAAATAGATACCGACTGAAAGCGTAGGCATTTTCTCCATATAAAGAAGAGGTCCTTGATAATCGTTCCAAACGCCGATAAAGCTTAAAATAAACAACGATAACACCGCCGGCATAGCTTGCGGAAGCATTACTTTAAAGAATATCGTAAAGTCGTCTGCGCCGTCCATAAGCGCGGCTTCGGCGTAACTCCAAGATACGCTTGCGAAAAACCCGTACAATACTATAAAGTTATACCCGAACCCGTTGGTAAACGTTAACAATATCAACGGCGAATCGTTAAGATTTAAGCTTCTAATCAGCTTATAAGTTGCCGGTAAAGATCCTACGATAGGCAAAACCATAACGACAACCGCGATAAAATAGATGGCGTTTCTTCCGAAAAACTTATATTTAGAAACAACGTAAGCCATCGTAAGCGCGCATAAAATATTTAACGCCGTACCCAAAATAGAATACCAAAGGCTGTTGAATATAAGCATCAGCATATTAGAACCGTTTACGTTCATTTCTTTAAACGCCGTAACGTAGTTTTTAAAGGTTATCTCAGAAGGCCAACCGAACGGATTGTTCATCAGCTCTTTTCTCGGTCTTAAGCTAGAAATAACGCTCCAACCGATAGCGTAAATAATAGTAAACGCGTAAAACGCGAAAAGAACAAACGCTATGGAAAAAACGACTATTTGAAAACCTGACATTTTTCTGAATTTTCTTTTGAAAAAGTTTTTAATACTCGATAGCATCTTGATATTTCTCCATACCCGTTTTTACGCCTATGATTATCGGCAAAGACACGACCGTAAAGAACAGTCCGACAGCCGAAGCGTATTCTTTGTTTCCGTTACCGTAATATACGTTTTGGAAGATGTAGTAAGCAATAGTACTTGTATCGTATTCGCCTTGCGTAAACAGCAGTATCGGACCGGAAGACGTAAATATCCCCGTAAAGGTCATAACGATAAGCGTTGTAAACGTAGGCCATACAAGCGGCAATATTATAGATATCAGTTCTCTGAAGCAAGAAACGCCGTCAAGCTGCCCCGCTTCGATAACGTCTTCCGGGATACGCGCCATCGCGCCCTGAAACAAAATCAGGTTTGCGCCGAAGCCCGTCCAAATGCAATAAATAATTATCGCGTTGGTGGCGTATTGGCTGTTAGTTAAAAATTCCGGAATAACGTCTAAGCCCAACATATTGCCGATAATCGGAGCGATAGGACCTTCTATGCCGATTATGTTTTTATAAAGGGTGGTCAATACGACCGAAGACAAGATTTGCGGAGTAAAAAATATTACTCTGAAAAACTTATACAAAAAGATTTTTTTATACAAGAAATAAGCGATTGCGAGCGTTAGCGGCATAATCACAAAAAGAGAAACGCAAAAGTATTTCATCGTATTGCCTAGATATAAAAGCATATCTTTTCTGACGAACAGCGCTTCTATAACCATTTTGAACCATTTAAGCGAATAAACGGTTTCGCCGCTTATAGAGGTTTGTCTAAACGCCATAAGAATAGAATCTATATTAACGTAAAGATAAAACACAAAGAAGTTAGCCATCGGCACTATTATCATCGCGATGATAAAAAGCGCGCGTTTCAACTTATTTTTTCTTATTTCGCTTAAGTTATTAGCGGCGACGTCGCCGCCGACGGGAACGTTATTGCTCATAAATTCTCGCCTCCTTTCAGTTTGACGCTATATTTCACACCCTTTTTTATAAGGTAGCCTTTTTCCGTTTCGGGCAATGCCGCGCCGACCAATTTATCGTTAAACGCCAATACCCCGTCTTCATCCGAGCTGAACAACGTCAGTTCTTTTCCGTCAAAGCCGATTTCGATATACCCGCTTTTAAGCGGCAAAACGGTATTAAAGTGCAAATCGGAATAGTACGGATCAAGCAAGAACATTCCGTTTTCGCCGCCCTGTTCTTTTAATCCCACAACGTATTTGCCTATGATATAAACCGGACCCGCGCCCCAAGAATGGCAAAGACTTTTGCCGTATTTTCTGCCGTACATTTCGTAATGTTCAGCGCCGTTTTTCGAGGGATCGAAACGCTCCCAAAAAGTGGTAGCGCCAAGTTTAATCATCGCGCCCCAATATTCTTTAACGTAAGACAAAACGTAGTCTGTTTTACCCGTTTCGGCGTACACGCACATCTCGTAAAATTTCATATACGGCGTATCGATCTCGTACGAACCGTCGTTAAAGGCTTTTTCGGATATAATCTTTTTTTGTTCTTCGCCGGCGTAGCCGAACAAGATCGCGGCAATATTACCGTATTTGGTGTTCAGTTCGCCGTCGGCGTCGTGTTTAAATCCGCCGTAATCTTTATCGAAAAAGGTTTCGTCTATTTTCTCTCTAAGACCGTCAAGCTTTTCTTTATACACGTCGGCGTTTTTGCCGAGCATTTCGGCAAAGTCGCGCATGGTTTCTAGCGAAACGTAATACAAAATTTGCAATACGGATATCGGTTTAGCATAGTTAACCTTTTCAAAATCTTGCATATCCGTCCAATCGATAAAAAACCATTCGCCCGATTTAGGCATCAAAAACCCGTTTTTCGTCGGTTTTTTAAGGATATAACGCATAAGGCTTTCAAGCCGCGGAAAAAGCTTTGCGATAAACTCTTTATCGCCCGTAAAGCGATAATAGTACGCGGCGGATAAGATATAATAGAAATTATAATCTAAAATCCCCGAAACGTTACTGTTTATTTCGCGCTTGCCGATCATCGCCAAAAGCGATCTTTTTACGATTTCTTTATCGAAAAACGCGTAAAAATCGAACCATAAAGACTGTAACGCATCGCCAGCCCAAACCCACCTGTCGCGCTTAGGACCGTCGATAAAAAACTCTCTTGACGTAAGTTCTAACGTATAAACAGCCGTTTTATAAATTTCGTTTATAAGTTCGTCGTTAGAAACAAAGCTCGGCGTAAAAGAATGTTGATAAACTTCGTTTTCTACGTAAACATCTTTAACGCCCGAAGCGTCTTTAATAAACAGATATCTAAAGCCAACGCATTCGCGCGCTTTCGTCGGCGCGTTTGCGAGAGTAGAAAGAGTTTCGCAAACCTCTGAATTTTCAAAATCTAAAGCTTCGTTTTTAGATTCGCCGTAAAAGAGCATAAGCTCTTTCGGCGTATCGGTTACGATAACGGGGCGGGCGACGATTTCTTTGCCGAAGTCATACACGGCGCCGTTACCGACTTTTGCCGTTGCAACGTAATTTAATTTTTCTATCGGTAGTCGATAGTCCGCGGGGTTAACCCGCGGATTATCGAACGAATCCGAACAACTTGCGTGAACCATAACGGCGTCACCGCAATAGCAAAGCCAACTTTCATCCGTTTTAATATATTCGGAATCGATGAAAATCGTAGGCAGACTTTCCTCTTCGAAGCAATAAATTCTGATAGAACCCTTGCCCTTTTTAAGGAAGATTTCTTCTTTATTATTTTCAACGTTCCACGGATTGCCGTTTATATTTACGACAAGGTGGTTATTGCTTACTATCTTAAACGAAGTATCGTTAGGAACGTCGTATTCGTAAAAGAACACCACCTGAAATTCAGGGCGATCCATAACCCAAAACGGATAAATAATATCGTTTCGTTGATATCTTCGTTTAGACAGTTTGTGGTAAGTGAAAACTTCAAAATCGTTTTCATACCAAATCCATTTAGCTTTTTTAATTTTTTCCATTATTCTTCTTTCTTATTAATTTAACAACAATGTAAGCCATACCGAGTAAGAAAGCCATAAATACGGGAGTACCGTTTTCAAGAACGTTAGCGCCGCAACCCTTGCCGGTGTTTCCGCCGGAAGAACCGTTATCGCCTTGCTCCGATTCTAATACGGTGATTTCGACCTGAGCGGTGCAACCTTCGTAAGTTATGGTAACGATTTGTTTGCCGACCTTATTCTTATCGTAACCGGAAATCATATCCGCGGTGACGGTGAAATTATCGCCTTTTTCGTCGTTGTTATACACGCCGTAAGCGTTGAATTTAGAAAGGTCTAAATCTTGCCCTTTATAATACTGATTTTTGTTTGTTTTAACCGTAATAGACTTGATATATCTAAAGGATTCGAAATTACCGTCTTTAAGTTTATATACGCTGTTAGCGGCGATACCGTTGTCGTTTTCAAAGGTAAGCGTAGAAGCAAGCTCTACGGTCATACCGTCGTTAACGTTTGCATAAATCGCGCTGTCTTCTTGTATATAAATAATCAAGCAATCTTTATCTAAGTCTACGCGTACGGGGTAGTTTTCAAGCGCAACGTAAGCCGTTTCGTTCGCGATGATTTCTCTTAAAGTTTTACCGTTAATCAAAACGCCGTCTAATACGGAATTTCTTAAATCGGTGGTAATAACTCTTTGAATAATCTCGCTAGCGTAGTTATAACCGAATCCCTTGCTTTCATTGCTGAGTTGCGTAAGCTTAATGAGATCGGCGTAAGGCGCGGTAATGTTTTTATATAAACCTACGGGAGTTTCGGTTCCGTTTAAGGTAGCCTTGCCCGCAATCGCGCCGTTAAACTTAACGGTTATCTTTTTGCCGACTTTAATAGAGTTATCGGCTTTTTCGCCAACCTTAACGGTTTCGATAGAAACGTTAGAAACGTTAACCGATTCGCTTCTGTTTTTGTTTACAGTTAAAGAGTTTGCCCAAACTTCGTCTTTTACGCTGTATAAACGCGTAACGTCTTTATCGAAGGAATAACCTAACGGCGTTTCAAAGCCTTGCTTAAAGGTAACGTTTATGCTTTCGGCATTTGCAAGTTCAGCTTTATTTACGGTGATTTCTATTCCGTTTTCGGTGAAAGCGTAGCTTGCTTTATCGCCGTATTCGGCAATAGTTTTTCCGTTTATAGAAAGATAATCCGAAACGTTTACGTTTTCGTTATAAACGCCGAACAACGCGTCGTTTTTACCGACTATTCTGTCAAAGTTAACGGTTATAACCGCGTTATCGCCCACCGTTTTGAATTCTTCTTTCTCGGCTAATTCGAGAGCGGGTTTTTCTATAGAAACAGTCCAAACCCAGTTGCCTGCGCCGTCCCTTTGATTTTTATCTTGAACCGCATAGAAGTATAAATCTTCCGTAAAGGTTCTGCCGCCCGCTAAGGGTGCGCCCGCTTTCAAGCAAATAACGTCAAATCCGTTAGCGTAGTTACGAATTTCGTTGCTGATATATACGGCATAAGTTTTGCAGTCGTAAACAAGTTCGCTGTTTACGTAGCCTGCGGAAGTAGCGTAATCGAATACGCGTTTGCCGTTTACGTAAAGATTATCTCTTACGAACGCGGGGAAAGCGTGGTGATTGAAGCTTACGCTGCTGTAGAACATAAACAACTTTGTGTTATCCCATTGGTTGCCGGGTTGCGTTACCTTAACTATTTCAGCTTTAGCGATTTCGCCTTGATAGCCTTCCGGCACCCAAGAACCGTTTACCATAACAAAGTCGGTTGCAACGGTGTCTTTTCCGTCGGCGGTTTTAACCGAACCGACAGAGATTTTAGCTCCTTCGGAAATCATAAACGAAACGTATTCTTCGGTAGCAAAGTAAATCGTATACATTCTGCCGCCGAATTCGGCTTCGGTATTAAAGTATTTTCCGCCAGTAGCGGTTAAAACCACGTTATCGTTTTCGCTATTGCTAAACTTGATTGCGTTTATAAGATCGTTATTGTTAACTTTAGCGTTAAACATAATCTTAACGCATCTTTCGGCAAGATTTGCATTAGGAATTTCGCGGATTGAAAGGGGTTTAACTTCAGTATCGGCTTCGGTAATTTTATCGAAGCTTTCGTTATAATTCTTTCTGTAAGTTACCTCTTCTTTAATTTCTAAGTTGCCTATTATGCAACCTGCTTTAACCGTTACGTCAAAGTCGAAAAGCTGTACGCCGGAAACTATAATTTCTATGCTGTTTTCCGTTTTATCGTATACGAAAGATTCTCTTCCTCCGATATACGCCGAAATAGAACGGTTTGCTTTTATTTGAGTAAGAGTGCTGCCGTTAATCAAAACGTTATCGGTAAAGTTTGCCGCGGATAAATAAGAAGTAACGTTAGTGCCCTTAGCATATCCGGCAAAAATTCCGAGAGAGTCTAACTTGATAGAGAATCTTAATTCGTTATCTTTGCTCATCGTTCCGAAAGATGTTTCGGAAGAAACGTTTATAACGTTGACTTCGTCAAATCCGGTTTTAAGAGTATAGTCGTTGTTAGAAGAATATATCTTAGATAATCCCTCTACCTTGCAGTTATTTACAACGTAATTGCTGTTAACGGTTATCATCGGCGGGTTTAAATCTCCTTTTACGGTAAAGTATATAACGTTATCGGAGCATTTTTTGTAAGAAACGCTTAAATCTCTTAAAGCGGTGCCGTTAAAGGTAATGTTATCGGGGACATCCGTTTTGTTAACAAAATCGGTCATATCGTCGTTTTGGTTGAACGCCGCAAACAAATCGGTGGGGTTATCGCCTTTTACGCTTAAAAGCAACTTATAAGTTACGCCGTCGTTGGTTTTTCCAAAGAATTCCACGTCAGCCTCTGCGGTAGAATTGACGTATTTACCTGCGCAAAGATAATAAATTCCAAAGTTTGAATAATCAGCCGCGGGCAAATAGAAACTACGCTCCTCTGTGGTAAAGTGAGTACCGTCGTCAGAAAAATCTTTAGGGATTGTAATTGTTACACCGGTTGACATAAACGAATAAGACAAATATATTTTAAAGTTATATCCGTACCATCCGGCATCGTATTCATTATCCCAATATTTTCCTGCAGCATACGGGCGAACGTCGCTGTCGTTATATTCGGTCATCGGTTTGCCGTTGATCAATATTTTAGAAAGCGAAGCTTGATCGAATTTCGCTGGGTCTTCCGCTTGAGTTCTATCTAATTGAATTTGAACCCACGGTGTTGTGCCGATTGGTCTAACGTAAACTGCGCCAAAGTTAAAGCCCGGATCGGTTGCGGTGAAAGTGCCGTCTACTTCTTGATATAAGGTTACGGTTTTTGCAAGCGTATAACCGCCGATAGTTAATCCTTTAGGTAATGTAAACGATACCCAGCCCGGACGACCTAAAACAACTTTCAAAAGGTTTTTGCCTTCTTTATAAAGTTTATAAGGTTCAGCCTCACTAACACCGTTTACTTCAAGTCCGCTAAGCGACGTGCCGTTTACCGTAACTTTGTTGCCGAAATCAGCCATATCGGTTATTTCTTTTCCGTCGGTATATTTTGCAAGAACGTCTTCTTTCGCATTGAATTTGATAAGATATTCCGCTCTTATTCCGCCGGGGTTACCGTTATAAGTTTCTCTCTTGCTAAGGTTAATGCTTTCTACGCTTAATTCGTTGGCTAAACGTCTTACTCCGCTAGGATAATAAGCCTTATCAACGTTTGCACCGTAATCACCCGCGTCAAAAGTAAAGCTTACTTCTTCGGTTGTTGCAGTGCTTGCAGCACTAGACTTATACCCCGCGGGGAAAGTAATCGTTACGCCTTTATTCATAAGCGTTTCGTTAATTATAAAAATATAATAATGATAACCGCTATATCCCGTATCGTAGTCACCGCCATAATCCGCGTCGGTATCATTCCAATATTGAACGTAAGTATTGTCGTAATCGTCGATTTTCTTACCGTTTATAAGTATTTCATCTACACCCGCTTGATCGATACCGTTCGGTTCAGTCATTGCAACTTTAAGCTTCGTTACTGTTTTACTACCGCTATTCGGCACAACAAAAACGTCGTTAATCTTATATTCGGGCACATCGGTGGTAAAAGTTCCGTCAATATCTTGATATAATTTTACTTCTTCGGCAAGAGTATAACCGCCGATTGCAAGGTCTTTAGGCAACGTGAAAGAAACGTAACCCAAAGGACGACCTAAAACAACTTTCAAAAGGTTTTTGCCTTCTTTATAAAGTTTATAAGGCGCAGAAGCGCTAGAAGCATCTATAAGGTTGCTAAGCGCCGTATCGTTTGCTTTTACAGAAGTACCAAAATCGGTCATATCGGTTATTTCAGCACCGTCACTGTAGGCAGATAACAAATCAACGTCGGCGTTAAATTTAATAACGTATTCCGTTCTTTGCCCGCCTGCGTTTTCGTTATATACTTCTCTAAATTGATAAGTAATGCTGCTAACGGTAAAATTGCCGTCGGCTTTTGCGGTATTTGTTGTTACGGCAAAGCCCGTTGCCGCCAAACAACATAAAGCGCACAAAATTGCCAGCATTTTTGTCTTTAAGGTTTTTTGAATTTTCATAATATTCTCCCTTTTTGCATTATTCTACAACGACTTGATTCATTTCTATATTAGTTCCGTCAGTCGTAACCGTTACGTCACCGTCGTGCGTAACTTTAACGTCGTAACCGTATTTATTCAATCTGCCGATTACGCTTGCGCCTATGTTAGAACGGTATCCCGTTATAACCGCCGCGTACGCTTTTTTAGAGGGATTGATTTTGCCTAACAAATCTTCGGTATGAAGCGAACCTTCCGTTCCGTGGTGGGCAACTTTCAAAATATGAATATCGCCTACGGGTGCGATAGCGTTTTCAGAACCGGCGGCTACTTTATTGCCGTTTTTATCTACTTCGCCCGTTAAGGTATATTCGTAACCGCTTGCGTCGCCGCGATAGCGGTTGATATCGCCCGTGATCAATGCGTTTACGCCTTTATAGGTGTATTTCATCATCATAGACATATCGTTAAATTCAAACTCTGTATAATTGTTTTCTACAACCGCTTTGCTGTTATACACGGTAAAGCTGCTGTCGTCTGAAATTTTGTAAACCTTGCCTTCTTCTTCGGGAACAATCAAGTTTACGGCAGTACCGTCGGAATTGATTTTTTCCGTTACGGCGCGCATTGCCGCGTCATAATAATACTTTGTATCCCAATCCATCTCGCACGGACGAACGTGACTCCAATCTTTTAGCGTGGTATAATAATAGTTTACAACGTCAAACGCCTTTACTATATTAGGCACGCCGCCCAAGTGGTCGTCATGCGGATGCGTGACAAACAAGTGATCTATCTTGCTTACGCCGAGGTCTTTGAGGTACGCGGTTATATAGTCGGTAGAAGTTTTATACTTTGTGCCTACGTCTACCACGGTAATAACGCCGTGATCCTCTATAATCGTGCAATCCGCGCTCCCGATAGGACCGCCGCTTTCTTTTTCGATAGAGTTAACGTTCAAAAAATGAAAGGTAACCGTATCTTGTTCCGTTTTAGTTTCCGCTATGGTTGTACGCGCCGAACTTGTGATACACGGTATCATCAATAGCGCTGCGCACAATAGCGTTGCCGTTAAACGAAGTCTTTTCATAACATCCATCTCCCTGTTTTTATTTTATCGCTTTTGCGCTTTAGGCGTTTTTCCGTCAAGTCGTCATACCGAAAAAAGAGGCTTTTGTCGCATTATGCGATTTTACTATTATAAGTATAACATGACTTTTTATATATTTCTTGCGAAATCTTAACATCTTTTTTCCCAAATTTAACACAAATTTCCGAAAGTACGCCCCCCCCCCGCGCATTTTTTCACTCGCTATTCTTTGCATTTTTTTGATTTTTTAACCTTTTTGCTTATTTTTAACAGTTTTTGGCAAAAATATTGACAAACCCGTTTATTAGCAATATAATTTTATGTTGTTAATCAAAATATCAAAAATTTAGGAGATTTCCCATTGCCTTTTTCAAAATTTACAATCGATTGCTTTTCTAATTCCGATTTCGCAACGCATACCATTACGGATATGGGCAATATTCATAAACACGCTTATTATGAGTTTTGCTACGTTGTGCAAGGCAGCGTTAGGCATATAACCCCTAAGTGCATAAAGTATTACACCAATAACACGCTTTTGATCTTACACCCCGAAAAGGATATTCACGCCTTTGACGAACAGCACGATAAAAAATCCTATCACCGTGATATTTTGGTTTCTACGGATCTGCTTAAATCGGTTTGCGATTTTCTTTCGCCCACTCTTTTTAACGCGATTGACAGTCAGCCCGGTATTATCGAGCTTCCGCTTTCTAACGAAGACCTTACTTGTTTAGAAAACTCGCTAAACCTTTATTCTCTATCGGTGAAAGACGAAGAACTTTCTTCCGCGCTTAAAAAAAGCGTGGTCACCCATTTGGCTACGCTTTACCTAAAAAAAACACAGCTGACTAATATTTCCGATCAAACGCTTGTTAACATAATAGAAAAAATGAAAACGCCCGGCGTTTTGCAAAACGGGATTCCCGCGCTTATAGAAGAAACTAACTACAGCCACGGGCATTTATGCCGCATTATAAGAAAAAACTTTAATAAATCACTGCTAGATATGCTTACGGAATTCCGTATGGAAAAAGCCGCGCTTTTATTAAAAACCACTAACACCGAATTAGTCGATATCGCTTATCTCGTCGGGTATGAAAGTCTTTCGCACTTTATAACCACGTTTAAAACAAAATATAACTTGCCGCCTTACCAATACCGCAAAAAATATATTTTGCAATCTCAATCACAACCGAATTTTAACGGCAAAACTTAAAAACCCGAAACACCTCCTTACGTTTTGAATAAAAAACATAAAAATCCCCTTTTTTCTAATGTTTTTTGCCCCACCGCTTAATGCGGTGGGGATTTTTTGTTTCTAACTGTTGCGCTTAGTTTAACAATTCACTGTATAATTCATC
>CAZXOQ010000016.1:0-17568 GCA_964642415.1 uncultured Christensenella sp. | reverse complement strand
GTATAATATATATCAATACATAAAGGATTTTTTAAATGAAAGCTGTTATACAGCGCGTTTTAAGCGCGGAACTTAAGGTTGACGGAAAAACTATTTCAGATATAGGCAAAGGCTTGGTTGTTTTTTTAGGCGTAGGAAAGGGCGATTGCGAACAAAACGCCGATTATTTCATAAAAAAATTACCCTCTTTGCGGATTTTTGAAGACGATTGCGGAAAAATAAATAAAAGCATAACAGACGTAAACGGCGAAATATTGCTTGTATCGCAGTTTACGCTGTATGCAAATACTTCTCACGGCAATCGTCCCGATTTTTTAGCCGCCGAAATTCCCGATAGGGCAAATGAACTATATCTTTACGTGGCTGACGGGCTAAAAAACATTGGCGTTTCCGTTAAACTCGGAGTGTTTGGCGCGGATATGAAGATATCTCAGGTGAATGACGGACCTTTTACCGTTATAATGGAAAAATAGTTATGTTTAAGCGTATGTATAATAAATTTATTAAACTTTTTATTAAAGATTCAGACAATATTAAAGATCCCGTTATAAGGGGCAAATACGGTAGTCTTGCGGGTATTACGGGCATAATTCTTAACGTTTTAATGAGCGTTGCAAAGATAGTTATCGGCGCGCTTACGGGTGCGATTTCTATTTTATCCGACGGCGTTAACAATTTGTCCGATGCGGGAACTTCTGTCGTTTCTATACTCGGGTTTAAGCTTGCCGCAAAAAAACCGGATAAAGAACACCCTTTCGGACACGGTAGATTCGAATATTTTGCAGGACTTGCCGTGTCTATAGTAATACTCGTCGTTGCGTTTCAGTTGTTTTCGGAATCGGTTTCTAAAATAATAGGGGGCGAAAGCTACGTGAAAACGGATAAAACGGTTTTTATCGCTACGATAGCGGTTCTTTTGTTTTCTATTATCTTAAAAACGTTTTTAGCCGGATTGAATAGATTTTCGGGTAAAAAAATCGGTTCGGTGGCTTTGCAAGCGACTTTTTTCGATTGTATATCCGACTGCGTTTCGACCGCGGTTGTTTTGTTAAGCTTTTTGCTGTCGGCAATATTAAAAGATATTCCCGTAGACGGGTATGCCGGTATAATCGTATCGTTGTTTATCGCTTATACGGGGATAAGATCTCTTAAAGAAATTGCCGATTTGCTTCTCGGTAAAGCTCCCGACCATGCTTTGGTTGCCGAAATTGCCGACTTCGTTAAAGATTTTGACGGCAGGGTTGTCGGCATACACGATATTATGTTGCACGATTACGGACCGGGGCGGAAAATTCTTGTTTTGCACGTAGAAGTTCCGTCCGAGGATAACGTTATGGAATTGCACGATATGATAGACAATATAGAGCGTGGATTAGAATACCGATTTAACTGTATTGCTACCATACATATGGATCCCGTAGTAACTACAAGCGAAAGGGTTAACGAGCTTAAAGCGATTTGCTTAAAAATCGTAAAGAAAATCGATTCGAGCTTCGATATACACGATTTTAGAATGAACGAGGGAGCAACTCACGCGAATTTGATTTTCGACGTTTTAATGTCTTACGAATCTAAACTTACGCCCGAAGAGGTCGAGTGCCTTGTTTGCGAGGGTGTAAAAGAGTATGACGGTAGGCTTGCGGCAAAGGTTAGGGCGGAATATCCGCTTGTATAAAGCTATTTGGGGTTTACGCGTGTTGCGTTTATAAACTTATCGATATATAAATATGAATCACGCAAAAAACGACGGGCTAAGGCTCGTCTTTTTTTGCGTTCTATTTTTTAGCGGAGGATAATATATTATTATTGGTATGGATTTTAATTTATTGCCCGAGCATATCCGTAATGCCGTAAAAAGGTCTGATATGAGTTGCGCGCGCGGTATACGGCTGAGAGTGGGTTTTCCGATTATTGTCGATTTATACGACGGAAGTGCCTTTTTGACAAAAACGGGTTTGTTTCCTAACGTAAACGGAGCGATTGTTTTTTCGGATAATGATTTAATAGAAACGATGGCGGCTTTAACCGAAAATTCCGTTTACGCATATAACGAGCAGTTAAAACGCGGTTTTATTTCGTATAAAAACGGTGTAAGGGTCGGGCTGGGCGGACATTGCGTTTTCGATCAAGGCAAAATCGTTACGATGAAAAACATTTCTTCGCTAAATATCAGAATACCGCGTTTTGTAAGCGGTTGCGCTAAAGAGCTGTGCGAAAAACTGTTCGATAAAAGAATAGAAAACCTTCTTATAATTTCGCCGCCGTGCCAAGGTAAAACGACTATACTTAAAGATATTGCCTTATGGCTAAATAAAACGGGGTATTCGGTTCTTATCGTTGACGAGCGAGGAGAGTTTGAAGATGTTAAAGGGGCAAGAATAGATAAAATATCTTATTCGGACAAGCAGTATGCCTTCACTTGCGGGATAAGAGCGCTTTCACCGGACGTCGCGGTGACTGACGAGCTTTCAGTCGGCGAGGATTGGAAATGTATAAAAAGCGCGTCTTTATGCGGAATAAAGGTTATAGCAAGCTGTCACGGGTATGACGTGGCGGATATAAAGCGAAAGGATAATTTTATGAACGGTGTGTTTGATAGATACGTTATTTTAGAAGAAAAGGGAAAACCCGGCAGGGTGAAAAAAATTTTAGACGGAGATTTTAACGAGCTATGTTGAAATATTTTGCCGGAGCAATATTATTGTGCTTATCCGCATACGCGGGATATTTGTTTTCTTACAAATACCTTCAAAGATTAAGGTTTTTTCAAAATTTTTCCGATTTTAACAAAAGGCTTTCTTCCGCAGTTTCTTTTTCTTCGCGGGCAATAGGCAGCGTTATCGAAGAAAAACCGGACGGAGAATTTTCGGAATTGTTATACGAATATAAATTCGGCAAAGATAAAACGGTAAAAGAGCCACGCTATTTAACTTCGGATGAGCGTGTTTTTTTCAGGAACTATGCGGAGACTATAGGTTCTTCCGATAAGACTACCCAAATAGGTTATATAGAAGAAACGGATAAAATCGTAACCGAAAAGCTTACTCGGTGTGAAGCCGATTATAAAAAATACAAGCCCGTATACATAAAACTAGGGGTTTTGTTCGGGCTGATATTATTCGTTCTGATACTGTAACGGGGGTTGTATGAATATTGACGTAATATTTAAGATAGCCGCGATAGGAATTTTAATCACGGTAATAACTCAGGTGCTTAAAAAAAGTGATCGCGACGATATCGCCACCTTGGTTGCGCTTGCAGGGCTGATAATAGTTTTGACGCTAGTTATAAATATGATCGGCGAACTGTTCGATGCCGTTAAAGCATTTTTAAATTATTATTAATGTTAAAAATCGTTGTTTTAGTTCTCGTATGCGCAGTATTGGTAGTGTTTTTAAAAAACGTTAATAGCGAGCTTTATCCGCTTGCGCTTTTGGGTTCGGGGATAATCGTGTTATACGCGGCGCTAAATTATCTTACGCAAACCGTCGGGTTTTTTGAAAAACTTTTAAGCTTTACGTTGCTAAACGAAGAATATATGCGCGTTATATATAAAATAATCGCAATCGGGTATATTGTAGAATTCGGCGCGGGAACGGTAGAGGATATGGGAATAAAAAGTTTATCGGATAAGCTTGTTTTTATCGGAAAGATAATTATTATCGGTGTGTCTTTGCCTGTTTTTTACGGCGTATTCGAAATGCTTAACGGGTTATTATGAAAAAAAGATTACTGTGTTTTTTGCCTATAATTTTGCTTTTTACATTCTCTTTGGTTAGTGTAAAACACGTCGGTGCGGAAGAGTATTTATCCGATATCATATCCGAAGAATTAGAAAAAATCGATATGTCCGAACTTGAAAAAATTTATGACGAAACGGATATTTGGAACGATAGCGGTTTTATTTATCGTATCGGTTCTCTTATTAACGGCAATTTTGCAATAGATTATTCGTGTTTTGCTGAGTATCTTAAAAAGCAACTTCTCGGAGATTTAAGTTTATTTCTTCCGATTTTTACGGGGGTTATAATTATTGCGGTATTGTGCTCTTTATTGCAAAATTTTAAAAGCTCTTATCTGTCTGACGGGGTGGGTGAAGTTGTTTCTTTAGTGTGTTTTTCAGCTGTGTCTATTTTGCTTTTTCCGCAGGTGATGTCTTTTTTTAGAAAAACCGAAAACGTTATATCTGATATAGCGAAAACGGCTGAAATTATGTCACCCATAATGCTTACTCTTATGACGGCTTCGGGTGCTAAAACGTCAGCTAATTTATATAAGCCGTCACTCGTCTTTTTAACCAACGGGGTTATAAAC
The DNA here is from genome assembly GCA_964642415.1 of uncultured Christensenella sp. Lineage (GTDB taxonomy): Bacteria > Bacillota > Clostridia > Christensenellales > Borkfalkiaceae > UBA1259. The sequence goes on along the minus strand of CAZXOQ010000016.1, from coordinate 13,254 downwards.
GTATACGGTTCGATCGTGTTGCCGCTAACCGTTATCGTTACGGTTTTTTCTGTTACCGCGGTTTTTTCAAAAAGATTTAAGCTGTCTAAATTTACCGAGTTTTTTGCTTCTATTATAAAGTGGATTGTCGGGCTTATCGTCACGGTGTTCGGGGTTTATCTTTCCGCTCAAGGGATAGCTTCGGCGTCGTATGACGGCATATCGTTTAAGACTGCAAAATACCTTGTTTCAAGCTCCGTTCCGATTGTGGGCGGATTTTTGAAAGACGGCTTCGATTTGGTTATCGCGGGGAGTGCGATTATAAAAAACTCCGTTGGGATAATCGGTCTTATTGTTGTATTTTATAAAGTGTTATCTCCGGTGCTTGCTATCGCAGTTTTTTCTCTCTTGCTAAAAGCCGTTGCCGCTATTACCGAGGCGTTCGATTTTTCTTGCGTGTCGGCGTTATCTACCGCTCTGTCGAAGGGGCTGTCTTATCTTGTTATGTCGTTATTGACGGTAGGGCTTATGTTTTTTTTGGTGGTTTTGCTTATGATTATTTCGGCGGGGAGTTTTGTTTGAGGGTGAATTATGAAAGGTTGGTTGATAAGCGTAGTATCTATGCTTATTGTTATAACGTTGCTTGAATTGTTGATACCGAAAGGCAGGCTTTCGCCACTTATCGGCTCTTTGTTTTCCGTTATTTTTTTGATTGTAGTCTTTTATCCGTTAACGGGTAAAATATCTTTGCCTAATATTTTAGATTGGCAAGAATATGATTCTACGATTGAAATAGACGAGGATTTTTTATATTACGCAACGGAAAAATCAGCCGATATAAAAAAGACAAAATGTCTTAAAAAGCTTAACGAATATGGTATAAACGACCTTTCGTTTGATATAGAATATAGTAAAGACGATTGCGGGGTTTGCGAAATAAAAGCGGTTACGATTTTTTTTGACGAATCGGTTATCAGCGGAAATACCGAGCATATAAATATTATCGAGAAAATAAGTTCGGTCGCTAAAGAGTTTTTCGGCGCGGTTGAAATCGAGGTGAAAGCAAATGTCGGACAAAGCTGATAATTCCGCGGCGGTCGGTATTCTTGAAAAGATATCGGAAAACAAAAAGCTCAGATTGCTTATAATTATCGCATTGGTCGTTGTGGTGGTGGTAATATTGCTTTGCGGTTTTGTAAAAACCGACGAGACGACCGCTGAAACCGACGAGGTTATAGTTTACGTAGATAGGCTTGAAAGCAGATTATCGGAGCTTTTATCTGAGGTAGAGGGTGCGGGAAAGGTTAAGGTTGCAATAAGCGTCGCCTCGGGGAGAGAATTGGTGCTTGCGATGAAAAAGAACGAAACCGTTACCGACGGAGTAACTAAAAAAGAAGAAACCCCGATAACCGTAAACGGAAAAACCGTAACGGTAAAAGAACTGTATCCTGAAATAACGGGCGTCCTTATAGTTGCCGAGGGCGCAAAAAATCTTAGCGTTTTAACGAAGATTCAACAAGCGGCTAGCTCGCTTTTGAATATAGATATTAACCGTATCGAAATTTTGACAATGAAATAAGGAGAATAAAAAATGTCAAAGAAAAAGAAAGTTGTCGTACTATCATGCATGATCGCGCTTCTTGCCGTAACCGCGGTCTTTAATTTCGTCTTTACGACGGAAAGCGCAAAACCTGACGATTCCGTTCAGACAACTGCCGGAAACTATTTCTCGCAGTACCGTTCGGAGAGGCTTAACACGCGAAACGAAGAGTTGTTGCAACTTGACGCGGTTATCGCTTCCGCAACGGAGGGCAGCGAAGAGAGAAGCGACGCGCTCGCAATGAAAATCGGTCTTACCGAAAACACAGAAAAAGAAATGCTTTTAGAAACGCTTATTAAGGCGTACGGGTTTGAGGACGCCGTGGTGGTTATAGGTTTAGATTCTAAAAACGTAAACGTAATGGCTAAGTCAGAGGAGTTGACCTCCGACGACGCGGTAATAATTTATTCGATAATAAGCGAAGAACTTGCCGTTTCTCCGGAAAACGTAAAAATTATCCCTATTTCTTAAAAAAATACTATGCAAAATAAATATTTTGTGGTACAATATATTAAAAAGTACCGTAGAAGGTGTTTATGGCGCATTTTAAGAAAATAGTAAAGAAAAAACGTGAAGGCAAGGTTGTTTACGGCGATAAAATCGTAAACGGAATAGTTTATCTCGCACTTGCCGAAATTCCTTACGTAGAATTGTATTCCTCGTCTAATCGCAGCAAAGCTAAAAAGAACGCTATAAACGTTTTTTTCGATAAGGCGGGAGTTCATATCGAAGTTGTGGTTAAGGTTCATTATTCGCAGTGCGTGTCCGATACGGCGTTCAAGATTCAAGAAGCCGTTCGGCATAACGTAGAAACGATGGTTGACTATCACGTAGCGGGTGTCAACGTGATAGTCAAAGGCGTGCTTTTCGGCGAAATTCAGCAAGAAAAACCCGTTGATTCCTCTTTTGATGCCGTTGCCGAAGTTAAGGCGGACGATCGTTCCGTTGCGGAATAACTAAAAACACTCAGATAAATTTATTGCATTAAGGAAGCTTATGAGAAGCACTTCAAGAGAAATAGTATTCAAGTATATATTTTCAAAGCTCTTCAATCCTGATTCTGAAGGGCTTTTTGCTGCGTTGCTTTCCGCGTCGGATTGTAACGCTTCCGATAAAGAGTTTGCTACGGCTTTGCTTTCGGCTGTTGAAAGCGGCGGCGCTGGTTATGACGACGCTATAGCTAATTTATCGCAAAACTTTAAGCCGGAGAGAATTTTTAAAACCGACGTTTGCGCTATCAAAATCGGTATGGCGGAATTGGATAATTTTAAGGATACACCCGTTCCCGTCGTTATTGACGAGGCGGTTAAGCTTTCGGCAAAGTTTTCTACCGATAAAAGCCCCGATTTTGTTAACGGTGTTTTGGCGGCGTACGTAAGGGAAATAAACAAATGAAAATAATCGACGGGAAAAATATCGCAAAAGCGGTTAAAGAAGATTTAAAAGAAAAAATCGCCGAGCTTAAACGTGAAAAAAACAAAACCGTTACGCTCGCCGTGGTTATGATAGGCGAAGATCCGGCTTCAGCCGTTTACGTTAGAAATAAGGTTAAGGCTGCCGAATACGTCGGTATAAAATCACTTTCCTTTTCGCTTTCAAGCGATTGTTCTCAGTCCGATGCGGAAGAGGCGGTTGCTTCTTTAGTAAAAAACGAAGAGGTAGACGCTATTTTGGTGCAGCTTCCGTTGCCTAAAGGTTTGGATGCGGATAAGTTACTTTCTCTTATTCCGCCGGAAAAAGACGTTGACGGATTTACCGCGGCAAACGTAGGCAAGCTTTTGTTGGGCGAAGAATGTTCGGTTGCGTGCACTCCTAAGGGAGTTATCACAATGCTTAAAGCCGAAAACGTCGATTTATGCGGCAAACACGCCGTTATCGTGGGCAGAAGCAATATCGTGGGTAAGCCGTTGGCATTGTTGTTGTTAAAAGAAAACTGTACCGTGACCGTATGTCATAGCAAAACGCAAAATCTTACCGATATATGTAAAAGCGCGGATATTCTTGTCGCGGCGATCGGTAAGCCTTGTTTTATAAAAGGAAATATGGTGAAAGAGGGGGCTATTGTCGTTGACGTCGGTATCAACAGAACGGAGAACGGTTTGGTTGGTGACGTCGATTTTGAAAGGGTAAAAGACAAAGCGTCTTTGATAACGCCCGTTCCCGGCGGGGTTGGTCCGATGACTATAGCTTCGCTTATGGAAAACGCTTACGATTGCGCCGTGCGGAGGGGTAATAAGTGAACTCAATAGATTTTGCCGAAAAATACGATCGTTATTTGAAGGTTTTTAACGGATTTTTAAGCGAAGCGTTAGCCGAGCTAAAAGCAAAAAAAGGTTATACATCGGATTGCGCGATTATCGAAGCAATGGAATACGCCGTATCCGACGGAGGAAAGAGAGTTCGTCCCGTTTTATGTTTGGCGGTTAACGAAATGCTCGGCGGTAGTTATGACGACGTAAAAGAGTTTTCTCTCGCGCTAGAGTTTATTCATTCGTATTCTTTGGTTCACGATGATCTGCCTGCAATGGATAACGACGATTACCGTAGGGGAAAGTTATCTACGCATAAAAAATACGGTGAGGCGTTCGGCGTTTTAGCCGGCGACGCTTTATTGAATTACGCGTTTGAAATTTGCTTGGCTAAAAGAAATTTTAACTCAAGCGATTTAGAGGCTACGAAAATTATCGCGAAATGTTCGGGTATAAACGGAATGGTTTACGGTCAAGCGTTAGATTTAATCAATGAAAAAAAGGTTAAAGCGGATAAAGATCTTCTTTACGAGATATACGAAAATAAAACGTCCCGTTTAATAGAGGCTTCTTTGCTTGTTGCTTCCGCTAAAAACGGCGGCGCGTATTATGACGAATTGAAGGAAATCGGCACAAAAACGGGGATAATGTTTCAAATTATCGACGATATTTTAGATGAAGAAAGCACTTATGCGGAGCTTGGTAAAACGCCGCATAAAGATAAAGAAGAAGGCAAGCTTACTTCGGTTGCGATATTCGGCATAAACGGCGCAAAAAAAGAAGCGCTTTCGATTTACAAAGAGCTTATCGGATTATGCGATAAAATACCCGAGTCGGATTTTCTTAAAGCGTTTATCGAAAAATTGTATAACAGAAAAAAGTAATTATGAGATTAGACGCGTATCTATGTGAAAAAGGTTTTTTTTCTTCAAGAACAAAGGCAAAACAGGCGATAGAAGAGGAAAGGGTTTACCTTTTCGGGCGGATGGCGGACAAGCCGTCTTTAGACGTTGATGAATCCGATGTCGTGGATATAAGCGTTATCCCGTGTAAAGAATTTGTTTCGCTGGGTGGGTTTAAGCTAGATAAGGCTTTGCACGATTTTGAGTTTTCGGTAAAAGATATGGTTGTTGCCGACTTGGGCGCAAGTACGGGCGGTTTTACCGATTGTTTGCTTAAAAACGGAGCAAAGACGGTGTATTCCGTTGATTTAAATGACGGGCTGCTTGACGAAAGCTTAAAAAAGAATAAAAACGTGCGTCTTGTCATAAAAAACGTAAGAAATCTTGTAAAGTCGGATTTCCCCGAAGATATCGATTTGATTACTGCCGATTTAAGCTTTATTTCATTGACGAAAGTGATAAAAATTATGTCTGACATAATAGGCGATAATAGGCACGTTATCGCGTTGATAAAGCCGCAATTCGAGATAGAAGAAAAAAAGAGATTTAAAAACGGAATAATAAAAGACGAAAAAATAAGGAACGCCGCGTGCAAGAGAATTTACGACTGCGCAATAGAGAACGGCTTTTCTCCGATAAAGGCGACGGTTGCTCCGCTAAACGAGAAAAAGAACGTAGAGTACCTTATTTTAATGAAAAAGGCGGAAGGGTGTGCTCTTCCGTTTGAAAACCTTTTTAGAAAGTAACAGTAACAGAGTTTGGTGTATGAAAAAACGTAAAGCGTTGATTTTTGTAAATAAAATTAAAGATCCCGAATATAAGTGCTTAGGCGATTTGCAAGCCGCGCTTAAATCAAACGATATAGAGTATTCTATTATCGATGAAAACGCCGTCCCTAAAAAAGAGGGCGATTTTGACGCGTTGTTCGTTATCGGCGGCGACGGAACTATCTTGCGTAGAACGGAGTTCGCAAATTTAGGCGGCGTTCCTATTATCGGTATAAATGCCGGCAAATTGGGTTTTTTATCGGAGTTCGAGCAGAGCGAAATAGGCGAAGCCGTAAAAATGTTAGTGCAAAACGAGTTGGTTAAAGAAGAACGCGCAACGTTAGAGATAGATTATAACGGCAACAAGTATTTTGCTTTGAACGATTTGGTGATTCAAAGGATATACGATTCAAACAAAAGCGCAAGCGGAATGGTTATAATGTCAACCGTTAAGGTAGACGACGATTCGATAGGTCCGATAATAGGCGACGGGGTTATTATTTGTACTCCGACGGGTTCTACGGCGTATTCTCTTTCCGTCGGCGGCGCTATCCTCGCTCCGGGGATAAACGCTTTTTCCGTTACGCCGATTGCAGCTCATTCGTTTGCGCAAAGACCTATAATATATTCGGCAAATTCCGCTTTTGAAGCGTCTTACGACGGCGGAGCGTCGGCGGGATTGTTTGTTGACGGCAGAATGGTTGCCGTGCTAAATAAAGGTGACGTAGCTAAAATTAAAAAAGCCGATAAACCCACGTTGTTTTTCAAAAGAAGGGCGTGCGCGTTTTATACTAAGCTTTCTTGTAAATTAAAGGATAGAGCGGGGTTTTAAAATGACAAAGAAAGACAGATTAAAGTTTATTTTGAAGCTGATCGAAGAAAAAGAAATCGGCACGCAAGAAGAACTTACCGACGAGTTGAACGAAAACGGTTTCGGCGTGTCGCAAGCAACCGTTTCACGCGATATAAACGAGCTTGCTTTAGTTAAGGTAGAAGCGCTCGGCAAACGCGTTAAATACGCAAAACCCGTTTCAACGATTAGCGAGATACCGCAAAATTTAATCGATATTTTCCGTCACGTTACCGAATCGATTGTTGCGGCAAACAATTTGATCGTAATAAAAACGCTTACGGGTAACGCTAATTCCGTGGCAATGGTAATAGATAAGCTTCATATTCCGGAAGTTTTAGGAACGGTAGCGGGTGACGATACCCTTCTAATAGTGGCTAAAAACAATTTCGACGCTGAAAAAATCGTTAAATCTCTTAAGAAAATCTGATTAATTCGGGTGAAACAATGTTAAATAAGCTTTCAATAAAAAACGTTGCGCTTATAGAGAGCGCCGAAATAGATTACGCCGAAGGCTTTAACGTTATGTCGGGTGAAACGGGTTCGGGCAAGTCGGTTGTTATACAGTCGCTTAACTTCGTTTTAGGCGCAAAAGCCGATAAAACGCTTATAAGAAGCGGTGCGGACTCTTGTTACGTTTGTGCCGAATTTGACGTAAGCGGCAATGCTTCGATTTATTCTTTATACGACGAATTCGATTTTGAACGCGACGATCTTTTGATTGTTTCAAGAAAATTAACCGTTGACGGTAAAAACAGCGTTAAACTTAACGGCAATACCGTCAATTTGTCTATGCTTAAAAGGTTTACGTCAAAGTTGGTTGACGTTCACGGGCAAAGCGAACATTACGAATTGCTTAAAGAAGAAAATCAGCTTAAGCTTATAGACGAGTATGCCGCGGAAGCCGCAGTAAATAAAAAAAGCGAAATTAACGCGATACGTTCAGAATACGCGAGCATTAAAAAAGAGTTGGATTCTTTAGGCGGCGACGAGGCGAAAAGACTGTTACGGCTTGACGTTTTAGAGTATCAAATAAACGAAATAGAAAAAGCCGATTTGAAAGAAAACGAAGAAGCCGAACTTGTTGAATTGCGAGATAAACTTCTTAATCAAGAAAAGATTACCACGGCGCTTTCGGCTATAAAAAGCGCGTTTGTAGACGAAGGTTGCGTTTTAGACGTTTTAGGCAACGCTTCAAGACTTTCTTTAGGGATTTCGGGTTTCGGTACGGATTATTTAGAACTCAGCGAAAGGATAAAATCTCTAAGCGCCGAAGCGGACGATATAGCCGAAACCGCAAGCGCTTATATAGACGATACCGAATATCCCGAAGCTAATATAGACGACGTTGAAGAAAGGCTTGAGGTTATAAAAACCTTAAAGAGAAAATACGGTAACGACTATACGGAAATAACCGCTTTTTTAAGTAGCGCCAAAGAAGAGCGTGAAAAACTTCTTAATTATAAAGAGCTTGCCGAAAAACTTTTGAAAGAAAAAACCGATAAAGAAAAGGCGTTATATAAAGAATACAAACTTCTTTCCGAAATAAGAAGAAACGCTGCTAAAGATTTTTCGGAGAAAGTATCGAAAGAGCTTACCGAACTCGGTATGAATAAAGCTGTTTTTTCGGTTGAGTTTTCGGATTTCCCCGCGATAGAAGAATGTCCTTTTTCGGGTGAGAGCGTCGATTCCGTTAGATTTTTGTTCTCGGCAAACCTCGGAGAACCGTTAAAACCCTTGTCGGGCGTAATAAGCGGGGGCGAACTTTCACGTTTTATGCTTGCGGTGAAAGCCCAATCGGCAAAATTCGACAGCGTATCTACCTATATTTTCGACGAAATAGACGCGGGTATAAGCGGCAAAATAGCGAGCGTAGTGGCTGAAAAGTTATATAAAATATCGCTTGGCGTTCAAGTTATCGCTATAACTCATTTGCCGCAAATATCGGCGTTTTCGGATAATTCCGTTTACGTTTCTAAAAGCGAAGAAAACGGCAAAACCCTTACTTCCGTAAAAACTCTCGATAAAAAAGAAAAAATAGAAGAGATAATACGTTTGGTCGGTGGCGCAAGCGATAACGCCGCGGCTAAAAAACATGCCGAAACGCTTATTTTAGAAGCAAACGCAAAAAAAACTGTAATAATAGCACAATCTAAGTGATTGCGGTAAAAAGAGAATAATAAGTAAAAAAGTTTACGTAAACCGAAATGCGTTCCCGATAGTTTAATAATCGGGGCGCTTTTTTATATCAAAAACTTTCCGATAATTTTTTACCTTTTTCATAACGGCTAAAAATTATTCATATATTATTCGTGTAATATATTGGAGGGTTTTATATGGAAAAATACGATATTTATAACGATATATCCGCTCGTACGGGAGGCGAGATTTTTATCGGCGTAGTCGGTCCCGTAAGAACGGGTAAATCTACTTTTATAACAAAGTTTATGGAAAGTTTTGTTATCCCTAACATAAGCGGAAAGCTTCAAAAACAAATCGCTACCGACGAAATGCCGCAGTCTGCCGGCGGAAAAGCCGTAATGACTACGCAGCCGAAATTCGTGCCGGCAAACGCCGTAAAAGTTCAATTTAAAAATAAATCCACGGCAAATATACGGCTTGTAGATTGCGTCGGATATTTTGTAGACGGAGCGCTCGGCGCGGAAGAAAACGATAAACCCAGACTTGTAAAAACACCTTGGAGTAAAGAGGAAATCCCGTTTGAAAAAGCCGCCGAAATAGGAACGGAAAAGGTTATAACCGATTATTCTACGGTGGGAATAATGATAACGACGGACGGTTCTTTTACCGAAATTCCGCGTTCCGACTACGTGAAAGCCGAAGAAAAAACAATAAAACAGCTTAAAAAATGCGGAAAACCTTTTATAATTATCGTAAATTCTAAAGAACCCGATTCTGCCGAAGCGTTAAAATTGTGTTCCGAACTAGAATCTAAACATTCGGTAACCGCGGTTAGCTTAAACGTGGCGGAACTTACCGTTCAAAACGTCAACGCGGTTATGGAAAAACTTCTTATGGAATTTCCGCTATACTCTTTTAACGTAGATATCCCCGAATGGATGAGAGTGTTGCCCGAAAACAACGCTATAATATCGGCGCTTCTAAAAAGGGTTAAAGACGTGTCTTGCGAAATGTCTAAAATGCGCGATTTTACCGCGTTTGCGGAAGCTTTTTCGGATAGCGAATACTTTAATTCGTCCGACGTAGAAGAAATAAAACTTGGCGACGGCGTTTCGGATTATAAACTAACGTGCAAAAACGGCGTTTTTTATAAGGTATTATCCGAAGAGTGTGGAGAAGAAATTAAAAACGATTACGAGCTGTTAGATTACGTAAAGGAATTTTCTGCTTCAAAAAAGAAATTTGAAAAAATCAAAACCGCGTTAGAACAGGCTGAAAACGACGGCTACGGCATAATGTTGCCCTCTATTGACGAAATGAATTTAGAAGAACCGGTTTTGGTAAAACAAGGCGGAAGATACGGCGTAAAACTTAAAGCTTCCGCACCGAGCTTACATATAATGAAGATAGACGTTACCACCGAGGTTTCTCCGCTGGTCGGAACGGAAAAGCAGGGAGAAGATCTTATCGGGTATATAAGAAACAGGTTTGAAGATAATCCTTCCGGCATTTGGGAAACTAATATGTTCGGAAAATCTTTGCAAGAGCTTGTGGGAGAGGGGGTTGCCAATAAAATCAATTCTATGCCGAAAGACGCTCAAAACAAAATGCGCAAAACCGCCTCGAGGATTGTAAACGAAAATAAAGGCGGCTTGATTTGTATTTTATTGTAAGAATAAAAAATTTTAAAAAATTCGCAGATTTTTCTTGACAGCCGCTAAAAACCGTGCTATGCTATATTAGCAAACGTTAATATAGGTTGATGAAATGGATAGCTGTATAAAAGGAAAGCACGAACAAATAAGAAAAAAACTGTCCGAGTCGGACGAATATGCCGAAAGCGTAAAAGCCGTAAGCGAAATTTTTTCTTTGCTAGGCGATTCAACCAGAGTGAAAATTTTGTTGGCGCTTATGCAGGGCGAGTTATGCGTGTATCATATTTGCGAGATAGCAGGCGGCAAACAATCGGCGATTTCCCAACATTTAAGAAAACTTAAAGATAAAAATATAATCAAAAGCCGTAAAGAGGGGAATCAGGTTTTATATTCCATTGCCGATCAGCATATAGCCACTATCGTAAAAACGGCGCTGAAGCACAAAGAATGTAAAACTGAATAGGTTTATTTTTAAACTAAAATCAAGGCAATAGCGATATTGCCTTAAAAAACGGTAAGAATATTAGTATATAATAATATAATTAAATAACGATTTAGGAGAATTGTATGTTACTTGAAGAACAAAATGACAAAAAAAACGGAGAACATTGCGATTGCGATGAATGTAAGGGGGGCGACGGATTAAGTTGTTGTTGCGCGGCTTGCGCCGTAACCCCCCAAAAAAAACAAACGAGCGGTTTTTGGCAAAAATACGGATTCGATTTGATTAAAATAATTATTTCAACACTTCTTTTAATTTCGTCGGTCGTCTTTAATTTATCCGACGTAACAAGGTTTATATTGTGCGCGGTTGCCTACGTTGTATCGGTATATGAAATTGTGATTAATTGCGTAAAATGCATTGCGCGTAAAATTTTTTTAGACGAAAACACTCTTATGTTTATTGCGTCGCTTACGGCGTTTTGTCTTAAAAATTATTCGGAGGGCGTTCTTATCGTCGTATTGTATTCTTTAGGCGAACTGTTAGAAGAAATCGCAACGGATAATTCGCGGAATAAAATTGCAGGACTATCCGAGCTTAAAGTTAGCGTTGCAAGGGTAATAACCGAAAACGGCTTTGTCGAAAAATCTCCCGAAGCGATAGAAATAGGTTCTTTGTTAGAAATACGAAAGGGCGATCGCGTCCCGATAGACGGGGTTCTTATCGGTTCCGTCGGGGAGTTCGATATGAAAGCGATAACGGGTGAAAGCAAACCGTATTTTGTTGAAAGCGGCAAAGAGGTTTACAGCGGTTCTGTTAACCTAGGCAATTCGGTTATTATAAAAACCACCAAGTTATACAGCGACAGTACCGTAGAAAAAATAATAGATATGGTAGAAGGGGCAAACGCGCGTAAAGCAAAAAGCCAAAGATTTATAACATCTTTTGCCAAAGTGTATACTCCCATAATTGTTTTTGCCGCTATTGCCGTTGCGTTTATACCTCCGCTGTTCGACGGTATGAATTTTATCAAGTGGATATATAAAGCTCTTTCTTTTCTTGTAATTTCATGTCCGTGCGCCTTGGTTATTTCCGTTCCGTTAGCTTTTTTTACGGGGATAGGCAGTTTAGCTAAAAAAGGTATTCTCGTAAAGGGAAGCAACTACGTTGACGCGTTATCTAAAGTTAAAATCGCGGCGTTCGATAAAACGGGAACTTTAACGAAAGGTGAATTTTCCGTTGAAAAAGTTTACGCTAACGAAGACTTCGGCGAAGAAAAACTATTGTCGATTGCGGCTTCGTTAGAACGCAAATCAAATCATCCCGTTTCAAAAGCAATACTCGATTATTACGGAAACAAGCAGTTGGCGGAAGTATCTGATATTGCCGAGCAAGCGGGTAAGGGATTAAGCGGAATAATCGACGGCGACAGGGTTTTTGTCGGCAACGCCGCATTATTGGCTGATAACGGAATCAAAGTATATCCGGAAAAATATTACGGAACGGTTGTATTTGTTGCGATAAACAAAACGCTTGTCGGTAAAATTTACGTATGCGACATCGTAAAAAAAGACGCCGAAGAAGCAATTAGCGGCTTGGAAAAAGTCGGTGTGACTGAAACGGTTATGATTAGCGGAGATAACCGATGCGTTTGCGATATCGTCGGCAAAAAAACGGGTATAGATACGGTATATTCGGAACTTTTACCCGAACAAAAAGTTGAAAAGATTAAATTATTAAAAAACAAAAAGAAAGGCTGCGTGCTTTATGCCGGTGACGGAATTAACGACGCGCCGTCTATCGCGCTGTCCGACGTCGGCGTTGCGATGGGGGCTTTAGGTAGTGAAATCGCTATTGAAAGCGCTGACGTCGTTATAATGGACGACGACGTAAATAAGATAACCTTTGCGATAAAAAAAGCAAAAAAGGTTAGAAGAAAGGTCGTCGAAAATATAGTCGGTTCTTTAGCGATAAAAGCTGCGATAATGGCTATATCTTTATTTGTAGGATTGCCGGTTTGGGTTGCTATGTTAGGCGACGTAGGCGTAATGCTTCTTGCGGTGGTTAATTCGCTTACCGCAAGATAGGTAAAACAATTTGGTATAAAACGCCATATGTTTTTCTTTTAGAAAAGCTTATGGCGTAATCTTTGAAATACGGCGCGCAAAACTTGCTTGTAAGGGCTTTTTTACTCAGGATTTTAACTAAAAAATAAAATCCTAAACTGATTTTATGAGTGTTTTTATAACGGATAAAAAACGCTTTTTATAGGACGTTGTTATTTGTTTGACATTTTTTTTTCAAAGTTATATTATTGTTATGTTAGAAAAAATTATTGTTTGAATTGTGGTATTTTATCGCAAAACGTCGTTCATAAAATGATTGCATAAAATGTGCAATCAAGCGTGAGATATAATAAAACGCCAGTTTAAACAAGAAAAAAACTCAGTCTAACAACGAATAGTTAAACTGAGTTGAAGTATGGCGGAGAAGATGGGTGATTCCCCTAAAAGGGGAAATGTCGTATATTGACAAAAGTCAATATAGACAAAAGGGTTGCCGTCCGCCGCTAGGCGATCGAACCGAAGGTGAGAATCCCATAGATTAAACAAGAAAAAACTCAGTCTAACAACGAATAGTTAAACTGAGTTGAAGTATGGCGGAGAAG
>CAZXOQ010000015.1:0-18846 GCA_964642415.1 uncultured Christensenella sp. | reverse complement strand
TTATATTATAAATTATGATTTTTTATTTTCTTTATCGCAAGATACAGCGCGGTGTTTTTAGCCGTTTCGGTAATAGTTTCTCTATCCCCCTTAAAATTGAAACGGTAAGTATGAACGCCGTCTTTCATTCCGATTGCTATATAACACAGTCCTACGGGCTTACCCGAAGGATCGGTATTAGGTCCTGCAAGACCGGTGGTGGCAATCGCAACGTCGCAATCGGTAGAATTTAATAATCCCGTTGCCATTTGATAAGCCACTATCGAGCTTACCGCGCCCTCTTTTGCAAGGTCTTCGCGCTTTACGCCAAGCAGTTTTTGCTTGCTTTCGTCAGAATAAGAAACAAGCCCCTCTATAACAACCGACGACGCGCCCGAATTGTTTATTATCGAAGAAATTACTCTGCCGCCCGTAAAAGACTCCGCCGAGGCGATTTTCATTTTTCTAAGCCTAAGCAAGTCGAATAATCGTTCCGAAAGCGAAGCGTCGTATTCGGCGTAAATATCATCTTTAAGCGTAGAAACAATATGCCTTATAGCTATTCCGACGTTGGCGTCGTCATAATTTTCAAAACAAAGACCGACGGTATAATCACCGTAAGAAACGCTTACGTCGTAAGTAAACTTCGCTTCGGAAACGCGAGCCGCATCTTCAAGCGTTTTTTCGAGAAGTTCCGCGCTTCCGAAATATTTTAGCACAAGACGCTTTCTTTTTATCGAATACTTTTTTTCTAGATACGGTATAACGTATTTTTCGCACATAACGCCGTATTCGTCGGAATTTTCCGGAAGCAAAGCCAAAGTCAGTCCGTCACGCTCCGTTATAAAACCTTGCAAGCACCCGTTTACGTTAGGTATAAGAGTTGAATTAATCGGTATAACGGCTGAATACTCGTCTAAATCGACGCGCTTTGTATTTGCAACCGCCTCGACAAAACGCCAAGCGTTTTCGTCTTTTGCAAACGCAACGCCCGTTTCGTCGGCTATAACGTTTTTTATGTCAAAACGCGTTTTCCCGTCGAAAAAAACGAGCATATTCATATCTTGCCCCTTTGCTTCGGCAAGTAAAGCCCTAAAATCTTCTTCGCGATTTGTAGAAATAAAACGCATTTCGTCCGTTGTAAAACCCGCCGCGAGAAGTATTTTCACCGCGGGGCGATAATCGGCTTCGCTTGCCGTATCGGGATTTCTGAAAAAAACCGTTACCGTTTTCATATGCAACAAAAACTAAAATCGGTTATTCCGATTTAAGCACGGCACGGTTTTTAACGATACATTCCGTACCGGATATAACGGTAAGAAGCACGGCAATCCCGAATAACACAAGCCCGACTACATTCAGCGCGGAATAGGTTTCCGGCATAAACTGTTTGCCTGCCAAAAGAACTACGGCGGCTACGTCTTGAACGATAGTTTTAAGTTTACCCGCTTTATCGGCGGCAAGAACCACGCCCTTACTCGATGCAACCATACGGAAGCCGCTTACGATAAGTTCTCTGGCGAGAATTACGGCAGTGCCTATTGAGCAATACCAAGGCATAACCGCCGAAAACTCACCCACGGGTACAAGCATTATTATGTACGCCGTAGAAACAAGCACTTTATCCGCTATGGGATCTAAAAACTTGCCGAGGTCGGTAACAAGCCCGTATTTTCTTGCAATGTGTCCGTCTAAAAAATCGGTAATTGCCGCGATGGCGAATATCACGCCGGCTATCAAAAAATTAAACGGTAACGCCGTAACGAAATACGCCGCGGCGAAAACGGGAATAAGACACAATCTTATAACTGAAAGTTTGTTCGGTAAATTCATTTTATCTCCTTTGCGTAACGGTTCAATCTGTTTTTTCTCCGATAAGATCGTAGCCGTCAGCTTTTATTATTTTTACGTTATAAAATTCTCCGTAAGTAATTTCATCGGCGGAAAAGAAATAAATCTTTCCGTCAACGTCTGGCGCGTTAAAATAGGCGCGCCCGTAATAGGTCAAACCGTCGGAATCGAACCCTTCGGCAAAAACCTTAAAGGTCTTGCCGATAAGCGCTTTAGCATTTTCGGCAACCGTCTTTTTTTGAACGGAATAAAGTTTTTTCAACCTTGCGTTTTTAACGCTTTCTTTTATTTGATCGGGAAGCTTATACGCGGGCGTATCCTCTTCTCTGCTATACTTAAAAAATCCCGCGTTAAAAAGTTTTGCCCGTTTTATAAAATCTACAAGATTTAAAAACGCTTCTTCGGATTCTCCGGGGAAACCCGTTATAAACGTAGATCTAACGGCTATACCGGGAATTTCTCTCTTTAACCTTTCTATCAATGCAAGATACTCTTTGCCCGTGCCTTTGCGATTCATAAGCTTAAGAACGCCGTCGTCAGCGTGTTGCAACGGTATATCTATGTATCTAATCATTTTTGCGTTAGAACGGAATTCGTTTATAAGCTCTTCCGTAATATTTTCGGGATAGCAATATAAAAGACGTATTCCGCCGACGTTAGGCAAAGAGGAAAGCTCCCTTATAAGTTCCGTAAGACTTGATTTAGGCGTCAAATCTTCGCCGTATTTGGTGGTGTCTTGAGCAACTAAGATAAGCTCTTTTACGTCACCCAAAAGCTTAGTTTCTTCTATCAGCTTATCTTTCGGAACTGAACGGTATTTGCCGCGTATTTTAGGTATAAGGCAATACGTGCAATGATTAGAACAACCGTCCGCTATTTTTAGATAGGCGTACCCGTCGGTGGTAGGTATTCTTTTAACCCCGCATTCTCCGCGCGGTTCGCCCACGGCGTTTATCACCCCGTCGTTTACGTATAACTCGTCTATAACGTCGTTTATTTCGGCATAATCGGACACGCCCAAAAAAGCGTCCGCCTCGGGCAATCCGTCAATCAGTTCGCTTATAAACTTTTGAGGCAAGCACCCCGTAACAATAAGTTTTTCGGCACAACCCGTACTTTTATATTCCGCCGAAGAAAGAATTTCGTTTATGGCTTCTTCGCGAGAACTGTTCAAAAACGCGCACGTGTTGACTATTATAATCTGAGCATTTTCTATTTTATCGGTAATCACGTGTCTTTCCGATAAAACGGCAAGCATTTTTTCAGTATCAACACGATTTTTGTCGCATCCGAGAGAGATTACGCCGACTCTTTTGCCCGTTGTCTTTTTTATAACGTTTTTCATAACTTGCAATCCGTTGTAATATTAAAAACCGTAGGAAGCAATATTTTGCCATACGGCAAAATATTTGCAAAACCTTTTTTATTTTGCCGTAAAACTGCCGTTTTACGCTTATGAGTGTAAACTTGGTAGAACAATCTGTTACGACAAAGCGCTTCAACTTAGGGGTTTTCGGGCATTGGACCGAAGCGCGATTCGTATTCGTCACGCGTGATAAACACCTTACGCGCCTTACTGCCCTCGTTACCGGAAATTAATCCCATTCTTTCCATTTTATCGATTATACCGCCGGCGCGAGCGTAACCTACTTGGTAACGACGCTGTATTTGCGAAATAGAAATAGATCCCGAAGTAATTCCCAAAGCAAGCGAATTAAGGAACAGTTCGCTAAATTCTCCGCCGTCGTCTTGATCGGAAGCAGCCGAACTTTCTTCTTGCTTGGGCTTAGTTTCTTTATCGAGATAAGCGGCAAGCTCGTCGTCGAAATACGCTTCGTTGTTTTCGATTATATACCCGACTATACTGTTTATTTCGGCGTCGCTGATCCAAGCGCCCTGATATCTTTCACATTCGGGCATCGCGCTGTTTTTATAAAGCATATCACCGTTACCGAGCAATTTTTCAGCGCCGGCTTCGGATAGTATAGTTTGCGAATCGGTAAAGTTCATAACCTTAAGCGCGATACGCGACGGAAGATTTGCCTTTATCGTACCCGTAATAACGTCTACCGACGGGCGTTGCGTTGCCAAAACCAAATGAATACCCGCTGCTCTCGCTTTAGCGGCAAGCGCGCGAATACGCGCGTCTAAGTCTTTTTTGCACGTTTCCATAAGATCGGCAAGCTCGTCTACCACTATGACTATTCTTGCAAGTCTGGGCACGGTATTTTTAGCCGTACGTTCTACGTATTCGTTATAAGCGTTGATATCGCTGACCACGGTTTCGCATTTTTCAAAAAGCTCGTACCGCCTTTCCATTTCTATATACGCCCACGCGAGAACGGCAAGACATCTTTGCGGTTCGGTTATTATTTCGTCAATCAAAAGGTGCGGCAAATGCTCGTAAATACGGAAGCCCACGCGCTTAGGATCGATAAGAATAAGTCTTAAATCTTCGGGGCTATAACGCATTATCATAGAAACGAGCATAACGTTAAGGCAAACGCTTTTGCCCGAACCGGTTGCGCCCGCAACGAGAAAATGCGGACCTTTTGCGAGGTTATCGGTTATAGCGTTGCCGACTATGTCTTTGCCGAGCGCAAATATAAGCTCGCCTTTTTTAGTTTTTCGACCGGCAGCCCCCTCTAACACCTCTTTTAATCCGACTGTTACCCTGTGTTTATTAGCAACCTCTATACCGACTAAGTTTTTACCCGGAATAGGAGCTTCTATACGAACGCCGTTTTTAGAAGCAAGGCGCATACGCAAGTCGTCGTCAAACTTAAGAATGTTTTTAACCGATATGCCTGCCGGCATATTTACTTCGTATCGCGTGATAGACGGACCTTGAACAAATCCGTGCGGTTCTACGCTGATGTGAAATTCTTCGAGCGTGCGACGTATTATTTCAAGCTTGCCCTCGTGATCTTCTTCAGCGGCGTCTATTTTTTGCGCGTAAGAATCTAACAAATCTAGCGGAGGACGGTGATACTCGCGATTGATCGGAGGAAGCTTCTTTTCCTCTTTAATTTCTTCTACCGCGGGAACGCTTTCCGTAATACGCGAAGGAGTTCTTTCGATAACGGGAGGAGTCACGCGGGAAGCAACTTCGGCATTGCCGTCTTTACCTGCTCGACTGATAAATGCGGTTTCGTTTTTGTTTTCCGCTTCGGCTTCTTTTTTATTATCGTTGCCGAAAAGCATCTCTTTAATATTTCTGTCCGAGGTGATTATCGATTCCGTAATATTGTCTTTATCGTCGGTCACTTTTCGATTATCGGTAGCGGAATCGTTAAATAAAGACGATCTATCAGTTCTGCGAGGCGAAATTACGCTTTCCGTTTCTTCATTGTCCGAAGGCGTTATCGACGGCTGCGCTTGCGCGCGTTCGTTTGGCAATCGGGAAGCGCGATCCGTTTGCAAAACGCCGCTATCGGTGCGCGGTCTGAAAATATCTTGCGGTTCTTCTATCTTTACCTCTTCGGGTTTTAAATCAGAACCCAAGTATCTTCTTTCAAATTCTTTGGCGCGGTCTTCTACGTTATCCGAGCCGACGATGTTGTTTCCGTCGTGCTGATACATAGGTATATCGCGCGGTTTATTTTCTTCTTTTTCTTCGTTAGGTTTACTAGCCGTTATATAATCGGATACAACGGTATGAGAAACTGTTTTTTGCGTATCCGTTGTTTGCGAAAGGGTTTTGTTTTTTTCGGTTTTATCTAAATTAATGCTCGCCGGCATTTTTATATATTCTATTTTTCTTTGATAATCGTCTACCCGCGCGTCACTGTAAGAAGCACCCATATGCCCTACCGTCAACCCGTTAGACGCCGATTCTATTTTTATCGAAGGCGAATTTTTTTGTTTGCTTTCTCTTTTGGTTTTAAACGCGAACGCTTCGGCGTCGTTTACGAATAACCTTGCGGTTTTACGCGGTTGCTCGACATCGCGTAAGGGCATAGCGCCATCTAAATATTCCGTAGAACGGTTAAACGATTCCGTATGAGAATCTTCAGAAGAGGGGATTTCCGATTCTTCAACGAAAGAGCCTTTAAATTTTTCTTCTTTATCTTTTGCGGAATTTTTGTTGTTTTTAACCGCGTCGGAAATAACAACGTATACGCATAGCGCGGCAAGCAGACCCGAAACGACAGCGCCGCCCGCCACGGTAAGTTTTGAAAAGAAAAACGCGTAAAGCGCGGTTAAAAATCCGCCTGCGGACGCCGCCGAAAAACCTTGCGCGCCCATCTCGTAAGAAACGTTTAAATATTCCGAATATTCTGAAACCGCGCCCACCGACAACACGTGAAAAAGCGCCGCAACGCACATAAACGCCAGCGTAATAAAAAACTTACGTTTTGCGGAGATACCCGTTTTTTTGCCGACAATCATAAGCGTGCCGCCGAGAAGTCCGTAAATAACCACCGCGTATGCGAATTTGCCGAAAACGCCGTATAAAAACGCGTCTATTACCGCGCCGATATCGCCGAACACTTTATCGCCCGTAATAAGCATCACCAAGCACAACGCCGAAAACAGCGCGAAAACAACTCCTGCTGTTTCTTTAGTAAAAACCGATTGCGTAGATTGTTTGTTTTCTTTTTCTTTTTTGCTCAAAATACCGCCCCTTTTGCCACGAAAGACCGTTAACTGCTTTATTTTAAATTTACTCTTTATAAGTATACCAAAAAGCGATTTTTTTTACAATCTTTTAATAGGATTTTTTAAAATAAATTACCGCGATAAATTTATATTCTTTGCCGTTACCCTTCGAATAAAAAGCGCTGCGCGCAAATTTATCGTTTTTTTTTGCGCGATAAACCGCGCTTTAAGAGTAAATAAAAAACGAAAGCATTTTTACACGCTTCCGTTTTTTATCTCCATTTGCATTACATACGAAAATTATTTCTTTTTATAAACCAATCTTCCGCATTGACTGCACTCTATAACCTCTCCGTTTTTAAGTCTGGTCATATCGGACATAGGTAATTCCATATTACAAGCTCCGCACATATTATCTCCCGCCTCGTAAATCACCGGATAAATCTTTGCGGCTCGTTTTTTCAAATACCGTTCCATTAAAGCGGGTTCTACCTTTTTCTTCAACGATTCTAACTCTTTTTCTATTTTCTCTTTTTCTTCTTTAACGGAAGCTTTAAGCTCGTTATATTTTTTTCCGTTTTCGGCATATTGAGCTTGCATCGCCTTAGTGGTGGATTTTATATTCATATACTCTTTAACAACCGACTGAATTTCTTCGGCAAGCTTGTTTATTTTTGCGGAAAGCGCCTTGATTTTAGCAACCACTTCGTCCGCCTTTTTAATAAGATAAGACACTTCCGACGAATTATCCGCTTCTTTAACCGCGCTTTCGACTTCCGCTTCGAATTCCTTAAACTTGTCTTGTTCTAAAAGGGCTTTTTCATACACGTCCATAAGCTTTGCGGCGCGCGCGTCGAGATTATCGACGTTAGCCTCTACGCCCTCTAAATATTTTTTCGCCGTTATCGCCTTTTTGCGCGCGTCGCTATTTGAAAGCTCGGTTTCTATTTTGCGAAGCTTCGCGTCGGCCTCTTGATAAATCAATAATTCTTCTATCATGTTCCATCTCCTTGTTTGGAATTTTTATCACATAAACCGTTCGTCCGTAAAGAAAAAACATTCCGCATTTTCATTTACGTCGTCGGTTATTCTTTCATAATACCTTTTAAAACCATAATTTTCGGCAGCGTAATGAGTTAAAAGCATAACGCATACGTTGCTCTCTATCATTTCTTTTATCACGTGATGCGGCATATCCGAAGTCACGATAAGTTCGGCGTCGCCGCCGTTTTCAATATATTTCAGCGCATTGCTTGCGCCGCCGCCGCAAAAAGACGCAATCTTTTTTATCTCTTTTTTCGCGTTGCCGTAAGTTATTATTCTACGCGCGCCGAAAACCTTTTTAGCTTGCGCTTTAATTTTAGCGAAAGTTATACTTTCGGTATAAAACTCTTTGCCGTAACCTACGCTTTCATCAAGCTTGTCTATAACCGAAAAATCTTTTGCGCCAAACCCTAAGCAAAGACTTTCGTCTATACCGCCTTGAGCCGCGTCAAGATTAAGGTGCATAGATATAACGTTTATTTTGCGTGCCGCCGCCGCGAGAAGCGCCCTTGTATCCCCGTTGGCACTAAGCTTAGATATAGGCATATATATAGCCGGATGGTGCGTTACTATCGTATCGCAACCAAGCCTTATGGCTTTTGTTACCGCCGCAACGGATAAATCGAGAGAAAACAAAACCTTATTTACCCGATCGGTCGCCCGAACGATTATGCCGCTGTTATCGTGATCTCCGCGCGCGATAAACGCCTTGCTGTATTTAAGCGGAGCTTTTTTATCTAGAATTTCTAAAAACCCGTCAAGCGTCAACATATTTTTTTAACCTTTTTATTTTTTCGTAAATATTGTTTTTTTCATTCTCTTTAATGCCGAACGATTCCGCAACAGGCGAAAGCTTAGCTATTTCTTCTTTTACGTATCTAATAAAATCGTCGGACTTTTCAAGTATATTGGTTCTGCCGAACTCTATCTCTTCTTCGCTTAAAAAATCTTCGCCTTTGGTTGCCGTTATAAGAAAATAATATTTGTTTTTATCGTAAAAAAGGTAATCTTTTTCTATTTTATAACCCTTTTCTACACAACATATTCTTACCTTATCCGCGTTTTTCATCGGTTGTAAAATCAACGTTTCGGGCAACCTTTCGCGGTTTTCCGCCGATATGATGCCGATTATCTCTTCACCGCCCATACCGGCGATAACGGCGACGTCACATATCGGAAGATTTTTAAACCCGTCGGATACAACGGCTAAAACCTTGCCTTTTTTTATATACTTTTCTAACAAAAACTCCGCCTTGGCAAGGCATTTTTCGCTAATATCGGAAATATACGCCCTTTCGCATTTTTCAGCCGCCAACACGCTTTGCGTCACGTATCCGTGATCGCAACCTATATCCGCAAAAGTTTTGCAATAGGGCACTGCTTCGGATATTTCTTTTATACGCTCTTTCAAACTATAAAGTCCTTTAATCTCTTGCTTCTGCTGGGGTGACGAAGCTTACGTAACGCTTTGGCTTCGATTTGACGAATTCTTTCTCTCGTAACGTTAAATTCTTTGCCGACTTCTTCTAACGTTCTGGGTCTGCTGTCGTCTAAACCGTAACGCAATCTTAAAACCTTTTCTTCTCTCGGCGTAAGCGTATCTAAAATACCAAGCAACTGCTCTTTCAGCATTGTCGAAGATACCGCGTCGGTAGGCGCGGCGCTGCCTTCGTCTTCAATAAAATCGGATAAATGGCTGTCTTCTTCTTCACCGATAGGCGTTTCAAGCGATACGGGATCTTGCGCTATTTTTTGTATTTCGCGAACTCTTTCTTCGGGAATTTCAAGCTCTTTGGCTATTTCTTCCGGAGTAGGCTCTCTGCCGAGTTCTTGCGATAATCTACGCGAAACCCTAAGCAAACGGTTTATCGTTTCAACCATATGCACGGGGATTCTTATCGTTCTTGCTTGGTCGGCTATCGCCCTTGTTATCGCTTGGCGAATCCACCACGTAGCGTAGGTTGAAAACTTAAAGCCCTTTTGGTAATCGAACTTTTCAACGGCTTTCATCAAGCCGAGGTTGCCCTCTTGAATAAGATCCAAAAAATGCATACCCCTGCCCATATAGCGTTTTGCAATAGAAACAACCAACCTTAAGTTAGCTTCCGACAATAAACGCTTTGCAATTTCGTCGCCGTCAAGCATTCTTTTGGCAAGCTCGGTTTCTTCATCCGGTTGCAAAAGCGGAACTTTGCCGATATCTTTAAGATACATCTTTACGGGATCGTCCATACTGACTTCTTGTAAAAGCTGGTCGTAAAGATCTTTATCCCTTTCGTATTCGTTTATAACCTGAATGCCCGAAGCTTCTAGTATTCTGTAAACCTCTTCTATCTCGTTAGGACCGGCGTTAAATCTTTCAAGTTTATCTAAAAGTTGCGAAGTAGTTATGCTTCCGCTTTTTTTAAACTCCAACACTATGTCCGAAACGAGATGCAAAAGCCCCTCGCTGAGCGGTCGTTGTTCTTCGTTTGTCTGCGCCGTCGTTCCGGTAACGGGCTCTTTAATTTCTTCCATCGTCGTATACTGCTCCTTTATCCGTTATTGTCAACGTTTTGTGTACGTGCTTTTTTGTTTCATTACCGAATTAAGCTCTTCCGCAATGCTTCTTCTTACGGATTCGTCCGTTTCCGCCTTAAAGCGCGAAGTAAGCATTTCGGCTTTCTTTTCTAATTCTACTATTTTCAGCGTCCTCACGCAGTCTTCGAAATAGGCTGCTTCGTCGAACTTTTTCACTCCGTCGCGCCGACCGTCCGTTTCCATTCCGGCAATTTTATCAAGCTCGCCAACGTATTCTTCCGGCAACAGCTCGTATAAATCGGTAAAGTTGGGGCGTTCTTTTTTTTCGTATTTCTCTATCAAATATTCTTTTATCGCGTTATGCGCCGAAGATTGAAACTCAATCTCTCTTATATCCGTATCCGCGGTGAAAGGCTTTCCGAATATATACGCGTAAAGCGCAAAGCTTGACGCTATAGCCGTTTTATCACCCGTTTCTCTCACCAACTCGGGAACGGAAGCGGTTTTTTCTTCTTGCACGGACGTTTCGCTATACAGTTCGCGCTTTAACGCTTCAAAGGTAAAGCCCGTTGCTTCTCTCACCGTTTTTAGCAAATCTTCTTGTTCCGCGGGCGAAGGACTTTCGCGTATCACGCGTATCGCGTTAGACGCATATTTACGCTTGCCGTCGGTCGTTTTCAAATCGAACACGCGCTTTATCACTTGAAGTTTGAAATCTATAAGCGGCATTGCGTCGGCAATATATCCTCTATACGCGTCAGCCCCCTCGGATTTTATCACGTCGTCCGGATCTTTACCGTCGGGCAAAGAAACGATTTTCACTTCTAATCCCTCGTCGCGTAAAATTTCCAATCCGCGAACGGTTGCCTTTTGCCCTGCAAAATCGCCGTCGTAGCTGATATAAACCTTATCTGTGTAACGCTTAAGAATTCTCGCTTGATCTTTGGTAAGCGAAGTACCCATACTCGCCACCACGTTCGGGAAGCCCGCTTGAGAAACGCTTACCACGTCTAAATGCCCCTCTACGACGATAACGTCGGTAATACCCTTTTCGTTTTTAACCTTTTTAAGGTTGTTTATGTTAAAAAGTGTTTTGCCTTTAGAAAATACCGCGGTTTCACGCGTGTTTATGTATTTTTGCTCTTTGCCGTCGTCAATCCTTCTGCCGTCGAACGCGACTACGTTGTTAAACTGATCTATAACCGGTATGATAAGCCTGCCGCCCAACCAATCGAAATACCTTCCGTTTTTCTCGCCGACAGCGCCTGACGCGGTCATTTCTTCATAAGTATAACCCTTGTTTTTCAAATACGCGGGCAAGCCGCCGAAATCGAGCGATGCCCCCAATCCGAATTTAAGCGCCGTTTCATTAGTGATTTTTCGTTTATAAATATAGTCGGCGTGCTTTGCCGCCGCGGCAGTGCGAAGATTATGCGCGTAAAACAGCGCGGTATCTCGCAATAACGATAAAAGGCGTTCTCTTCTTTTTTTCTGTTCTTTAACTTGCTCGTCGTCATACTTAAAATCGGGCATTTGCATCTTCGCCCGATCGGCGAGCATTCTTACCGCGTCGGAAAAATCGAGCGCTTCCATCTCTCTGACGAAGCTTATAACGTCACCCGATTTATGGCAACCGAAACAATAATAAAACTGACCTTGCGGATTAACGCAAAACGAAGCGGTTTTTTCATGATGAAAAGGGCATCTTCCCCAAAAGTTGCTGCCTTTTCTTTCAAGCGTAACGTATTTGCTTACAACGTCCGTTATATCGTTTTTATTTTTAAGTTCGTCTATAAACTTTGCGTCAAATCCTTTCATTATTTCCTTTTTTCCGTCGGTTTAATCAAAGTTCCCACTTGTCGGGGATAAAAAGCTTAGTGAACTCTTTAACCACGAAAGTATCGCTCATACCCGATATATAATCGCAAAGCGCGGTGTCTTTGCCGTATTTTTCTATTTCGTTCCGATAAAATTCCGGTAGCTCTTGCGGTTTTGCCGTGTAATACTCGTAAAGCGCCGTTATCATTCTATCGGCTTTTGTTTCTTCGTTCTTAAAAGTTTCTGCCGTGTATACCCTGTCAAACAAAAAGGCTCTGAGTTTTGCGGTCGCTTCGGATATTTCCGGTTCCATTTCTATGAGGTTTTTCCCCTCGCTGCGTTTATAAATAGAAAAAATCATCGTGTTTATCCGCTTAGAAGAAGTTTCGCCCAAAACGCCGATAAGCTCGCGCGGGAGATCTTCTCTCGTGATAAAACCGCCGTCTATCGCGTCGTCAATATCGTGATTTATATAAGCAATGCGATCCGCTAAAGAAACGGCTTTCCCCTCTAACGTTTTGGGGTTGCAGTCTTTTTTGTGATTTATAATCCCGTCTACAACCTCTCGCGTGAGGTTAAGCCCCACTCCGTCGTTTTCTAAAAAATCAACCACTCTGCCCGATTGCTCGTTATGCTTAAACCCCGACGGGTTAAGCTTGTTTAGTATGCGTTCGCCCGAATGACCGAAAGGGGTATGTCCCAAGTCGTGACCGAGGGCGATTGCTTCGGTAAGATCTTCGTTCAAAGATAAAGCCCTTGCAATACTGCGCGCCACCTGAGATACGGTAAGGGTATGTGTAAGACGTGTTCTGTAATGATCGCCTTCCGGAGAAAAAAATACCTGCGTTTTGTTTTTTAGTCTTCTAAAAGACTTACAGTGTATAATTCTATCCCTATCGCGCTGAAAATCCGTTCGCATAGGGCAAGGATCTTCACGCCTGCCCCTGCCGACCGAATCGGTAGAACGGGTTGCGTACGGCGATAGAAATTTTTTTTCGTATAACAGCGTTTTCTCTTTCATTTTTCCCTTCCTCAGAAAGACTGAATTGCAAATAAAAAGACAAAACTTCTCTTTATTCGCGCTATTAAAATGCTTCTTTAACGTATAATAATACGCCGTAAAATCAAAAAACCCTTTTTTTTATGAAAAAAATTTTAAAATTTTCTTTTTTTAGCCTAGCTCGACACTAAAAAGCGCGGAGCTTAGATAAAATCTCCGCACCGCGCTTTATTTAGATATGTATTTACATTTTACATTATATCAACGCAAGAATCTTGCTTCCTACGTCTTTTAACTTTTTGCGGCGACTTTTATAGTCTGGCAACACCCTTTCAACCTCTCGCCAAAAAGCGTACGAATGATTCATTTGTTTTCTATGGCAAAGCTCGTGAACAATCACGTAATCGATTAGTTCGGTTGACGTAAGCAAAAGCAAACAGTTAAAAGACAGCGTTCCGTTTTTAGAACAGCTTCCCCAAAGAGTTTTTTGAGCTTTCACCGTTATTTTGGCATAACCTACGTTCACGTTTTTAGCATAAAAAGCAACTCTTTCGCTAAAAACTTTTTCCGCTTGTTTTTTAAGCAGTTCGAGTTCTTCTTTTGAAAGCTTGCGTTCGGGCGCGTTTTCTTTTATTCTTTTAAGATGTTTTTCAATCCATACGGTTTTATCGTTCAAAAAAGCCGATACGTCCGCAGTGCTTGCCGAATACGGAACGCGCACAATCACCCTTCCGTCACGCTTAATTTCAACCGCAAGTGTTCGCCGCGCGCTTCTAACAACAGAATAATCGAATCTGAATTTTTGCATTTATTTTCTAACCGAGCCGTTGCCTTTAACCACGTATTTGGTTGTGCAAAGCGCGTCTATTCCCATAGGTCCTCTTGCGTGCAGCTTTTGAGTGGAAATGCCGATTTCCGCCCCTAAACCGAAAACAAAGCCGTCTGAAAAACGTGTAGAAGCGTTATGATATACGCAAGCCGAATCTACGGCGTTCAAGAATTTTTCGGCAGCGGAAAAATCGTCGGTGATAATCGCCTCCGAATGACGGGTAGAATGTTCGTTGATATGCTCTATCGCTTCTTCTATAGAATCGACGGTTTTAACCGAAATAACGGCGTCGTCATATTCCGCGTAAAAATCCTCTTCGGCCGCGCGCGTAACGCAAGGAGATTGTTTCAATAGGTCGTAAGCTCTTTCGTCGCAACGTATTTCTACGTTTTTTTCGATAAGTCCCTTTGCGATAAGCGGCAAAAACTTTAACGCGGCAGAATGTATAACAAGCGATTCGCACGCGTTGCATACGCCGTAGCGCTGTGTTTTTGCGTTATATATAACCTTTGCCGCCATTTCGCCGTTCGCAAACTCGTCTACGTAAACGTGGCAATTACCAAGCCCCGTTTCTATTACGGGAACGGTTGCTTCTTTAAGCGCGGTTTTTATAAGACCTGCGCCGCCGCGCGGTATTAAAAGGTCCATATATTTTTTCAGTTTCATAAATTCCGCGGCGGTTTCCCTTGAAACGTCTTGCAAAACGTTAACGGCGTCTTCGTTTATACCGCAAAGCGAAAGCGCCTTTTTTATAACGGAAACGATAGCCGTATTAGAGCGAACAGCATCGCTGCCGCCGCGAAGAATAACCGCGTTGCGCGTTTTGAAACACAATGCGAAAGCGTCCGCCGCCACGTTGGGGCGTGATTCGAAAATAATACCTATCACGCCGAACGGCACGGCAATTTTCTTAACGCTTATATTTTGTTCTTTGTTTTCATACGAATACAAAATTTTGCCGACGGGGCTTTTTAGGTTAGCAACTTGAACAATCCCCTCGGCTATACCCTCTATCACTTTATCTGTTAAAACAAGTCTGTCGATAAACGCGGCTGAAAGACCGCGTTTACGGGCGTTTTCTACGTCGATCTGATTTTCGTTTTTAATATACTCTCTTTCGGCTTTTAAAAGCTCGGAAGTTTTGATTAAAGCCGTATTTATTTTTTCTTCCGGTATCTCGGCAAGTTCCGCCGACGCGGCTTTTGCCTTTGCACCTATATCGTCTAAATATTTCAAGACTTTTCTCCTTGCTCGTTCTTTTTGGTTGTCTTGCGAAAAACACGCCCGATAAATCCTTTTACTCTTACTCTGAAATAAAAGAACCTTAAACGAAGTTTTCTTCTTTTCGCGTGTTTATACCATTTTTCTACCTTTTTTTTATATCTCTCGTCCGTACACCGGATATACTTTGTGCCGTGATAAAACCCCGCCATTACGCCGAAAACCTGTTCTTCTTTAACCTTTTCAAGCGTAAATTGGCTATCTCCGCAAATAACGTAGCCGCCGAGTATAGGCTCTATTACCCTATGCAAAACAAAAACCCCGTTCGCACGCTCGTACAGCGCTACGTCATACCGCTTAAGCCGTTCGGTTTTTTTATACACCACAACCGATTGACCTTTGTTTTTAAGAATAGGCCACATACTGTTTCCGCTCGGAACGAAAGCTATCGCGTTATTGGCTTCTAGCTCCTTTTTATAGTCGGATCGAGTTAAAACTTCTCCGTCCGTCATAATCAGCCCTCTAAGCTTCTTATTCCCGCAACGTCGTCTACGGGCAAAGAGAACACTACGCCGTGCGCGTCGGTATCCCAACCGGCTTTTTCCATAACGGCGCGCATAATGTCGTCGCGGATTTCGCGTTTAGCAACGATATAAATCATCTCTTTTTCTTCGGTAATGGATACGCCGAAGAATTTAGCGATTTGAGATCCCGTTCCCTTAGCTTTGACCACAGTTCCGCCGGAAGCGCCCGCACCGCGAGCAGCGTCCATAACGACGTCTGTGTTTCCCTTATCCGTAACCGTGATTATAAGCACTAATTTGCTGCGTTCTTCCATATTCGTCTCCTTTTCCGATTTTGTAAGCGGTGCTTCGCCCATCAAGTAGTTTTTAGCGGAACTTCCGCCGATGCCGTCTACGGGTAAAAACATTGCGATTCCGTTTCCGGCGTATTCGATATCGAGCTTACTTCTTAAGCCGTTTTTCATTTCTTCGACCTTTTCTGCGCGAATAAGCCCTTCTAACATGATTTTTTCGGTTTTCTCTAGACCGAGGTAGTTAAGCGTATTATCGGTCGCCGTGCCGTTTGTAAGCTTAACAAACACTACGGCGTTGCCTATCTCTCGCAAAAAATCGAGATATTGCTCGGCGTATTCTCTCTGCGTTATAGCAATAAAATATTTTACGTTTTGCATTTGCTTCTCCTAATCTAAGATTTCTTCTTTTTCTGCCGCGCTCTCTTCCGTTTTCTTTTTTAACGCGAGCGTCTTTTTCTTATACATCAAACCGAGCATCTGAATAGTTATCAGCGGAGTCATCGCGACAAACGCAACCACGCCGAAACCTTCCGTAGCGGCGTTGCCACCCACCGCGTTGCACAGCCCCAGCGCGAGAGGCAAAATAAATCCCGTAGCCATCGCGCCCGAAGCTACGCCGCCCGAGTCAAACGCTATTGCCGTAAATATATCCGGCACGGCAAAAGAAAGCGCAATCGCGATAAAATATACCGGAATTAAAAAATACATTATCGGAATATGCAATAAAATTCTCAGCATAGCAAGCCCGACGGAAACAGCCACGCCTATCATCAACGCCGAAGACAACGCTTTTTTAGGCACTGCGCCGCCTGTAATTTCATATACCTGAACGGTTAAAACGTGAACGGCGGGTTCAGCCGCAACGACGAAATAACCGAGCAACATACCTATGGGAACGATAATCCAATTATAACTTAAATTTCCTATCCACTCTCCTAAGAAATAACCGAGGGGCAAAAATCCGGCGTTAACGCCAACCAAAAAGAATACTAAACCTACGTAAGTATATATGCAACCGACTAAAATCTTTACGGTATCCGTTTTGCTGGTTTTTTCGCCGAATATCCGCACGACGAAATACAGCGCGATAATCGGAAGCAGCGCAACGGCAACCTCTTTTAAATAAGACGGAAAGCTGGATAAAAATGATAATGCGATATCGCGCGAGTTATCCGCATCGGGGATAACGTTTTCGGTTATCTTGAAACTTTCCGGCTTAAAGATAATACCTAAAATCATTACGGCAAGAATGGGTCCTACCGAACACAGCGCGGTAAAACCGAATCCGTCGTCTTCGGCAGAACCGTCGCTTCGTAGCGCAGCTATACCCGTGCCGATGGCGATTATAAACGGAACGCTCATAGGTCCTGTGGTAACCCCGCCCGAATCGAACGCGAGCGGAATAAAATTATCCGGAACAAACAGCGCTAAGATAAACAACGCCGCGTAAAAAAATACAAGTATGTATTTCAGTTTTATTTTAAGAACGATACGCAAAAACGCGATAACCAAAAACACGCCTACGCCCACGCCCACGGTAACAATCAATACGGTACTGTTTATAGTGTCTTTCAGTTGCCCCGCCAACACTTGCAAATCGGGTTCCGAAACGGTGATAAGCACACCCATAATAAAAAACACGGGCAAAATAATCCAAAGTCTTTTTGTTTTAACAACGTTTTCGCCCACGTAACCGCCGATAGGCGTCATTGCCGTATCCGCGCCTAACGTAAACAGCCCCATACCCGTTACGGTAAATACTACTCCCAATAAAAATGAAAGCATCATATCCGTACTAACCGGAGCTACGGTAACCGACAACAGCAACACGATTATGCTTATCGGCAATACAGAAGAAAAAGCTTCTTTGATTTTTTCAGAAACGACGGACCTGTCCGTATAAAAGAAAGTTCTTCTTTTTTTCAATTTAGCACCTCCGTTTTTTTATTTTTAGACGGCGAAAACGGTATCCGCCGCCCCCTTATTTAAATATTATCACAAACGCCGCGGCATTGTCAAAACATATTCTTTAAATCCGTTAACCTATACGCGATAAAATCGGCGCTAGGCGCGGCAATGCGCATTCCCGTCGGATTATACCAACAAGTGATAAGCCCGAAGCGTTTGCCACCTTCGATATCGGCTGAAAGAGAATCGCCTATCATAACAGTTTCTTCCGGCTTATAGGGCATATGCTTAAAACAATACTCAAAAAACTTAGAGTCGGGTTTAGAATAACCTATTACTTCCGAAACAAAGCTATCCGATATAAACGGAGCAAGCCCCGATATCTTAAGCCTGTTTTTTTGCTGTTCATAAAAAGTATTGCTTGCGGCGTAAACGGGATATTTTGCAGATAAATAGCGCAAAGCTTCTTCCGCGCCCGCCACGGGTATAGCGCAGTGAAACAAATTATTTAAAAAACGCTCTTCCATAGTTTTTCCGTCGAAATCTATGTTAAACTCCTTAAAAATAAGCTTCCAACGAATCTCGTGAAGCCCCACCATAGTAAGACTCCCTTCTTCTATTTGCCCCCACAATTCGTCGTTTATTCTTTTAAACGTAGAAAACAGCCCTGTCGGGCGAGGCAAACCGAAAAAGTCGAACGCGTCCTTTATAGCCTTATCAGCGCTAGCGTTAAAATCTAAGATAGTATTGTCTATATCTATTAAAATCGCCTTTACGTTCATAATTCGCAATCGATCGCAACCGACGCCTCGCGCACGGCGTGCATATGTGTTTTTACGACCGCACAATGATAGGGATCGTTTTGATATTCGTCTAAGGCGGCACGATCTTTAAGCGTAACCTGCAAAATCAAATCGTAAGACCTTTCGCTATGCAAAAAATCTTCACCGACTTCTATTTCTATCGCAGACGGAACGTTGCCGCGCATAGAACGCAATATTTCGGCTGCTTTTTTTACGTCTTCACCCTTTTTCAACTTGAAACATACCGTATGTTTTATCATAATAAAATCTCTCCGAAATTATTTTACACTAAAAGAAGAAAAAACACAACCGCGCGTAAGGTGTTTTTTAACGTTATTTAAAAATTACCCTTTCAATCGCTTGTAAAAACAAAAAAAATATGCTAATATATAATGGCTTCGGGGACGTAGCTCAGTTGGTTAGAGCGCATGCTTGACATGCATGAGGTCATAAG
>CAZXOQ010000014.1:0-20725 GCA_964642415.1 uncultured Christensenella sp. | reverse complement strand
GGCAATTTTTTACGCACGTTCGTTGATCTTTATTTCGACACGCTTAATAAAGAGGGCGGCGATTATAAGGTTAACATAGTAAAACCCATAACGTTTGGCAGTTTGGAAAATTTTGAAAAGCAAAGCAATAAATACCATATCGTATTGCGCGGCGTAAAAGACGAGAAAGAAGTAGAAAACGTTTATAAAGTTGACGTTTTAGAAAACGTGATTTCGCCTTTTGAAGATATAGAAGGTTTTTACGCGCTCGCTAAAGAAGACGATTTAAAACTTATTGTTTCTAACACGACCGAAGCCGGTATATGTTTTCACGAGAACGATAAAATAGATGATTTTGAAACGGCAACCTATCCGGCAAAACTAACCAAATTTTTATACGAACGTTATAAAGCCGGCAAAAGCGGTGTTTATATGATGCCCGTAGAGCTTATTGACAATAATGCCGACGAGTTGTATAAATGCGTAGACGGCTATATAAAGCTTTGGAATCTTCCTAAAGAGTTTAAAAAATGGAACGACGAAGAAAACTTTTATTGCAATACGCTTGTAGACCGTATCGTATCCGGTTATCCGAGAGATGAAAAGACAAAAAATCATTTAACCGAACTGATAGGAAAAGAAGATAAGCTTGTATCTATCGGCGAACCTTTCGGTTTGTGGGCGGTAGAGAAAAAAGGCGATATAGCCAAATACGTTAAAGAGGGCGTTCATAATATAGAGGTCGTTCTTACCGAAGACATAAAATATTATAAAAAGAGAAAGGTAAGGGTGTTAAACGGCAGTCATACCAATATCGTTCCCGTGGGGCTTTGGCACGGCGCGATAACCGTTTACGATTGTATGAAAGACGAAAAGCTTTCAGCCTTTTTAGAGGACACCTTAAACGAAGAAATCGTTCCTTTCGTATCCGACGATATAGAGGCAACCAAAACTTTTGCAGAAAGCATCAAGAGCAGATTTTTAAATCCCTTCCTTAACCATCAACTAACCAGCATAGCGCTTAACAGTATTTCTAAATGGAAAGCGAGAGATTTGCCGAGTTTTAAAGATTATTATACGGCTCACGGTAAAATTCCGAAACACCTTACGACGGGTTTTTCCTATTTGATGGCTATTTATAAAAGCATAAAAAAAGAAGCGGACGGCAAGTATTACGTAGAGCTTCCGTCAAGAAAGATAGAAATACAAGACGATATTCCGTATTTAGAGTTTTTTGCTAACGGCGGTTGCGTTATCGATTTTATGAAAGACGTTTCCGTTTGGGGCGAAGATCTTACCGCGTACGAAGGCTTTGCCGACGCCGTTAAATCTAACGTAAAAACGTTAAGATCGGGGAAAACCGTGTTATGAAAGATAAAGTAATAATCAATGCGGCAGATAACGTGGGGGTGAATCTCATAGGTGACGATAAAATCCCCGCGGGGCACAAATACGCTCTTAAAAACATAGCTCGCGGAGAAGCCGTTATCAAATACGGTCAAATAATCGGCAGGGCTTCACGCGATATAGAAGTAGGCGAATGGGTTCACACGCATAACGTAAAATCTCATTTAGACGAAAAACCCGTTTATTCTTATAATTATAATGCGGAAGCCGCCGAAAAAACAAGCGCTACTTTTTTCGGATATAAACGAGCCAAGGGGAGAGCGGGAATACGTAACGAAATATACATTATTCCTACCGTGGGCTGCGTAAACAACGTATGCAAGCTTATAGAAAACAAGGCTCGCCGATACGTTACGGGCAGTATTGACGGCATATACGCGCTTACGCATCAATTCGGTTGCTCGCAGTTAGGTCAAGATAACGAAAATATCAAAAAGCTTTTATGCGCGATTGCGCTCAATCCGAACGCATCTTTCGTATTATTTGTAGGTCTAGGGTGCGAAAACAACGGTCTTGACGGAATAAAGGAATACTTAAAACCGTACGGAAGAGATAATATCGTTTATTTTAATTGTCAAGACGTAGAAAACGAGGTTGAATACGGTTTAGGCGTTATCAAAGAATTTGCCGAAAAAGCTAAAGATTATAAAAGAGAAGCCGTTTCTATGTCGGAACTTTGCATAGGCTTAAAGTGCGGCGGAAGCGACGGTTATTCCGGACTTACAGCAAATCCGCTTGTCGGAAAAATCTCCGACAGGATAGTGGCTTGCGGCGGCAGTGCCGTTTTGACAGAAGTACCCGAGATGTTCGGCGCGGAACAGCTTTTAATGAATAAATGCAAAAACGAAGAAGTTTTTGAACGCTATAAAAAGATGATTGAAGATTTTAAGGCGTATTATACCAAACAGGGCTTTCCCGTGTACGAAAATCCTTCTCCGGGCAATAAAAAAGGCGGTATAACCACGTTGGAAGAAAAATCGCTCGGTTGCATAGAAAAAGCCGGAACAACCGAAATCGTAGACGTATTAGACTACGGCGATTTTGTCAGAGAAAGCGGAGTATCCGCGCTAAACGCCCCCGGTAACGATCTTATCGCGGCGACGGCGCTTGCCGCGGCGGGTTGTCAAATAGTTCTTTTTACCACGGGTAGGGGAACGCCGTTTTCGACATTTGTTCCCACGATGAAAATATCTTCTAACGATAGGCTTGCCGGATTCAAGAAGAATTGGATAGACTTTAACGCGTTTTCTATGGACGAGCAAGGTCTTTACGATTTGCTTGTTAAAATCGTTAACGGCGAAGTAAAAGTTAAAAACGAAGAAATCAGAGAAATAGCATTTTATAAAACGGGAGTAACGTTATGAGTTATTTAAAAGATATTTTTTTATTGACAAATAAAACCGCAGAAAAACTGTATTTTAACTACGCTAAAGATATGCCTATATTCGACTATCACTGCCATTTGCCGGAAAAGCAAATTTTAGAGAATAAAGAGTTTAACGATATATTCGAGGTTTGGCTTGGCGGAGATCATTATAAATGGCGTCTTATGCGTAATTACGGTGTTGACGAAGAATATATCACGGGCGGCAAAAGCAATAAAGAAAAATTCGTTACCTATTGCAAAGTTTTAGGAACGGCTTTCGGCAATCCGCTTTATCATTGGTCGCAAGTTGAACTTAAAGAATTTTTCAATTGCGAAATAGAAATTAACGAAGAAAACGCTTTAACTATTTGGGATTGGTGCAACGATTATATCAAGTTAAATCACGTTACGCCGCAAAAGTTAATAGAACAATCTAACGTTAAATATATTTTTACGACAAACGAAATTTTCGACGATTTAACGACTTTTGCCGAAATCGCAAAAAAAGATTATAAGTTTAAGGTTATACCGGCATTCCGCGCGGATAAGATAATGAACGTTGCGGCAAAAGGGTATAACGGTTTTATCGCTAAGCTAGAAGAACTGACAAATAAAATAGACGGTATAGATTCGCTTGAAAAAGCGGTAGAACAAAGATTAAAAGAATTTATAAAGACGGGTACTACGGCTGCCGATATCGCGCTTGAGTGTGTTTGCGAGATTACCGATAAAGGGGCGGCGGATAGCGTATTTAAAAAGGCTTTAGCCGGCAAGGTTATTTCCGAACAAGAAGAGAAAATATTTAAAGGGTATTTTACTTATTTTCTTATGAAAACTTACGCGAAATACGGCATAAGAACGGAACTTCACGTAGGCGCGATGAGAAACAACAATTCCGTTATGTTGGAAAAGTTGGGTCTCGATACGGGATACGACAGTATATCAGAGGATAACAGTATAAAACTTATGTCAAGGCTTTTCGATAGGCTTAATAACGAAGAATCGTTGCCTTGTACGATAGTGTTTAACCTTAATCCCAAAATGAATTCAGAGATAATGACGCTTATCGGCTGTTTTCAAAGCGGCGAAGCGCGCGGCAAATTGCAATACGGTCCCGCTTGGTGGTTTTTAGATAATAAAGTAGGAATGGAAAAACATTTAGAAGATTTAACGGCGACCGGGCATATCGGCGCGTTTGTAGGAATGCTTACCGATAGCAGATCTTTCCTTTCTTATCCGCGTCATCATTATTTTAGAAGAATACTTTGCAACTATTTAGGCTCGCTTATAGAAAACGGCGAGATGACTGACGATTTAGAATTCGTCGGCAAAGTAATTAAGGATATATCCTTTAACAATTGCGTAGAATACTTCAAAATGAAATAAAAAGAGCAAAAACCAAAGCGGCTTGCCGAAATATCGGCAAGCCGCTTTGAACGTAAATTTAAACGTGCTTAAGCGTTTTACGGTATTGAGAAGGGGAACAGTTGAAAACTTCCTTAAAATGAACGATAAACGGTGAAGGACTAGAATATCCTAGTTCTTCGGATATTTCAAGAATGGGCTTATCGCTGCCTAAAATAAGTTTTGCCGCGTAATTTGCTTTGCGAATATTGATATACTTTATATACGTCATATGCATATATTTTTTAAATTCGCGTGAAAAGTGCGAGGTCGTATATCCCAATTCCGCCGCGATTTGCGGTTCGGATTTAGTTAAATAATTGATATTATCCATTTTATCAAGCAAACTCGTCAGCCATAAAGGGAAGTCGTTTCGCTTGTTTGTTGTTAACGATTTTACGTGAGATAACAATATTTTAACGATAATCGTTTTATGAACGGCGTCTAAAAATTTAGAGTCGTAATCGATTTTTTTTGTGAATACTTCCAGTTCTTCGGTTACGTAGTCAAAATCTTTGTTCGAAAGGGCAAAGCAAATAGGTTGATCTAAGTTATTTATCTCGTCAAAAAGATCGGGCGATAAAAAATCGCAACATTCCTTCATTTTTTCTTTAGAAATATAAATGTCTTGATGACGATAATACGAGTTGTTTGAGTTATCCTCAAAAAAATGCACGTCGGACGGGCGTAAAATCGCACAACACCTTTTGGTAAAGGGAAAATCGATTCCGTTTATATTATTGTTAAACGTTCCGTCAAGACAAAGATTTACCTCATAAAACAAGTGTTTATGCGGATAAACCGTTTGCTTCGTAAAAGAGCAAGTATAAAGATTGACTTCTATTTGTTTTTCACCGAGTACCCTGCACGGGGATTTTGACGAATGAGTATTCATATAAAAAATTATAAGGTATGTTTGTTTTTTTGTCAAGTTATATTTAAAAAGATGTCAAAAAAACAAAACAATTTGGCAAAAAATAGGTTGGGTTTTTCTTTAATATGTTGTATCATATTATTATAAGCAAAAAAAGAGGACTTGTAAGTGAATAGTTTACTCGAAAGAATTAAAGAATATTTAAATCCCGTAAAAATCATTTCTTCATCTCTGTGTGAAAATCAAGAGTTGCTGTTATCCGTAAAAGAAGAGCAAATTTTTTTAAATAACCGTAAAGACGTTTTTTGCCTTTTAAAAAAGGGCGGTAGTTTGCTTTTGGATTTCGGCAAAGAATTGCACGGCGGCATTAAAATTTTAACAAGCAGAAGCGCGTCAAACGTAAGAATACGTTTCGGAGAATCGGTGGCTGAAGCTTGCGCGGAGCTTGGTGAAAATAATGCTTGCAACGCGCACAGCGTTCGCGATATGCAAGTGTTTTTACCCGAACTTTCCGATCAAGAACACGGTCAAACGGGGTTTAGGTTCGTCCGTATAGATAACGTCGGAAACGTAGACTTAAAACTCGTTGCGGTTTACGCGGCGTATCATCATCTAAAGGTATTGCCCGTCGGATATTTTGAATGTGACGACGCAAGGGTTAACGAAATATATTCCGTTGCCGCAAGAACTTTGTTTTTGTGTATGCAAAACAGACTTTGGGACGGAATAAAAAGGGATAGATTGGTTTGGATAGGTGATATGCATCCCGAAACCACGGGTATTTATTGTTTATACGGTGATCATCCGCTTATAGAACTAGGCTTAAAAGAAACCGCGGAACATTGCCCTATAGAAGAATGGATGAACGGTATACCGTCTTATTCTTTTTGGTGGTTATCGATTCTTTGCGATTACGATTTTTGTTGCGTTAAGCGGGAGTTTGTTTTAACTCAGTTGCCTTACGCCGAAAAACTAGTTGAAAAAATAAGTAAATGCGTGTCCGATTCCGGCAATATTTCTTATTCTCCGTCAAATAACTTTTTTATAAATTGGGAAACGGTTGACGATCCGTCGCTAGAATGCGCTAATCGCGGTTTGCTTTTATGGACGATGAAAAAATATGTTTCGATGCTTAAAAGATACGGCAAAAAATCAGAAGTCGCAAATCTTGTTATCGATAAACTAGTCAAAAACGATTGGTTTGACGGCAAATCTAAAGCCGTTGCCGCTATATACGCGCTCGGTTACGGGGTAAACGCGAAGGTTAAGGCGGTGCTTTCTTCAGGCGGAGTAAAGGGCTTTTCAACCTTTATGAGTTATTATATAGCGCAAGCCGTTAAAGAATGTTTAGACGGCAAAACCGCTTTAGGCTTATTAAAAGAGTTTTACGGCGGAATGCTTGACCGCGGTGCAACGTCTTTTTGGGAAAGTTACGAACCCGATTGGCTTATAAACAGCGGCAGGATAGACGCGTTGCCTGAAGAGGGCGAAAAAGATATTCACTCTTCTTTCGGTTCTAATTGTTATAACGGTTTTAGGCTTTCTCTTTGTCACGGTTGGTCTTGCGGTCCCGTTCAGTTTTTAACCGAAAACGCTCTCGGAATAAAGTTTATAGAGGCGGGCGGCAAAAAGATTAAAATTCAACCCGACCTTATGGGATTAAAATCCGTTAGGGGTAAAGTTCCTACCGCATACGGAGTAATAGAAATCAGTCACGAACAAACCGAAAAGGGCATAAAAACCGAATATAAGTTGCCTGACGGCGTAACGGTTGTAGAATAAATCTTTTGTAACGGCGTTAAAGCTTGCAAAATTATAGATTAAAGTATAAGAATAAAACTCACGGTTTTTGGCAATACTGCCAAAAACCGTGAGTTTTAAATATGAAAAAAGAAATAAAACAATCTAAATAATATTTTATAAAATCCGTTTTAGCGGGGTTATATCAAATCCACTATCGTTTCGTAAAATTTGCCCTCTTTTTCGTATAGAGCATTCATTTTTTCAAAGACTTCGGGAATGTTTTCGTACGAAACGGAGTCAAGCTTTAAGCAAGAAAGATTTATCGCTTTGTTTGCCAAAAGGTTTATGCTTGTGGTTGCGTTGCCGTATCCGTTATTTATGCAAGTTATGTCTAAATGTTTTTTTATGGCTTGCATAAAAGAAACCGAAGTGCTTTTAGTGGTAACGCCCGTAAACGCAACGGACGCGCCGAACGAGGCGAGGGAAAACGCTTTAGCAATTTGAATATCGCAATCGGAAATATAAACAACCTTGTCGGTCATTCTGCCGCTTGTTATTGCCGAAACTTCTTTTTGCCAATTGTCGTTAGGACCTAGCACGTAATATATACCTGAACTTTTAGCGATATCGAAACTTTCTTCGTTTAAGGTCATAACGATGGGAACCGCTTGATAATATATAAGAAGTTGCGCAAAAATTATGCCGAAGTTGTTTGCCCCGATAACCGAAACGTAATCGCCTTTTTTTATGTTTAGTTTATCAAATATAGAAATCGCTAAGGAGATTTTATCGATAAACAGCGCTTCGAAATCAGAAACGCTTTCGGGAAGAATAAACAATTTATCGGGTGTTGCCGAAATAAAATCGCTTAAAAACCCGTTAAAATCTTCGCCGGCTACTTGAAGATCGGAGCATTTATGATATTCTCTGTTCTTGCAATTGTAGCAGTTGTTGCACTCTCTGTTAGGATCGATATAAATGTGTTTGCCTTTTTCTAAGTCTAAAAGATTCGTATCCGTTTCACTGACGATACCTATCCCCGAACTGCCTAAAACGATGTTATTCGATTCTAAATCACCGCGATAACGCAATAAATCGGATAGGGTAATCAATGCTTTCGTGATTTTTACCTTAGAAGAAGCGACCGCAAAGTTCGGTTCGTCAATATCCTTAAGTTCAAGTCCGAACGGTTTGGTAAGCTTCCAACCTTTCATAATAAAAAAAATATTCTCCTTAGAAAAACGATTTTATTCATTGTACTATAAACGCAAAAAAAAATCAAGCAAATTGATGTGGATACGCGTTTTTCAAAGAATTTGTAAAATTACGTTAAAATAGTTGACTTTATATATGAAAATAATATATAATTACACGGTAAATAAAAAACGAGGTGTAGTTATGAAAGAAGGAATTCATCCCGATTATCATGAGGTTACTGTTAGTTGCGCCTGCGGAGCAACCTTCACAACGGGTTCGACTAAGAAGGGCGACGTTATAAAGGTTGATATTTGTAGCAAATGTCATCCTTTCTTTACCGGTAAGCAAAAATTGGTGGATACCGGTGGCCGTGTTGATAAGTTCAACAAGAGATACGGAAAAGCAAAATAAGTATTTTTTTCACGCGGCTTTAAAAGTACAGCTTTTAAAGCCGTATTTATTTTTAAAATTTTGTCTGAAAAGTTTTTCCTTTTCAGCCTTTGTTTCGGTGTTCTATGAGTAAAAAAGAAAAAAAAGCTTCGATAGGCGGGCAAGCCGTTTTAGAAGGCGTTATGATGCGCGGATCTAAATCGATGGCAATCGCCGTTCGCGATGCGGACGGCGTTATAAGGTTAGAAACGCAAAGACTAAAACCAAGCAAAACGAGAAAGATACCCGTAGTAAGGGGCGTCGTTTCTTTTTTTCAGTCGCTTTTTTCGGGGGCTGCGGTATTAATGCGTTCGGCTGACGTCTATGGTGAGGGCGAACCTTCTAAATTTGAAAAATGGTTGGCAGAAAAGCTTAAAGTTAACGTGATGAGTGTGGTAAGCACTCTTTCGGTTGTTATAGGGCTTGCTCTCGCCGTGTTTCTTTTTATATTTATGCCGCAGCAACTTAGAGTTTGGATTGTGGGTAAAAATGCTAACCCTTGGGCGAAAAACTTTATTGAAGGCGGTTTTAAGCTGCTTATATTTATAGGATATTTGTTTTTGTGTTCTTTGCTTAAAGACGTGAAAAGAACGTTTATGTATCACGGCGCGGAACATAAAACCATCTCTTGTTACGAGAAAGGACTGCCGCTTACGCCCGAAAACGCCGCAAAATGCACTCGCGTGCATAACCGTTGCGGAACAACCTTTCTTGTTTTCGTTATGGTTATAAGCATAGTGGTTTTCGCTTGTTTCGAGTCTGTTCTCGTTTCTTTCGATATTCCGTTGAATGGTTTTTTAAGGGTAATATGCAAAATCG
Source organism: uncultured Christensenella sp. (assembly GCA_964642415.1). Classification (GTDB taxonomy): domain Bacteria; phylum Bacillota; class Clostridia; order Christensenellales; family Borkfalkiaceae; genus UBA1259. The sequence goes on along the minus strand of CAZXOQ010000014.1, from coordinate 11,507 downwards.
CGTTGTTGCCGCTTGTTGCGGGGTTTTCTTACGAATTACTGAAATTTCTTGCAAAAACCGAAAGCCCTTTGTTTTTTCCGTTAAAAGCGCCGGGGTTGCTGTTGCAAAGATTAACCACAAAAGAACCTACAACGGATATGTTAGAGGTAGCGATAACCTCATTTAACGCCGTTTTAGAAATGGATGCGGACGGCAATATTCCCGAAAAAAAGTTTGTCGTTGCGCAAAAAAGGTTCTCTTTAACGGCGGCTACGGCTGAAAAACTCGCGTTACACGGTATAACCGAAAAAGCCGAAGCCGAGTGGATCGTTTCTATTGTGTTAGGTATAAAAAGGGATAGAGTATACGACGATACTCTCGTAAAACCGAGCGAAGTTGAAAAAATAAATGCGATAACCGAAGAAAGAATAACTGGCAGACCGCTTTGGTATTGTATCGGAAATACCGATTTTTACGGTTATACGGTTAAAGTGGACGAAAGAGTTCTTATACCTCGTCCGGAAACGGAATTGCTTGTAGAAAAAGCGTTACCCTATTGTAATCCCGAAAAAAAAGTTCTCGATTTGTGCACGGGTAGCGGAGCTATTGCTATAGCGATAAATAAAAAGAGCGGCGCGATAGTAACCGCAACCGACAATTCGTCCGACGCGTTATCTCTTGCGGAAGAAAACGCCAAAATCAATAATGCCGAAATTCAGTTTATTAAAAGCGATCTTTTTGAGGAGCTTAAAGGTGAAGAATACGACGTTATTATTTCAAATCCGCCCTATATAGAAAGCGCGGTTATAGAAACGCTTCAAAAAGAGGTTAAAGATTTTGAACCTCGCGTCGCGCTTGACGGGGGAGCCGACGGGCTTGATTTTTACAGAATTATAGCTAAAAAGGCAAAAAAACATTTGGCTAAGGGAGGCGTTTTGTTGCTTGAATGCGGCGACGGTCAAGCAAACGTAATTGCCGATATGCTAAAGCAGTATAATAATATTCAAATAATAAAAGACCTTGAGGGTATAGAAAGAATCGTAAAGGCGGAAAAATAATTATGTTTAAAAAACTCGACAAAATGCTCGAGCGTTACGAAAAACTTAACGAACTTGTCGGCGATGCCGACGTAATAGCCAAAATCGATCAATGGAAGGCTTACGCCAAAGAACTTGCCGATATGCGAGAAACCGTTGATAAATATACCGAATACAAAAAGAATAACGGTGAAATAACCGAGCTTAAAAATTCTTTATTGACCGAAACCGATAAAGAAATGAAAGAGCTTATCGAACAAGAGTTATTCGATTTGAAAGCGAAATCCGAAACCATTTCCGAAGAGCTTAGAATATTGCTTCTTCCTAAAGATCCCGATGACGATAAAAACGTTATAATGGAAATTCGTGCCGGCGCAGGCGGAGAAGAGGCGAGTTTGTTCGCTTACGAGCTATACAAAATGTACGTGAAATTTGCCGAACGTCACCGTTGGAGAACGGAGGAAATCGATAGCAACGAAACCGAACTAGGCGGTATTAAAGAGGTTGTTTTTTCGGTTAACGGCAAGTCGGCTTACAGTAAACTGAAATTTGAAAGCGGAGTGCACAGAGTTCAGCGCGTGCCGGAAACGGAATCGCAAGGCAGGGTTCATACGTCAACCGCAACGGTTGCCGTGTTGCCGGAAGTGACCGACGTAGAGGTAAATATAGACGAAAAAGATTTAAGGGTAGATACTCTTCGTTCTTCGGGTGCGGGCGGTCAGCATATTAACAAAACGGAATCTTGCATAAGATTAACGCATATTCCCACGGGGATAGTGGTTTTATGCCAAGACGAGCGTTCGCAAACTAAAAACCGCGAAAAGGCGATGAAGGTGCTTAAAAGCCGTTTGTACGATTATTACAGATCTAAAGCGGATAAAGAGTATTCCGATAACAGAAGAAGTCAGGTCGGCACGGGCGATCGTTCGGAAAGAATAAGAACGTATAACTTCCCGCAAGGCAGAATAACCGATCACAGAATCGGTCTTACCCTTCATTCTATAGATACGTTTATGGAAGGCGATATAGACGAAATGATAGAAGCTCTCGGGATCGCGGATAGAGAGAGTAGGCTCGCTCAAGGCGCGGATGAAGAATAATTTTAGGCAAACACGATTATTTATAAATGAATAATCGTTAGAAAAAAGTATAAAAAAGTATATTATGGAGAACAGTATGATTTCAGACAGAGTAAGAAAGATAAAACCGTCTTTAACGCTCGAAATAACCGCAAAAGCCAAAAAAATGAAGTCGGAAGGCATTTCCGTTATCGGTTTTGGCGCGGGCGAACCGGATTTTAACACGCCCGACTACATAAACGCGGCGGCAAAAAAGGCAATCGACATAGGCTTTACTAAATACACGCCCGCGTCGGGTATGCCGGAGCTTAAAAAGGCTATATGTGAAAAGTTTTTAAATGAAAACGGGTTAGAATATCAACCGTCGCAAATAGTAGTGTCTTCCGGCGCGAAAAGTTCGTTGTATCACGCTATATGCGCTATCGTTAATAACGGTGACGAAGTGATTTTACCGTCGCCGTATTGGCTTACCTATCCCGAGCTTGTGGCTCTTGCCGGCGGAGAAACCGTTTACGTTAGATGCGAAAGAGAAAACGGATATAAAATGACGGCTGAACAATTAGAAAAAGCGATTACGCCTAAAACCAAGTGCGTTATAATCAATTCGCCAAACAATCCCACGGGCGCTGTTTATTCTGAAGAAGAATTGCGTAAAATCGCTTCCGTCGTAGAAAAACACGGGTTATACGTTATTTCAGACGAGATATACGAAAAACTCGTTTACGGCGGCGAAAAACATTATTCAATCGCGTGCGTAAGCGATTATATGAAGAATCATACCGTTGTTATTAACGGCGTAAGCAAGTCTTTCGCTATGACGGGTTGGAGAATAGGCTATTTTGCAGCGCCTAACGATATCGCACAGGCGGCTTCTAGTATGCAAAGTCATACCGCAAGCAATCCTTGTTCGATTTCGCAATACGCGTCGGTTGAAGCGTTAACTTCTGAAAAAAGCATAGATTTTATAGCTTCTATGCAAAAGACGTTTGACGAAAGAAGAAGGTATATGGTAAAAACCCTTTGCGCAATGCAAAACGTTATTTGTATAGAGCCTAAGGGCGCGTTTTACGTGTTTGCGGATGTTTCCGCTTGCTACGGCAAAAGCTATAAGGGAACTATAATATCGGGTTCTCTTTCGTTTGCGGAATGCGCATTGGATAAAGGCGTTGCGGTTGTTCCCGGCGTGGCTTTCGGCGACGACGATTGCATAAGATTATCATACGCCGTATCGATGGACGATATAAAAGAAGGATTGATAAGACTTGAAGAATTTATAAAGGAGTTGCGATAATGATTGAAAAGAGTAAAAAAACAAATCTACTGGAAGAAAAAATATATAGCTACACTTTACAAGACGTTTCCGAGCCTCAGCTTTATAGAGACGTTTTCGATTACGAAAGCATTCCTAAAATTATTTTCAACCAACGCGTAGTTCCTACGGATATGCCCGAAGAAATAAGAATAACCGATACGACGTTTAGGGATGGGCAACAATCCGTTTCACCCTTTACCGTAGAGCAAATTGTAGAAATATATAAGCTGTTATCGCGCCTTGGCGGTGAAAAGGGAATTATAAGTCAATCGGAATTTTTCCTCTATTCGGAAAAAGACCGCAAAGCGGTAGAAGCTTGCCTTAATCTCGGTTTGAAATTTCCCGAGGTAACAAGTTGGATAAGAGCTAATTCTAAAGATTTTCAATTAGTTAAGGATATGGGGATAAAAGAAACGGGTATTTTAACAAGCTGTTCCGATTATCATATTTTTAAGAAGATGAATTTAACCCGTCGTCAAGCGATGGATAAGTATTTGGGGATTGTTAAAGACGCCCTTTCGGAGGGGATTCGTCCGCGTTGCCACTTCGAGGATATAACGAGAGCCGATTTTTACGGCTTTGTAGTTCCTTTTGCCGCGGAACTTATGAAACTTTCAAAGGAAAGCGGTATTCCCGTAAAGATTCGTGCGTGCGATACGATGGGCTTTGGCGTTAATTACCCTGGCGCGGCTATGCCGAGAAGCGTTGCCGGCATTATATACGGATTAAGACACTATGCGGAAGTCCCCGCAAATATGCTTGAATGGCACGGGCATAACGATTTTTATAAGGTTGTTACCAACGCCGCAACGGCGTGGTTATACGGTTGCGGCGCGGTTAACTGTTCTTTGCTCGGTATAGGCGAGAGAACGGGTAATTGCCCCGTAGAAGCTATGGCAATAGAATATGCTTCGCTTCGCGGTACTGCAGACGGTATGGATTATACAGCGATAACCGATATAGCGGATTATTTTGAAAACGAGGTCGGATACATAATTCCCCCCAGAACGCCTTTCGTCGGAAGAAGCTTCAATTCTACGAGAGCGGGTATCCACGCCGACGGAATGCTTAAAGACGAAGAAATATATAATATATTCGATACTAAAACGCTGCTTAACAGACCGTTGCACGTTTCAATTAACAATACAAGCGGTCTTGCGGGCATCGCGTATTGGATAAACGATTATTTCGAGTTGATAGGCGACCGTAAAATAGAAAAAACTCACCCTATCGTTGCAAAAATCAAAGACGTAATCGACCGCGAATACGCTTCCGGCAGATGCAGCGTAATGGGCGACGACGAGCTTGTTAATATAATAAGATCGGTCGATAAGCACTTTTATAAAAATTTATCCGATAGAAATTAATATATTTTTAAAAAACTATTGTTTTTTTTGTAAATATGTTATAAAATGTATACAAGAAATCTTCAAGGAGGGAATTATTAAATGAAGATCATATACGGACCGAAAGGAACAGGCAAAACTAAAGCGATAATAGACGGGGCAAATGCCGCTCTTGACAGTGCGAAGGGACACGTAATTTTTATTACGGATACCAACAGATATGCATACGATCTTAAATATCAAATCAGATTTTTGAACGTTTCCGCCTTCGAGCTTCAAAACGAAGACGCATTGCGCGGATTTGTTAAAGGCATCGTTGCGGCGAACGGCGATAACGAATTTATTTTTATAGACGGTATTGCAAGAATTGCAGGCAAACCCGTTTCCGAGTTGGAAAGCATTTTTACCGCGATGGAAAAGCTTGAAAAAGATTACGAGGTTAAGTTTGTGCTTACCGTAAGCGCCGCGAAGGAAGATTTACCCGACTTTGTGGCAAAACACGCTAATTAAGTTGATTTTTAATCGTAGATAGTGTAAAATAATAGTCGGAGTTATTTCGACTATTATTTTTTTTGGTGTATTATGAAATTTTACAGTACGAGAGGCAACGACGTTGCCGCAAACGCAGCAGAGGCAATAGCTCGCGGACTTGCTTCCGACGGGGGCTTGTTCGTTCCGGAATTTTTTCCTTGCGTAAAAGAGGAACTTAACAAAATGCTCGATATGGATTATGCCGAGAGGGCTGCTTTGATTATAGGTAAATATCTTGAAGAATACGACGGCGCCGAGCTGCTTTCCGCATGCAAAAAAGCTTACGCGCAGTTTGAAGACGGCGATGCCGCGCCCGTAGTTAAAGTGGATGACGAATTGTTTATTTTAGAGTTATTCCACGGTCCTACGCTAGCGTTTAAAGATATAGCTTTAACATTGTTGCCTTATTTGCTTCGCAAAGGTTCGGATATTTGCGGTGTGAAAGACGAAATTTTGATTCTCGTCGCAACAAGCGGCGATACGGGTAAAGCCGCGCTTTCGGGCTTTTGTAACGCTCAGGGGATAAAGATAATGGTGTTTTATCCGTCTGACGGCGTGTCCGATATGCAAAAGCTTCAAATGCGTTCTCAGCTGGGCGATAACGTTAACGTCGTCGGAATAAAAGGCAATTTCGACGATTGCCAAAACGCCGTAAAAAGTTTGTTTTCCGATAAGAATTTCAACGCGGAACTTAAAAGCAAGGGTGTGGTTTTATCAAGCGCGAATTCGATTAACTTCGGAAGACTTGTTCCGCAAATCGCATACTATTTTTCAGCGTATTGCGACCTTGTAAACGTGGGTGAAATCGATATGGGTGAAGAAATCGATTTTGTCGTGCCGACGGGTAATTTCGGAAATATTCTCGCGGGTTATTACGCAAAAAAAATGGGGTTGCCGATCGGTAAGCTTGTTTGCGCGTCTAACTCTAATAACGTGTTAACCGAATTTTTTGAAAGCGGCGTTTACGATAAAAACAGAGAATTTTTCAAAACGGTTTCGCCGTCGATGGATATTCTTATATCCAGCAACCTAGAAAGACTTATCTATGAAGAGTCCGGTAGGAACGGCTCTCTCACCGCCGAAAGAATGAATCGGCTTAAGAAAGACGGCAGCTATAAGATAACCGAAGAACAAAGAGAAGTGCTTGAAAACAACTTTTTCGCAGGGTTTTGCGACGAAGAAGAGTGTATGCAAAAAATCAAGGAATTTTATGACGATTTCGGCTATGTTTCTGACACGCATACTGCCGTTGCTCTTACCGTTTGCGAAGAATATAAGAACTATTCCGATACGGCAAAAAAATGCGTGGTTTTATCTACGGCAAGTCCGTATAAATTTTCGCAAAGCGTGTATAAAGCGATAACGGGCAAAAACATTAAAGACGCTTTCGTTGCGTGCGATAAGCTGTATGAAGAAAGCGCATGCCCGATACCCGAACCTATTTCTTCATTGAAAAACGCGACCGAAAGATTTACTTCCGTCGTAGAAAAAAACGAAGCGGTGCAATCGGTTATCGATTTTGTCGGTAAATGAGATTTCAAGGTAAATTCAATTAGATTATTGTAACATATTAAAAAGAGAGTATTTATGGAAGAAAAAAAAGTTTTATTCAGCGCTATTCAGCCGAGCGGGATTTTGACAATCGGTAACTATCTTGGCGCGTTAAAGAATTTCAAAAACCTTCAGAACGGATATAACAGCATTTTTTCGCTTGCCGATTTGCACACGTTAACCGTAAAGCAAGAACCGTCTTTGCTAAGAAAAAACACGTACGAGCTTACGGCGCTTTATCTTGCTTGCGGCATAGATCCCGATAATTCGATTTTATTCGCGCAGTCGCACGTGCCGGCGCATGCGGAACTTTGTTGGATTCTTAATACTCTTTGTTATCCGGGCGAACTGTCCAGAATGACTCAGTTTAAGGATAAAAGCAAAAATCACGAAGACAACGTTAATATGGGGTTGATGGATTATCCCGTGCTTATGGTTGCAGATATTTTGTTGTATCAAACGGATCTCGTTCCGATAGGGGCTGACCAAAAACAGCATTTAGAACTTACTAGGGATATTGCTTTAAGATTCAACAATCGCTTTGGCGAAACTTTCAAAATTCCTGAACCTTATATCGGCAAAAGGGCTGCTCGCGTTATGAGTTTAGCCGATCCCGATAAAAAAATGAGTAAGTCCGATGCTAATTTGAACGCGTTTATCTCTATGAACGACGATAAAGACACGATTATCCGCAAATTTAAACGCGCAGTGACCGATAGCGATAATAAAATTATATTTGCCGAAGATAAGCCGGGTATCAGCAATCTTCTTACGATATACTGCGCTTTTACCGATAAAACGCTTGAAGAAGCCGAAAAAGAGTTTGACGGTTGCGGATATGGCGATTTTAAGCTTAAAGTGGGCGAAGTTGTTGCAGACGTGGTTGATCCGATAAGAATAGAAAAGAATAAATTGCTTGAAAATAAAGATTATTTAGATGCCGTGCTTAAAAACGGTGCTGAAAGAGCCGAGCGTCTTGCATATAAAACGCTTGCCAAGGTTTATAAAAAGGTCGGCTTAGTGCCGAGAAAAAGGAACGGTTAAAAAATGTTCGGCTACGTTAAAACCGATTATCCGAATATGTACGTTAAAGATACCGTTCTTTATAAAGCCGCGTATTGCGGATTATGCAAAAGCATTGGTAAAACCTGCGGAATAAAGGGAAAGTTTTTATTAAACTACGATTTGACTTTTTTTTCCGTCCTTTTGCATAATTTGTGCGATTTGGATATGAAAATAGAAAAAAAGCATTGTATTGTTCATCCTATTTCAAAAAGACCGATCGCCGCGACCGACCCTTTAACCGATAGAATAGCCGCCCTAAACGTTATTCTTGCAAGGTATAAGCTTAACGACGACGTTTTAGATTCCGGCAAAGGCAGGCTAACGCGCGCTTTTTTCGGAAAGGCTTACAAAAAAGCAAAAAAAGCCGAACCTCAGCTCGATTCGATAGTGTCGCGTCGGTATGACGAGTTGCTCGCTCTCGAAAAAGCAAAATGCGACAGTATAGACCGTTCAGCCGATCCGTTCGGTTGTATGATGGCGGATATCGCTTCTACCTTATTGGGGGAGCTTTCCGACGAAGCTACCGCAGAGTTGTTTTACGCTCTCGGCAAGTGGATTTATCTTATAGACGCGCTAGACGATTTCGATAAAGATTTGAAAAAAAATTCTTTCAACGTTTTCGTTAACGCGTTTCCCGATGCCGGATGTAAAGAGGAATTGCTAAAAAAATTCGGGCAAGACGTTTTTATAACTTTCGGCGGCGTACTAACGCAAATAGCCGAATCCGCGCAAAAACTGAAATATAAATTCAATCACGATTTAACCGATAACGTGTTAATAAACGGATTGAGAGAACAAACAAAAAAAATTATGGAGAATAAAAAATGCAAGAATACTACGATATCTTAGGAATATCGCAAAACGCAACGGACGAAGATCTTGACGCCGCTTATAAAAAGCTTAAAGACAAATATTCTAAAGAGCGTTTTTACGAGGGAGAAGCGGGCAATGCGGCTGCAAGAATGCTTACTAAAGTAGAAACCGCTTATTCCGAAATCGTTGCCGACAGAAAGCTTCACCATAACGCTGCGTACGGTGAAAAACCCGATTTCAGCGAAATAGAAAAAGCTATCAAAAACGGCAATCTTGCCGCCGCTCAAGCAAAACTTGACGACGTTTATGACAGAAACGCCGAATGGCACTATTTGCAATCGGTTGTTTTTTATAAAAAGAATTGGATAAACGAAAGCAAAAAACAGCTTGAAATAGCAATGAATATGGAGCCGCATAACGAAAAATACGCGGATTCTTATACCAAGCTTAAACAAAAAATAGATTTTAACGAAAAACAGTTTCATTCCGGCAATTCCGGCTATTCGCAAAACGACGCACACAGAACAACCGAAAGGCAAATGGGTGGCACGGGAATGAACGATTGTTGTTCTTTTTGTGCGACTTGGTGTTGTATGGATATGCTTTGCAGCATGTGCTGTAGATGATAAATGAAGAGTAGGGTACTGGCGATTTCCGCGATAAGCGCGGGTTTCGTTGCAATATCGTTGACTATCGGCGCGTATTTTGACGTAGCCGATTTGGTTTCTTTGGTTCTTGCGTCGGCGTTTGTGATGCTTCCCCTTTATTACGGTTCGTATAAGGGGTGCTTTCTTTCTTACGCCGCGGGCGGGGTTATAGCTTTGATTTTTTCTTTGCCAAGATTTTATTCGGTGGTTTTTCCCTCTTTCTTTTTGTTTTTCGGATTGTATCCGATAATAGCGGAAATGATAAGAGAAAAAAAGCTTAAACCCGCGGTAAGAATTATAACGGGTATAATATGGTGCGTGTTATATTTTTACGGCGCGTTTTTTTATTATACCTCTGTGTTGGGATTGTCTTTGGGTGAATTTCCGCAATTTTTAAGTTGGTTAGAAGATAATTTAATTTATTTTATCGGGGTTGTAGCGGTAATCTTTTATTTTATTTTCGATCGGTTTATCTTTGTCGTGAAAAGGGTTATAGACGCGTATCTCGACAGAATTATTAAAAATCGCGACAAATAAAGGTTACTTATGCTAAGGAAAAACGAAGAGAGAACGGATATCGTTTCTTGTATAGGCGTAAACGGCGAAGGCATTATAAAAACAGAAGACGGAACTGTTTTCGTTCCGTATGCCTTGCCGGGAGAAAAAGTTAGGTATCGCGTTTTAAAGGTTACTTCAAAATGCGCTTACGGCAAAGCTCTTGAGATTCTTACTCCGGCGGAAGAACGGGTTAGACCAAAATGTCCGGTATTTGCTAAGTGCGGGGGATGTAATCTTCAGCACTTAAAATATACCGAGCAGCTTGTAGTAAAATCGAACAGCGTTGCCGTTTGTTTTAAGAAAATAGCGGGCATAGACGTAGAGATTAAACCTGCCGTAAGAGGAGATAACGAGTTTAGATACAGAAATAAACTTCAACTTCCCGTCGGCGACGGCGAAAACGGACCGCAAATAGGTTTTTATGCTGAAAATTCGCACAGAATAATTGAAATCGACGATTGCCTTATAAACGCTCTTTGGACGGAAAATTTGATAAAAGCGTTTAAGTCTTATATGTTGCAAGCGGGGCTTAAAGGGTATAACGAACAAACTTTATCGGGTGACGTAAGAGAAATTACCGCAAAAGAAATAAAAGATAAGCTTATAATCGTTGTCGTTTCTACAAAAAGAAACTTGCCGCGTTTAGATTTGCTTACGGAATTGCTTAAACAAGAAATTAAAATGAAATTTTCTTTGTTTATCAACTACAATCCTAAGCCGACTAACGTTATTTACGGAGAAGAGTTTTTTTGCGTATGCGGTCAAAAATCGTACAGTTCCGAAATGCTCGGGGTTAAATACGATACGGGCGTTTTGAGCTTTATGCAGGTGAATAGATCGGTTTGTTCTAAACTGTATTCCGCAGTATCGCAAGCCGTTGCCGCGGACGAAAATTCAACCGTTATCGACGCGTATAGTGGAGCAGGCGTTTTAACGGCTATTTTGGCTAAAAAGGCTAAAAAAGTTATCGGAATAGAGATTGTAAAAGAAGCTGTAAATATTGCCGATTCCGTTGCAAAGAAAAATAAATTAAGCGATAAAATAACTAATTATTGCGCAAGTTGCGAAGAAATTTTGCCTTCTATCGTTGCGCGCGAAAGGGCAAACGGAGCTAAAATTACCGTGGTTCTCGATCCGCCGAGAAAAGGTTGCGATATTCGCGTTATACGTTCTCTTATAAAAAACGATATCGATAAAATCGTTTACGTGTCTTGTAAACCCTCAACTTTAGCAAGAGACGTAGGGCTTCTTGTGGGAACATTACAAGAAGAAAACGGCGAGATTAAACGTAGTAATAATTTTCAACCGCGTTATAAAATAGATGAAATAAAAACTTACGACATGTTCGCTCAAACCAAGCACGTGGAGACGCTCGTTTGTCTCGAACGAAAATGATCAAAAATTGGCTTGAAATAGGCAAAATTGAGCCTTTTTGAGTGATTTGAAGAGAAAAGATTAAAAATACTTGTGTTCAAAAACAAAAATCACCTTATTTTTGCAGTTGGACAAATAATGATTTTGAGTAAAACTAAAATTTAGCTTTTACAGCAGTACGGTATAACATATCGAAGAAAAACAAAGGAGAATAC
>CAZXOQ010000013.1:1861-20967 GCA_964642415.1 uncultured Christensenella sp. | reverse complement strand
TAGTTTTTAACGAATTTTCGGGATTGCGATAGCAAGACATTCCCATACAACCAAGCCCTAAACGATCAAGCCGTTTCATTTTATTTTCTCCTTTTTTGTTATCGTTTTTGCACAGAAATCAGTTCGCTGAATTTCATAACTACGCCGTAACTATTGCTCATAACCAAATAGTTTGCGCGTACGGTTACAAGGTCGCCTACGTTCACTCTTTCGTAATGATCTTTCGTCGGAAAAATCACAAGCGCGTAAGTTTGCCCGTTTGCGCTATCGGAAAGTTCTATCGACGGTTTATTATGAATATCCGGTCCGACTTTTTTGGCGATTCCCGCCACTTCAAAGCGTTTATCCGCGTACTTTTCGTAAAAGCGATTTTCGTCCGTGCGAAATTCGGCGCAAAGCGTTTTCACCGCAAAAGGCGCGCCTTGTTCTAAAATCGGCATTGCCGTCGTTTCTATGATATGTGTTTTTGCACCCGACGGGTGTTCGGGATAAAACGTAAGCTTTTCCATATTATTCTCTCCTTTTATAGTCACCGAAATGCGGGGCGTCGCATATCTCCACACCGCGCAAAAACATTCGTTAAGGCGGTCTTTTTTGTTTGTTTTTCTGTTAAAACTTTACCGTTTCCGTTTTGAAGTTAGAAAACCATTGCGCTTCTAATCCCGTAAATTTTAGTATGCAATAATCGGGGTCGGTGACGCCTTTTTTATAAAAACGGTTGAAAAACGGCTTCCAAAATTGAGATTTCGTCGCCTGGTCGGTCAAAACTTGCATTTCGCCCTTAATTTCCGCACCCTGAAACGACTGACCTTTCGAATAGAAATACACGCACGCTTTCGGATTGTTACGATAATGCGCCACCTTTCTCGACGAAGTGTACGTTGCAAAATAAATATCGTTGCCATCTACTAGCACGGGCTGAATAAGCGCGCGCGTAGCGGGATAGCCGTTTTCGTCTACCGAAGATATTAAAGAGGTTCTTTGTTTGGATATAAAATCTATAATTCCCTGTTTCGTCATATTATCCGCCTCAGCAATGAAATTTGTCGTCTTCTCTGGGTTTTCTACCCCTTGCCATCGCTTCTTTCATCGCCGCTTTTCTTTCGTAAATTTCGTTTATGCGCGCGTCGATATCTACGGGCGGATAATATAATCCGCTCTTTAACGCCTGCACCATTTGATCGGTACGGTTGCGGATTTTATATTCCTTTCCGTCCACCACAAAAACGTTGCCCGTTTGCCCGAAAATAAGTTGAACGTTATACTTTTCGCAAGCGTCGTGTACCTTTTTCACCCATTCGTAGTGCAACGGACGAGAACCCAAATAATTTTCGCCGCCGGCAAGCACCGTTTCTATCTTGCCCGTCGCAAGATACGGTTCGATATCCACTTCGCCGATAAAGGGTTTCAAACTCACCCAACGGTGTTTTGTGGGGAGATCGAGTAAAAACGGCATACGCTCTTCAAGCCTCTTTTGGTTTTCGCACGAAACCGAAAAAGCAACGTTATCCCATCCATCGCCCCAATCGTACGGCAAACAATCTTTTATTCTATTTGCGCGCTTCGTTAAAAGCGAAAACGTCACGTCTTTTCTGCGACGTATAAAATCCCAAGCCTCGATTCGCCAAGCGTCAGCCTCTTCTAAAAAGAAATCGCTTGCCATACACACGCGAACGTAAGAACCGCTCGGCAATTTCCACGCGCCGTTTTTGTCCTTTTTTACGGGCAAATTAAAGTCGGATTTGTTCTTTACCACTTCGTTCGTATCCCTGCCGTAACGCTTATCTAAAAAATAAGCGTAGCAATTTTGGCAACCTTCGCTGTAACGGTGGCAACCGTGCCACGGGTTCCAAATCTTATCGTTAATATCCATAATTTATTCTCCTTTCAACTTCGCTTCCGCTTTTGTTAATAAATCAATAAGTTCTTCAAATTTTTCTTCGCCGATTGCGCTTTCAATTTCTTTCAGTTTCGCGGTCGTTTTCCGCTCGGCTTCGTCTACGAGCGCGTTAGCTTTATCCGTAGGCATAACGTAAAAACTGCGCTTGTCTTTTAACACGAAATCTTTGTATATATACCCCTTCTTTTCAAGGATATTAATATGCGCGGTAATCATAGGCTTAGAAACGCCCAAAAGTTCTTTTATCATTAACGGCGTGAACTTTCCCTCTCGCCTTGTAATGATATTCAAAACCGCCAATTCGCTAGGTCTAACGGGCAAACCGCCTTTTAGCCCCATATAATCTCTACTGAATTTAGAGAACACAATATTTGCATTTAAATACTTATCCACCGTAATCTCCAAAACCTTATTCTTCGTTAATTATTATAGTTCACCTACATTAACTTGTCAAGCAAATAAAGCAGCTTAGTAAATTGTTTCTTTTTGGAAATCTAACTTTTTTGTTCTATAACTATTTTGATACACAAAAAACGACCGCTTTAACGCAGTCGTTTTTAACGAATTTACCGTTTGATTGATTTTATATTCATCCCCAAGGATATTTACCTTGTGTTAAACTATTCCTAGTAAAATTTTCTTTTTTCATAAATCCTCCGCTTGTTTTTATTTATTGCAACCGGAAAGTCGCAACTTTTATTTTACACAAACGGAGGATTTTTGTTCAACGCTAAACCTTTTCTTTACCACCAATCTATCTAGGGGTTTTTGTTTACAAAAAACTCTCGGGCTAACTAAAAAGCTAAACCGAGAGTTCTAAGTATCTTTATCTTAAAAAAATTAAAACATTGCTTCTATAAATTCTTTTGCGTCGAAATCTTCTATATCGTCGATTTTTTCGCCCGTACCGACGTAGCAAACGGGAATTTCAAGCTCGTACGATAACGAAACGATAAAACCGCCCTTTGCCGTTCCGTCAAGTTTGGTTAATATTATTCCGTCAAGCCCCACCGCTTGGTTAAAAGTTTCTACCTGAGAAGAGGCGTTTTGCCCCGTGGTTGCGTCAAGCGCGATAAGCTTGTAAAAATTTGCTTCGGGGAATTCGCGGTTTACCACTCTGCCCATTTTTTTAAGCTCTTCCATCAAATTCGCTTTTACGTGTAACCGCCCCGCGGTATCTATAATCAAAACGTCGGTATTTTTAGCCTTTACCGAAGAAATAGCGTCAAATACCACGGCGGACGCGTCAGCCCCCTCGGCATGCTTGATTATTCTTACCTTTGCCCTATCAGCCCAAACGGTAAGCTGATCGGCTGCTGCAGCGCGGAAAGTATCGGCAGCGGCAATCGTAACGCTTTTGCCTTCTTTTACGAATTTATTTGCAAGCTTGCCGATAGTAGTGGTTTTGCCGACGCCGTTTACGCCCACAACCATAATAACGGCAGGCGTTTTAACTTGCAATGCATCCGCATAGTTAAGAGTATCGAAAAGCTCGTTTTTTAGAAGTTGGATAACGTAATCTTTATCTTTACATTTTTCTTTTACGGCAGTTTCCTTTATTTCTTCAACGATTTCCATAGAAGTATTAACGGAAACGTCGGAAGAAATAAGGATATCTTCTAACTCTTCGTAAAACTCGTTGCCAAGCTTATTCTTAGAAAAAAGGTCGTTAAGTTTTTTTGCAATGCCGTCCCTTGTTTTTGAAAGAACGTTTTTTAATTTACCGAATAATCCCATAAAAATCCTTTAAAAATTCATTAAGCAAGCACTTCGTTTTCTATTTTTTCAACGTCGGAAAGCTTTACGGAAACAGTTTTGCTTACGCCCTTTTCTTGCATAGTTACGCCGAAAAGCGCGTCGGCAAGTTCCATCGTCGGTTTTCTGTGCGTAATAACGATAAATTGCGTTTCTTCAGAAAACTTCTTCAAATATCTGGCGAATCTGTCTACGTTGGCTTCGTCAAGAGCGGCTTCTATTTCGTCAAGCACGCAAAACGGCATCGGGCGAAGTTTTAAGATAGAGAACAAAATAGCTATCGCCGTAAGCGCCTTTTCTCCGCCGGAAAGCAACGATAGTTTTTGCAATTTTTTTCCGGGAGGTTCGGCAATTATTTCTATTCCCGCTTCTAACTTATCGTCAACTTGAGAATAATCTAATTCTAACATCGCTCTTCCGCCGCCGAAAAGCTCTTTGAAAATCTTTTGGAAGTTCTCGCTTATCTTTTTAAATCCGTCGTCGAACTGCGTAAGCATTTCACCTTTAATCTTTTCAATTGCTTCTTTAAGGTCGTTTTCCGCTTTTTCAAGATCGTCTTTTTGCATAAGCATTTCGTCATAACGCTCTTTAAGCGCCTTGCAATCGTCTATCGCGGTTGCATTGATTGCGCCGAGTGAAGAACGTTTTCTTCTTATTCTGCCTATCTCGGACTCACCGATAGAAGCGTCGTACCCTTCTTGACGGAATTTTAGCGCCGTTTCGTAAGTTTCTTGATAATCCTCTAAAATATTGTTGCCCATATTTTCGAGGTCTGAATCGATTTTTGCGAGAGCGATTTCTTCTTGATGCTTCTTTTCGGAAAGAAGATTAAGCTGCTCGGTTAAATAATCGCGCTTTTCGCCGTTAGCGTTAAGCCTTTCGCGCAACTTAAGCTTATATTCGTCAGCTTTATCTATTTGCTCCCTTATACCGTTTATATAATCTTGTTCTTCTTTGCTGAGAGTTACTTTTTCTTCGTCTAACTTCAGCTGTTCTATCATTGCGGCAGCGCCTGCGTTGCTTTCTTTAAGCCTTGCGTTTGCTTCTTTTGACTCTTTTACGTTATTTTCAAGTCTTTCGTCGTCGATGGTAAGCGAAGCTATTTCCGCCTTTAACGAAGTAATTTCTAATCTGATTTTAGTATGTTCTTCGGATAAAGCGTCGCGCTGTTTTTTAAGTTCGTCGTATTCTTGACGGTGTTTATCCGCCGAGCTAGCGGCTTTTTCTTTATCTTCTTCAAGCTTTTGACCGCCTAAATCGATATTTTCGACGCTTTCGGAAACTTTAAGCAAGCGTGCGTTTATCTCGTCGGTAAGTTCGGCATTGGTTTCTATCTCTCTGCCTGTTTCGGAAAGATTTTTTTCATAAGCCGATTGTTTTTCCCGTTCGGCAACAAGCCTGCGGCGTTTTTCGTTACAAAGGTCGTTAAGAATGCCTAATTCTTCAAACGCTTTATCTCTTTTAACTTCGCGCGCGGATTTTTCCTCTTTAAGCTTATCCATTTCGGCACGTTTAGCAGCGAGCGTAGCGGCGTTATCTTCTATCTTTCTATCCCCCGATAAAAGTCCGGGAGCGTCTTGTCTGCGAGAGCCGCCCGTCATAGCGCCTTGCGTTGAAAACACGTCGCCGTCAAGCGTAACCATCTTAAAAGCAAAGCGGTATTTTTTAGCTATCGCGGTAGCGTTTTCTATCGTATCGACAATAATCGTATTGCCTAAAAGGTTAGAAATTACGTTTTCAAACTGCGCGTCGTAAGAAACGAGTTCGTTTGCAACGCCTAAAACGCCGCGCTCGTTAAGTGCCAAAGAAACCTCTCTCGTTTGCGTTCTCGGACGAACGGAAGAAACGGGCAAAAAGGTTATTCTGCCCAACTTGTTCACCTTAAGATACTCTATCAAATAGCGAGCGTCGTCCGGATTAAGCGTAACGACGTTTTGCGCGGCAGCCGCGAGAGCCGTTTCTAAAGCGACGTCAAACTTTTTATCGCTTTTAATAAGCTCGGCAACCACGCCTTTTATGCGTTTTTTCAATTCGGGATTATGTTTAGCTTTGTTCATTAAAAGCTTAACCGAAGAAGAATACCCGTCGTAATTTTCTTTTAGTCCGCGATAAAACTCATCTCTCGTAACGAGCGTGGTTATAACGGAGTTAAGCGAATATATTTTGTTGTCTATTTCGGCAACGCGTTCATTGCCTAAACGAACCTCTTCTTCTTTGCTTTCTATATCGTTTTTGCAGTCGAAAATACCTATGTCTAATTCGTCTATAGCCTTGTCGGTAAGTTCTTTTTCGGAAAACAAAGCATCTCTCTTAGCGTTAAGCTCTTCCGCCTTAGCGTTAAGCTCGTTAAGCTTTTCGGTAAGATTTTGCTTTTCTACGGAAGCCGTGCCGCGACTTAACTTTATATCCGAAAGGGATTCTATCGATTGAATAAGCTTTTTGCGGTTTTGTTCGGCAAGCTCCTCGCCTAAAGCGAGTTTTTGCGAAATATTGATAAATTTTCCGTTAAGCTCGTCAGCGTCTTTTTCTAATTTTTTGAGTTTGTTGTTTGCGTCCGAAATGGTTTTTTCGTTTGCGGAAAGAGTGCTTTCACATTCTTCTATAAGTTTTTCGTTATCTTTAATTTCGCTTTCGGCGCGTTCTATTTGCCCCTCGAAATAAGAGATCCTTTGTTCAAAAAGTTTTTTATCTCCCGTAGCTTTTTCCATTCCGACGCGCTTTTCTAAAAGCTCGTCGTTCAGTTTTTTAAGTCTTTCGTCCGTTGCGGAAATATCTGCAAAAATCGTTTCGTATTCGGATTGCGCGGTGGCAAGCTCCGATTGACGAAGAGAAGATTGCTCGTTTATCCCGTTGATCCTATCGTTAATTTTCCCCTTTGCGCTCTCTACACCGTCCACCTTAGCTATATACGTATTAAGCTCGTGAAATTTCAGTTGTTCGGAAAGCTCGTTAAATTCCTTTGCTTTTTCCGCTTGTTTTTCAAGCGGACCCAGTTGGTTTTCTATTTCGGAAATAATATCGTTATAACGAACCAAATTTTCGTGCGTGCGATCTAGTTTTCTTTCCGATTCGATTTTTCTGGTTTTAAATTTCGCAATGCCGGTAGCCTCTTCAAAAATCATACGACGGTCTTCGGGCTTTGCCGACATAATTTCTTCTACCTTACCTTGACCGATTATCGTATAACCTTCTTTACCGATACCGCATTCGTGCAATAAATCGACTATGTCTTTAAGTCTTGCAGGTTGCTTATTGATAAAATATTCGCTTTCGCCGCTACGATACAGTTTTCTGGTTATTATAACCTCGTTATAATCGATACTGAACATTTTGTTACTGTTATCGAAAAAAAGCGAAACCTCGCAATAAGAAAGGGATTTTCTGTTTTGCGTACCTGCAAATATAACGTCTTGCATACTAGAACCGCGCAAGCTCTTTGCCGACTGTTCGCCGAGAACCCAACGAATAGCGTCGGCTACGTTAGATTTTCCGCAGCCGTTAGGTCCGACAATTCCCGTTATTCCGTTTCCGAATTTAATTTCCGCCTTATCTGCGAAAGACTTAAAACCGTAAAGCTCTACCTTTTCAAAATTCACAGTCTGTTACCGTCCTGTTTTTTTAGTCTTAAAAGCGCGTCGCGCGCCGCTAACGCCTCTGCGTGTTTTTTGCTTTGCCCCTTTCCTTCCGCCACGCGCTTGCCGTTAAGCAACGCCGCCACGCGAAATTCCGGCACGTGATCGGGACCGTTTTTAGAAAGCAATTCGTAAGAAACAGCACCCAATTTGCGTTTTTGAACGTATTCTTGAAATTCGCTTTTATAATCTTTTACAATCTCTTGTTTTTCTTTCGATTTTTCCCTTGATTCAAAATCCGCGATAACGGTATTTTTAACGAATCGTTTTGCAGCGTCCATACCGCCGTCTAAATAAATGCCGGCGGTAAGCGCTTCGAATACGCTTGAAAACAACTTTTCGTCTTTACGCGAGTTTTTTTGCTGACCGTTGCCAAGCAACACGTATTTATCCAACTCTAAACGCTTAACCGTTTTAAGAAAAAACTCGTTGTTCTCTATCTTTTGTCTTGCGGCGGTAAGGTCGCCCTCGTCGCCGCCGACGTTTTTATAAAGATATTCCGTTTCGATAAACTTGATTATGGTATCGCCGAAAAACTCAAGACGTTCGTTATTGCTTTCTTTATGCTCGTTTGCATAAGAAGAATGAGTAAAACATCTTCTGAGCAGCATTTTGTCTTTAAACCGATATCCGATTTTTTCTTCTATACCGTCTATATCGAAAATCATATTATAGCGATCCGAAAGTTCTGGGGAAGGGCAAAACGTCCCTTATATTGCCTATTCCCGTGAGATACATTATCATACGCTCGAAGCCCAATCCGAAACCGGAATGCGTTACCCCGCCGTATTTTCTTAAATCCAAATAATACTTGTAATCTTCTTTTACCAAACCGCATTCTTCCATTCTTTTTTCAAGAACGTCTATTCTCTCTTCTCTTTGGCTTCCGCCGATAAGCTCACCTATTCCAGGAACTAACAAGTCACTTGCGGCTACGGTTTTTCCGTCGTCGTTAAGGCGCATATAAAAAGCCTTGATTTCTTTAGGATAATCGGTTAAGAACACGGGTTTTTTGAATACCTCTTCGGTAATATATCTCTCGTGTTCGCTTTGCAAATCTACACCCCAATAAACGGGCGCGTCGAAACGGTCTTTTACCTTTAACAAAATATCGATGGCTTCGGTATAGGTTAGCCGCTTAAACTCATTGTTTACCACGTTGTCTAATCTTGCAAGCAAACCGTTATCAACGAATTTGTTAAGAAATTCAAGTTCTTCTTTGCAACTGTTTTTAACGTAGTTTATGATATATTTTACCATATCTTCGGCGCAATCCATATCGTCGGCTAAATCGGCAAACGCAAGCTCGGGCTCTATCATCCAAAACTCCGCCGCGTGACGAACGGTGTTAGAGTGTTCCGCGCGGAAAGTAGGTCCAAATGTATAAACGTTTGCAAAAGCCATAGCAAAATTCTCTACGTCAAGCTGTCCCGAAACGGTTAAACTAGCCTTTTTGCCGAAGAAATCTTTAGAATAATCTGCCGAACCTTCTTCCGTTTTAGGCACGTTATCTAAATCGAGCGTGGTGATTTGAAACATAGCGCCGGCGCCCTCGCAATCGCTACCCGTAACGATAGGCGTATGAACGTATACAAAACCGCGTTCGTTAAAAAACTTGTGAATAGCGAAAGCCGCTTCGCTTCTTATTTTGAAAACGGCGTTAAAAGTGTTTGTTCTCGGGCGAAGGTGCGGTATGGTACGCAAAAATTCTAACGAATGTCTTTTCTTTTGCAAAGGATAATCGGGTGAAGAAGTACCTAATACTTCAACCTTTTCGGCGTGAATCTCAAACGGCTGATTGCGTTCCGGAGTTAAAACGAGATTGCCCGTAACTTTAAGGCACGCGCCAACGTTTTGCGCGGCTATTTCGTCGTAATTGTCAATCTCTTCTCTTGCGAAAACCACTTGGCAATTCTTAAAATAAGAACCGTCGTTAAGCTCTATAAAGCCGAATGCTTTGCTATCTCTTA
Source organism: uncultured Christensenella sp. (assembly GCA_964642415.1). Classification (GTDB taxonomy): domain Bacteria; phylum Bacillota; class Clostridia; order Christensenellales; family Borkfalkiaceae; genus UBA1259. Next base: position 11,710 of record CAZXOQ010000013.1, on the reverse strand, counting down.
CGGTTTTAACCCAACCGCATACGGTAACGGTTTTGCCGCCGAAGCTCTCCGCTTCGGAAAAAATGCTTTTTATCTGAATTCTTTTCATAGCACACCTTAAGTATAGAAAAAATTTACGCCGTATTTTACAATACAACATTATACATTATAACACTATTTCTTATTTTTTTCAACGATTTTAACTTTCTATTTGCAAGCTTTTATCTCTTTTGTCAATAAAAATCGGTCGATTTTGCCGAGAAAAAGCCTCAAAAAAATAAAAACCCGTCAAACGATTGATTTAAAACGGGTTATATGTTAAAATATTTACACTATGGATTTGAAAGAAAATTTTGCCGTTAACCTTATAAAATATAGGAAAGACGCCAAACTTACGCAAGCCGAGCTTGCCGAAAAACTTAACTATTCCGATAAAGCAGTGTCAAAATGGGAACGCGGCGAATCCGTTCCGGATATTTACACGCTTAAAAACATAGCCGATTTTTTCGGTACGACGCTCGATTTGCTTATTGCAGAACCTAAAGAAGGAATGCCCGCATTTAAAGCTGAAAAAAAGAACGTTTCTAAAAAACGTTTGCTAATCAGCCTGTGTTCGGTTGGGATAGCTTGGCTTGTCGCTATATGCGGCTACGCTTTTATAGAAATTATTATCCCCTCTTTTACTGAAACGTGGTTGTTTTTTATCTACGCGCTGCCCGTTTCGTTTATAATTCTTACCGTGCTAAGCGGTGTTTGGAACAAAAATCTTTTAAACAAATCTTTCGTATCCTGCCTTGTATGGACAGCGATAACCGCCATACACCTATCCGTGGTTGTGTTTACGCCGGAAGCGGTAAACAACATCGGCAAACTTTACCTTATAGGCATACCCCTCCAAGGATTAGTGGTGTTTTGGTATTTTTTAAAACGGGTTAAATAGTTTTATACGGCGCTATCGCGCTAGATTGCCACGGCAACAATGTTGCCTATAATAACGGGTTGAGTACCACTTGTGTTTTTGATTGCCACGCAAAACGGAGTTTTGCGTGGCAATGACATATATATTACGTCATTACGGACTGAACGTAAGCGCAGTGCGGCAATCTCAACCGCTTTGCTTTCAATCGCGTTATTACGAGGAGCAAAGTCGTAAGGCTTTCGACGTGGTAATCCCAATCGCTTTTCCCTTTCACCGTTTTTGTTAGAAACAACGGCATTGTCGTTTTATTATACAACCCTCCAAAAAACAATAAAAGACTTTTTAATAATTACACAGCCGCGGCAACTATGTTGCCGCGGCTGTGTTGTATTGTAGTTTTTATTATATCAACAATAAAACTCTTTTTTAGAATCTCTCGAAAACAAATCGGGAAGAACCTTTTTATAATCTCTGTTTTCGTAAATAATAGAATAAATAGCGTTTGTTATCGGCAAATCTACGCCGTACTTTTCACCCAACATTTTCATTGCCTTAGCGGTTGAAACGCCCTCCGCCAACTTTTCAAAGGCTATGCCTTTAACGTAGTTCTCGCCAAAGCGGCGGTTATTAGAAAACTCAGAAAAAAGCGTCGTTTCATAATCGCCCAAATGGCATAATCCGTAAGCTGAAAATTCGTTGCCACCCATAGCTTTTATAAGCCGAGCTACCTCTCTTGCCCCGCGCGCCATCAACGGACCTTTCAACGTAACCATATCTATGCCGTCTAACATTCCCGCGGCAATACCCATAACGTTTTTGGCGGCAGCGCCTATTTCGCTACCGATCAAATCGTCACCGTAATAAAACCTTATCAAATCGCTTTTAAAAGCGTCTACAAGGGTTTTTACTAAATTTTTATTGACCGAATCTATAACCATACAGTTGGGCTGCCCTTTAATAAACGCCTGAATATGCCCCGGACCAACCCATACGGCAACGTTATCGAGAGAAACACCGCTTTCAGCCATTACTTCGGAAAGTCTTTTGCCCGTTTCTACCTCTATGCCTTTCATACACAGTACGAAAATTTTATTTTTTATATCGAGCTTGTTAACTCTCTGCATAAACGACCTGAGAGCTTGCGCGCTTATCGATATAACGATTACGTCTGATTTATTAACGGCGTATTCTAAGTCAGACGTAAGTTCGATTTTTTCGTCTAACTTCAGATATTCGTTAGCTCCCGTTTTTTTCAAAACGTCAAAGGAAGGACTGTTTGCCCTGCCCCATTGTATAACGGCATTACCGTGATTGCATAAATACCAACCGATGAAAGAACCCCATCTGCCGCAACCGAGAACGGAAATTTTCATTATCGATTTCCTCCGTAAATTATATTAACATAAAACAAGACGCGCTAAATGGTTTTGCGATCCACAAAAGCCCTTGATAAGCTAACCTCGTCGGCATATTCTAAATCAGTGCCAATAGGTATGCCGTGGGCAAGTCTTGTAACCTTGATTCCGAGCGGTTTTATAAGATTAGAAAGATACATTGCGGTAGCTTCGCCTTCAACGTCCGGATTGGTTGCCATTATAACCTCTGAAACGCCGCCTTGCGAAATACGCGTTAGCAAACCCTTTACGTTTATATCGTCCGGTCCGACGCCGTCTAGCGGAGAAATCGTTCCGTGCAGCACGTGATAAACGCCGTTAAATTCGTTAAGCTTTTCTATGGCGATAACGTCTTTTGGTTCTTTAACCACGCATATTACCGAAGAAGAACGCGTTTTACAAACGTCGCATATCTCACCTTCGGAAAAATTGCCGCAAATCTTACAATAGTGCACGTTCTTTTTTGCGTAACGTATCGCGTCGGCAAAGCGTTCTGCGTCCTCTTCCGTCATATTTATTATTTTATAAGCGTAACGCTGCGCCGTTTTAGCCCCCACGCCGGGCAGTTTTGAAAACTCGTTTATAAGCTTACCGATAGGTTCAATAAAAACTTTCATAAATTATAAACCGAGCCCCGCGTACGCGCCGAGTTTTTCGTTACAAACCTCGTCCGCTTTGCCGTAAGCGTCGTTAAGCGCGGCGATAATCAAGTCTTCGAGCATCGTAAGGTCCTCTGTATCTACGGCGTTTTTATCGATCGATATACCCTTAACCACCTTTTTAGCCGTTACGGTAACTTTAACCAATCCGCCGCCGCTAGAACCTGCTACCTCGGTTTCCTCAAGTTCTGCCTGAGCTTTTTGCATTTCTTCTTGCATCTTTTGCGCTTGTTTCATAAGGTTTTGCATGTTTCCCATGCCGCCTCCGCCAAAGCCTCCGAATCCGCCTCTGTAACCCATATTATTAACTCCTTTATTATTTATTTTATACTATCGCGTTCACCGCGAGAATTATACTGATTATTTATTTTACTATAACTATATTTTCACCGAAAATACGTTTTATGTTATCGGTTGCCTCGTCCATCTCTTCGGCGGCTTTCGCCCCGTCGGACTCTTTTACAACCACGTCAAAGCCTTCAAACTCGGATAGGGCGCTTTTAACGGCGGTAACGCCGGATTCTTTTTCTAAAATACTTTTATCGCCTTCGTTTGTAGGAAGCAAATACAAAGTTCTGCCGTTTATCTTAACGCCGACGTTTTGCAGTATCAAAGACAACATTTCGCTACCTTTTCTTCTTAACCCCGTAAGAAGTTTGCCCTTGATTTCGGTTTCGGTAAAATCGGAAAATTTAAGTAATTCTTGCGAACTCTCCGAATCTTTAGATTGCCCGTTATCAGTAGGCGTAGCATTTTCTTTTTTATACGAAACGTCCTCTTTTATATCGCCTTTATAAGTTTTTTCCGCGCAAGCGGAAAGCTTATCTTCTAACGTTTTTATGCGAGATAAAAGGGCGTCGAAATCGTAATCGGTATCGGGGCGAGAAGCCTTGACCGCCGCCGTTTCAAAAATAACGCGTTGCCTTGTAGAATATTTCAATTCGCTTTCGGCGTCGGCAAAAACTTCGATTGCGCGAAGCAATCTGTGCTCGTTAGTTTTGTCGGCAAGTTGTTTCAGTTCGTTAAAACGCGACGCGGGCAATGCGAGAATTTTTTCCGCACCGACGCAGGTTTTTACGATAAGCACGTCTCTAAGCAGCGAAACGACGTCTTTAATCAGCACACCCATACTCTTGCCGAGCGAAGCCAACCTATCAACCGTTTCTAACGCGCCGCCGGCATTGCCGCTTAAAAGCTCTTTAGCAAAACCTATAAGCGTTGCGCTGTCGGAAGTCCCTAATATTTCGGATACGTCGTAATACGTAAGCTTACCCTTCCCGCAAGAAATCGCTATATCCGCAACCGAAAGCGCGTCCCTTACGCTGCCTTCGCCCGCTTTTGCAATCGCGTATACGGCTTCTTTTTCATACTCTTTGCCCTGATCGTCGTAAACGGCGGAGATAAGCTCCGCAATGCGGTCGGTTGAAACCAACCTAAAATCGAAACGCATACATCTTGAAAGTATGGTTGCGGGGATTTTATGGACTTCAGTGGTTGCGAGAATAAATACCGCATGCGAGGGCGGTTCTTCCAACGTTTTTAGCAAAGCGTTAAACGCCGCACCCGAAAGCATATGCACTTCGTCTACGATATATACTTTATATTTAGCCGAAACCGGCGGAAACTGAACGTTTTCTCTTAATTCGCGTATTTCGTTTACGCCGTTGTTAGAAGCCGCGTCTATTTCTAAAATATCTATATTAGAAGGATCGGCAAGCGCTTTGCATACCGCGCATTTACCGCAAGGCGAACCGTTTACGGGATGCTCGCAATTTATCGCTTTGGCGAAAATCTTGGCTGCGGTGGTTTTGCCCGTTCCGCGCGTACCCGTAAACAAATACGCGTGCCCGAGCCTGCCGCTTTCTATTTGATTTACAAGCGTTCTGACCACGTGTTCCTGCCCGATAAGCTCGTCAAAACGAGTAGGGCGGTATTTTCTGTATAATGCGAGATATGACATTATTGCTCCTTTTACGCGTTTTTAACGCGACAAAGCTTATTTCTTATTCTTTGAACGGTATTATCCACCGATTTGGTGTTTTTGCCCGTGCTTTTGGCTATATCGTCATACGAAAAGCCTTGAAGATACAGCGACAACACGCGAAACTCTAAATCGCTTAGCTCGGCTTTTATTTTGGTGATAAGTTCTTTTTCGTTTTCTTTATTTATATATTCTTGTTCGGGATCGGTATCCGAACCGCGCATAAGCTCGCTTTTATCGGCGTCGTCGCCATCGCCTATCGAAAGCGAAGTAAAGTTATTAAGCGGTTTGTTTTTATCTCTGTTAGATTTTTTTATCGCTGAAAGTATACCCGTTTTTATGCACTTTAACGCATAAGATTTAAATGCAATGCTCCCGTTATAAGAACATATCGCCTTAAAAACGCCTATCATACCCTCTTGAACCAAATCGTCCGTATCGCCGCCGCTTAAAAAATATCCGCGCGCTACCGAATTGACTACGCTTTTATATCTTTTAAGCAGTTCGTCTAGCGCGCTTTCGGCAACGGGCTTTTCGGACATCGCAATAGTAACGAGTTCTTCGTCGCTAATAGCATTAAACTCCCTTTTATCCACTGTACAAACGCTCCGATTATTTAAGGCTTCTTTGCCTTACCGCTTCGTAAACGACTACGCCGCAAGCCACCGACGCGTTAAGCGAATTAACTTTGCCGAACATCGGTATAGACAGTATACCGTCACATTTTTCTTTAGTAAGCCTTTTAACACCGCTATCTTCTCCGCCGATTACAAGACAAAGCTTGCCCTTAAGGTTAGACTTATAAAGGCTTTCTCCGCCGACCTCTGCGGCATAAACCCAAAAGCCCTCTTCTTTAAGCTTATCTATAGCGTTGTTTACGTTTGTAACTCTTGCCACCTTAACGTGATTTGCCGCGCCCGCCGAGATACGCATAACCGTATCCGAAACGGAAGCGGAACGGTCTTTAGATATAATAAGCGCGTCTACGCCGGCACATTCGCAAACTCTGATAATGCTGCCGAGATTGTGCGGATCTAAAATTTCATTTAAAAGAACGACTAATCCGTCTTTATCTTTTAGCTCGTCTAAAACGTCGTACAAATCGGCGTATTCGTATTCGGAAGTAAAAGCGATAAACCCTTGATGGCGCTTACTTTCGCTTTCTTTTTCGATAACGTATTTATCGACTAGCTGCACCTTGACTTTATGCGAGCGCATAACGTTTATAAGACGTTTGCTTGCATCGTCTTTAAGGTCGTTTTGAACGAGAACTTTATCTATTTCTCTATCCGTTTTAAGTAATTCGTAAACTGCGTTTCTGCCTTCTATTTTCATTATTGAATTCCTTTATTTAGTATAAAATCAAGTCTTTCTTCGTTTCCGGTAAGATACAAATAACCAAGCACCGCTTCGAACCCCGTAGAAAGGTTATATTCCGCTACGCTCGCGTTTTTTGCGCGCGTGTTTTTTTTAGCATTGCGCGCACGCCTAAAGATAGCGGCTTCTTCTTCGGTAAGCTGCGGCAAAAGTTCTTTTATCAACTCGGCTTGGGCGGTTGCTTTTACCTCTTTTACGGCAAGTTTATTAAGCTCTCCCGCTTTGCCGTCGCTCATAAAAGTAAGCCTTTCTCTTACGAAAAGAGAATATACAGCGTCCCCCACGAATGCTAACACCACGGGGTTTACGCAGTTTGCCTTTGCCTTATCCATTTTTTCGCCAAAACGAAACAAGCTTTATCTTCCTCTTTTATTTTTTTGTCGTAAACGACAGGTTATCATTATTTTACTATATTTTAACAAAAAAGACAATAAAAAAATCGGATAATAAAAAATTATCCGACTCATTTATCGCGAATATTGCCCGTTTTATCCTTTTTGACTATTTATTGACCTATAAATTACGTCGTTACGCACTTTATTCCGTCTTTACAAGGAGCGTTGCCAACCGCGCGGTAATCTCTTCCGCTTTTTTATTTCGTCATTACGCCCCTTTCGTCATTACGAGGAGCAACGGCATTGACGTTGCGACGCGGTAATCTCATCCTCTTTACTCTATCCGTCGAAGACATCAGCAAAGACGTGTTTTATGCGGTAGCGCGGTAATTTTTGCGTAAGATAAAGGCTTAGTTTCTTTCTTTTTTAAAATCTTTTATGTATTTTTCTATTTTATATAAGGGCAATCCGATAACGTTATATCTATCGCCTTTTATTTCTTTAACGATCGGAAAACCGTCTTGCAAACCGTAGCTACCCGCTTTATCCATAGGCAGCCCCGATTTTACGTATTCTTCGATAAGCTCCGAAGAAAGCTCGTTAAACACAACTTTTGTGGCGGCGCTGCCCGTTACCGTATTATTTTCGGAAACGACTGCATAGCCCGTAACCACGGTATGCACGTTGCCCGACAACGTTTTTAGCGTTTGAACGGCGTCGGCTTCAGACTGAGGTTTACCGAGTTGCGCTCCGTTATAACAAACGACGGTATCCGCACCGATAACTACGCAATCTTTTTTATTTTTAATCCTATCGAATACGTCGCGCGCTTTGCCTTCCGCATTTTTTACGGCGGTATCGACGGGATCGCTTGCGTTCTTTTCGGAATAATTACCTACCATAACGGTAAAATCAAAGCCGTTTTCTTCTAAAATTTGTTTTCTTCTGGGCGAATTGCTCGCTAATATCAATTTCATAATTCCTCTATAAAAAGCTCGTAAAGGTCGTCAAAACCAATCTTATTTTTCACTACGGTTATGCTTCTTAACGTAAGATCTATTGCCGAAACCATACCGCGCGCGGTAACGTATTTGCCGTCGGTATAATATTTTACGCGAACCATATCTCCCTTTTTTATACTTTTAACCCTCTCCGACAAAATATCCGCTTGTTCTTCGGTAAGAACCGCGCGTTCGGCAACTTCCTCGTCTAAAGAAGCAATCATTTCGTCGTAACCTTTAAGCGGAGAAAAGGGAAGAAATTGCTTTGCCCTATCCGCCACGCTCATTTTAATCCTCTCCGCCATTATGCCCTCCTATCAATCCGTTACGCATTCTTGCGGTTGCTTTATCTTGATAGCTCGTGCCCCTAAGCAACGCGTTTTTGCCGTATTTTTTCTTTACGTTCACCACGGTTTGCAATAAAGACGCCTCTTTATCCGATTTCTCTTTATCGGTAAACAAGTCGTAAACGACGTAATCTTTATGAACAAGATTATTAAGCCCGACGTTTATTTTACGTATTTTATAGCCGTTAGGCGCAAACTTGTCGAAAAGTTTTTCTATATAAGACAATACGGTTTTATACGAATCGGTATAAGACGGCAACTTCGACGTTCCGCCGCGAGTTGGCAAAGTTTTATCCGCAAACCCGATAAACACCGAAACGGAATCGGTTGCAAGTTGCTTTTCTATCAATTCGCAAACAAGCGCGTCCGTCATTTCTTTTAAGATTATAAGCGCGTCTTCTTTAGAATAATCGGAAAAAAGCACTTGTCCGTTAGAAAGCGACGCCGTTTTAGACTTATACGCGTGCGCGTCTTTTATCGTGCAAGGTTCTATTCCGTTGGCGTGGTCTATAAGCAGCTCCGCGTTGACGCCGAATTCTCTATACAACGACTCTTCGGGATAATGCGCTACGCCGTATAAATCGTAAATGCCGTATTTTTTCAGTCTTTCGGCAGTGCCGTTGCCGATATTCCAAATATCGGTAATGGGCTTATGTCGCCAAATTGTTTTTTTGAACTCGGATTCGTCTAAATACCCTATAAAATCCGCTGCGTGCTTTGCCGTAACGTCTAACGCGACCTTAGCTAAAAATAAATTCGTTCCCACTCCCGCGGCGGCGCGAATACCCGTTTCTTTATAAACTTCGTCAATCAAAAGCTTTGCAAGCTCTTTTCCGCTTTTGCCGTAAAGCTTAACGTATTCCGTAAAATCTATAAAGCACTCGTCGATAGAATACACTAAAATGTCTTCAGAAGAAACAAATCGCAAATACACCGAATATATCTGCAAAGATTTTTTCATATACAGTTTCATTCTCGGTTTTGCAACGATATACTCTAAGCCTTTAGGAATTTCAAAAATACGACAACGGTTTTTTACGCCGACGGCTTTCATCGCGGGGCTTACGGCAAGACAAATCGTGCCGCTACCCCTATCGGGATCGGCAACGACGAGCTTAGATTTAAACGGATCCAGTCCGCGTTCGACGCATTCTACCGAAGCGAAAAAACTTTTTAAATCTATGCAGCAATAAATTCTATCCATCGGTTAGCCGACAATCCCCTTATAACCGTAACCTGCGTTTTCTATCGTTTGCTTAACGGCAACTTCTTCGACTTCGCCGTCGATTATCGCGAGTTTCTTTTTCAAATCGATGGAAACGCTTTTTACCCCCGATAAGGCGGATAACGCCTCCGTAACCTTGCCGGCGCAATGTTTGCACATCATTCCTTCTACCTTAATTTTCATTTTACTGCCTCCTTTATTTTTTGCGGCGAGCCTTTCTTTTTCGCCGTTATAACCTCTTACCCTAAGCGCGTTGGTGACAACGAATAACGAACTTAAACACATACACGCCGAAGCCAACGCGGGCGTAAAGGTAAATCCGCAAAACGCGAACACCCCTGCCGCCACGGGAATAAACAAAACGTTATAAAAGAACGCCCAAAATAAATTGCCCTTTATTATTCTCGTTGCGCGTTTGCTTAGTCTTATGCAATCGCATAAAGCGCTAAGTTTTCCGTTTACCAAAATAACGTCTGCGCTTTCTATCGCTATATCCGTTCCCGTGCCCACGGCAACGCCGACGTCGGCGGTTTTTAGCGCGGGGCTATCGTTTATGCCGTCGCCGACAAATGCGGTAAGTCCTTTTTTCTTGTATTTTTCAGTTTCAAGAGCTTTACCCTCGGGCAATACCT
>CAZXOQ010000013.1:0-1851 GCA_964642415.1 uncultured Christensenella sp. | reverse complement strand
ATACTCTTTTATCCCCGTTTCTTCGGCAACGCGTTTAGCCGCGCTTTGGTTATCGCCTGTTATCATTACGGAAGCAACGCCCATTCGGTTAAGCTCGGAAACGGCTTCTACACTGCTTTCTTTTACGGTATCCGCAATGCCAAACGCCGCAAGAACGTCTACGCCGTCAGACAAAGTAATAACCGTTTTCCCCACGAAATTTCTATCGTCCGTAACGGTCTTAAAATTGCCAAGGTAATATTTTTGACCTTCGGCTTCGCCGACGATACCCTTTCCGATAACGTATTCGAAACCGCTTATTTTAACGTCGGTATCTCCGCAAAATTCCGTAACGGCGTTTTTAAGCGGATGATTAGACTCTCTTTCTAGAGCGGAAACGATTGCAAAAATCTTTGCGTTATCTATTGCCGAATAATTTATAAAATCGGTAACTTTAGGCGCGCCTTCGGTAATGGTTGCGGTTTTATCTAACAATGCGTATTTTATAGAACCCATTTTTTGCAGCGCCTCGGCGTCTTTATACAACACCCCGAGCGAAGCCGCCTTACCCGTAGCAGCCATAACGGCAACGGGCGTTGCAAGCCCCAATGCGCACGGACACGACACGACGAGTACTGTTATTCCGTATTTAAAAGCTTCGTAATATCCCGCGATTATAAACCACGTAACGAAAGTTATAATCGCGATTACGGTAACCGTCGGCACGAATACCGCCGACACTTTATCTGCAAACTTTTGAGCCGGAGCTTTGCTTGCGCCGGCGGTTTTAACTATATCTACTATTCTAGAAAAAAGCGTTTCGCCGCCGACTCTTTCCGCCTTAACTTTTAAGTACCCCGTTTTGATTATGCTACCCGAAAAAACCTTGCCGCCTACGGAAATTTCTTCCGGCAAGCTTTCGCCCGTTATGGCGGATTTATCAACCCCTGCGTAACCGTCTACAACAACCCCGTCCGTCGGTGAAAAATCGCCTGCGCGCAAGATAACTATATCCCCCTCATTCAATTGCGCGGTAGCGATAACTTTCTCTTCTTCGCCGACGAGAACGGTAACCGTATCGGGAATCATTTTGCTTAATTTTTCTATTTCTTCACCCGTTTTGCGCTTGCTTAATTCTTCTAACCATTTGCCTAGCGTAACTAGGGCTAAAACCATAGCCGCCGATTCGTAAAACACGTGCCTTTCCGACGGGATTTTTTCTAAATAAACTAACACCGTTATCGCAAGGCTGTAAATAAACGCAGACAAAGAGCCCATCGATACGAGAGTATCCATATTGGGCGAAAGATTTTTTACCGCCTTAAAACCGCTAGTAAAAAATTTGTAGTTTATAATCATAACAAGCAACGCCAAAACAAGCTGAACCGTTAAGTTATATTTATATTGTAAATTAGGAAAAAGCTTTTCTCCGCCCATACAAAAAAGCATAAGCGGTATAAGCAACGCCACTGAAAAAATAAAGCGCGTTTTAAGTTTTTTAGCAGTATCGTCTTTTTGAGTTTTAAATTCAGCCGACGCGGTGTATCCCAATTTTTCAACCGTATTTATGATTTTTTCGGCAGAAATAAGGCTGTCGTCGTAATCGACGGTAAGAGTTTTTGCCATAAGCGATACGCTTGCGGTTTTCACCCCTTCAAGCTTTTTTACCGCGCGTTCTATACCCGAAGAACACGCCGTACACGTCATACCGCCGACGTAAAATTTTTTTAACATATCTAAATTGCCGCGCCGAAAGCGCCCTCCGATTATTTTCACCGTAAATTATTGCCGCAATAACAAAAAATATCCGTTTATAAATAATTTTTGCAACGCAAGCTAATACTCGACTAAATATTACCACCAAAAAACAAC
>CAZXOQ010000012.1:0-21335 GCA_964642415.1 uncultured Christensenella sp. | reverse complement strand
AGATAAAAAGTCAATAGGCATATTGTCTAATATTGAAGAAAAATGATTTTTAATTATATAACTTTTCTTACTTAAATGCAATCTACAAATTAATTATTCTATTACTAATCAAAGAGCTTGCGCTGTTTTTAATACAATTTTTATAAAAGAAATATCAAATCGCATATTCGAAGTAGCAATTGGTAAATTATCGACAAAGTTTATATCATATTATTTTCAAAGCAAAAAAATTAGAGGACTCGATTATTTTCAAGTCCCCTATATGAATTGCTTGTAAGTTGCAATGAGCTTTGTAATTATTTAAACAAGCACACTATCGTCTCTGTAAAACCAAATTTTTTATCACATTTTATTTTTTATTTCGATTCTTCCGCCCGACGGTACGCTTATCGCAATAACCCCCGAAAAATCTTTTTCGTAAAGCATTTCTCCTCGGCAATCAAAAACCTTTGCTTTAACGGGTAACTCTCCCGTATCAACATAAATTCTATCCTCATTCGTACCGTTAAACAAATCTGTGCGCTTACCATAATATTCATAATGGTTTTTCAAATATAACGTAACGATATCTTTAGATTTTCCCTTTGCTGATAGTATGCTATAAGTACATTCTTCACCTTCGGCGAAAAACTCACCATGCAGTAATATAGTTTTATTTTCTTCCCAATACTCGATAAAGTTTTTTATCAAACGCAAATGTGAAGCTGCTGTTTTTTTCAATAAAACCGATATTTGCGGAACGCCGTACATAATATTAAGCAATTGTTTAGAAACGTTTTCATCCGTTTCGGTTTTTGCCCAATAAAGCATATCAGAGTGAACGGCAAGATTATATCCCAACATTCGCATATCGGCAATTCCAATCCTATTGGTAATAGAATCGAACGCACAATCCCCTACTCTCAGCATGTTGCCGAAACGAGCTATAGAAGGACCGACGTCGTCTTGACGAAGCTCTATCATTGCTTCGCTATTAATTTCTTTAATAGCATCGTGCAAATCTGAAATCAATCTAACGGTTGCCACGGTCACGTCTTCAAAATCCATCGTTTCCGGATTAAACGGTGCTGATGTTTTTTTCAGAGTAAAAGAATCTATAAAATCCAATTTCATTCCGTCAAAACCGTATCCCATAAGTTTTTTGACGTTATTAATTATATAATCGCGAACCTCTTTATACCTCACGTCAAGAACACCCGCGTCGTATGATTCGGAATATAAAATCTTGTCTTTAAACCGTTGGAAATCTTTTGTTTTAAAACCAACAAACGGAACGGGATACCATAACGCGATTTTCATTCCGAGAGCATGAACGCTTTCAACAAAACCCGTCGGATCGGGGAATTTCTCTTTAGAAAAGCCCCAATCTCCACACTCGTCATAAATAGAATTTCCGGGACCGTCCATTTGCCAACCGTCATCTAAAATAACCGATTTAAAACCGATATCACGCGCTATTTTAAGCTCTTCTAAAATCTCACTCGATGACGGATTTTGATGATAATTATACCATGTTGAATATAACGGATATTCGGAAGCTTCCGGATAATCCTTAGGCTGAGGATAAAATTCACCAAACCATGCAGTTTGTTCTTTTAATGTTTGACTTAACAAAATATCCCTTTCGTCTATACGAATAAATACCGAATAAGAATTTCTTTTTTCTTCGTTTTGAAAAAGCCAAAATCTAAAAGCGACCTCGTCGTTACCGAAAAAATCGTCGGCAAAAAACTCTACGGTACATTTATGATCGGCATCTGAAGCTGCAACCGTAACATAATTATTTTTACCCTCTCTTACGGCAGAAAGTGAAGGCATTCCGCTTGCGAAAGAAGATATCACCGACGAAGGGTTAAACCACTGCCAAACCATTCTGTTTCGCTTAAAATAACTAACCGGTGAATATACCTGCAAAATATTTTTCATCGGAAAACGGACGGTAACGCCTATTGTTCCCGATTTTAACCCGTTGGCAAAAACAAAATCCGCTTTATAAACGTAAACTCCGTCTTTTTCGCTTATAGGTGATATTTTTGCGACCGAGAGAGCATCTTTAGCTTCAGTTACAAATAAGTGTTTACCTGCATTTACCTTAATTATGTTCATCACATGTTCTCCTGTTTTTTATTGTTTTATTATAGACAAAAATTCGATTAAAATTTTATAACGTCTTTTTTATCTCTCATTATCCATTGTCCACCGGTAAAATCCGGAATAGCCACAGGCATACCGCCTTTTGAAATAGATTCTTCCGACAAGCAAGTTATCGCCATCCAAGACGCTGCATCGTAAACGTCTATCGGCATTTCTTCACCATTTTTAACGGCGTCAACAAAAGCCCTCATCAAAAGCGCGTCCATACCGCCGTGGCCGGCGTCTATTTGCTCTTGCGTCATATTACGCCATATTTCCGGCATACATTCTTTTTCGTACTGTTTTGCAGTATTATAGTATTCGCTCATATTTTTTTCGTGATCGAAAGTTCCGTCTAAAAGCGCAACATCTCCCATCTCACGATACAAACCTTTTGTACCGTTTACGGTAAACTCTCTGCTATACGCATGCGGAAGAGTCGTATCAAGTTTTAATGAAATCACAGCGCCGTCAGCACAAGTAATAAGCGTTTGAACAACGTCGCCCTGCATAAAATGCTTACCGTGCAAATCTGCTAAATCGCTGCGAGAGTTTACGAACGTTTCTAACCCGCGCGCCTTAGAAGAAACTGAAACGAGCGAAATCATTCTGTTTCCTCTGTTTATATTTAGAAGCTTAGCTATAGGTCCCAATTCGTGCGTGGGATAATTATCGCAATTGCGAGATAAATAATTTCTTAGCCTATAATGGCGATTTTTAACACCGTAAGCAATCTCTTCTCTCAAATCGTGGCAATAAGCGCCATGACAGTAAACAATCTCTCCGAGAAGCCCTTTTCTAGCCATTCCGGTGGCAAGAAGCTCTTTTTTACCGTAACAGCAATTTTCCATAAAGAAAAAAGGTGTTTTAGTTTCTTCATACGCTTTAACCAATTTAAAACAATCATCTACGGAATAAGCTCCGCCCACTTCTAAAGCAGTTATTTTACCGGATTTAAGTGACTTTACGGCTAAGGGAACGTGAGCTTCCCACGCTGCGGAAATTAAAGTTACCCCAACGTTTTTATCGCTAAATAACTTATCGGGATTTGTATAAGAGGTCGGCTTAACCCCACACGCTTTTTCTACCAATTTCGCAGCAGCCTCAGTTCTATCAGCATATAAATCGCATAAAGCAACTATCTCTATTTCTTCTTTCCATTCGTAAGCTAGGTAATTAAGCCAATTCATACCCCTTTGCCCCAAACCAAGAAAACCCATCTTTATTTTTTGCATAATCAATCCTCTTTAACAAAAACACCAATACTATCCGACGATATAGAAATTTTTCCACAAGCAACGTTTTCACTTGTAAAATAGTTTTTCCATTTTCCGTTAGGTAAATAAACGTCACGCATATCTTGCCCGATAACCGCAGGTGCTACAAGTAAATCTTCGCCTAATAAATATTCGTCATCTATCGCAAAAGTTTCAGCATCGAAAGTATAATCCGCAACAAGCGGACGGCAAACGGGTTTTCCCGTAGTTTTATATACTTCAAAAGCTTTTCTTAAACGAGGAAAAAGTTTAACCCTTTGATTAAGCCAAAACGCGACTTCTTTTTCTATGCCGAATTTTACAAACGGAATTTCTTCACAATACCAACCGTTTATCAAGCATTGTGGCGAAAACACCGTTAATTGAAGTCTTTTTAAAAACTCCTCGGCACTATCGGCGTGCCTTACTTCAGGCGTCCATAAAACGCCCGAAAGTCCTGCGGTACAAAGCCCGCGAACAAAATCTTTATATTCGTATAAATCGCTGTAAACGGCAAACGGATACGAAGCCGCTAACGCTCCGACGTTTCTCACCTCTGAATAAGTAGGTTTTCCATCTAATGCGAGCAACATTGTTTGCATATAGAGCGTTCCGAAAAGACTGTGATATTGTTCTCCGTCTAAGCCGGAAGGGAATTCCGAACACAGCGGAAAAGTCCATCCGCCGGTATAATCGCTACCGTCACATTCGTCTATTTTAAGCCCGTCAATCAACCCGAACATAACGGATTTTTTATGATAATCCGAAAAAATCTCTCTCGCCTTTTCGCAAGCGAAATCGGGAACAAGTCCGTTCCAAACGAGATAATTCCCGCTATATTGCTTAATATCGTTGTACATATCGCTGTTTGAAGAAACAAAAGCGTGTTCCCACAAATTTAAATGCAATCCCTGCTTATAAATTTTTTTCACAAATTTTTTCGGATCGGGAAATCTTTCTTTATTCCACTTAAAAGAACAAGAATACGCGGCAGTTTGCCACCCCGGTTCTAATCCGACGACGGAAAGAGGAATACCGTTTTGCTTAAAATAGTCGATTGTTTCTTCAACTTTAGCCTGTGTTGCCGGTCCGTAACAACGATAGTAAACACCCAATCCCCAATCGGGAACGGAACACCCGCCGCCCGAAAGCATATTATATTCACATACCACGTCGGTAATATTTTCGCCCTCTATAACGTATACGTCAACGCCTTTCGCAATGGGTATTTGTACGGCAATAACCGAGCCCTCTTCGACATCTCTCAACGCATAGAGATCTTGAGTGTTCGTTTTTATAGAGCCGTCAGATTCTTTGCCTTCAACGACAGCGCCGTTTTTTTGTTTACCGAATTCGAATTCAACGTACCTTGCCGTATCGAAATAAATCCCGTAACCGAGCGTACTGACAAAAAAAGGAACGGGGGCATGAGAATCGCCGTTATCCGAAACGGGATCGGCATTCACCCTTGTAACGAGCTTTTTACCTGTCAATTCAAAAGTTTTAAGCTGAAGCCCCAACCCGTAAAATCTTTCCCTCTTTTGAACGGGCAATTCTAAAACGCAGCCTCTTGCATTAACCTTAAAATTAATCGCGTTTACGTTATATTTAACAGCGGTTTCGTTATACGTAAACCCTTTGCAAAATTTTGACGGTACGGTATTTTCGGGCGAACCGAAGCGTATGCGATAAGCCATAAAAGCACTCCAAAAACCAATTATTGTTTATTGCCGTATTTAGCAATGTTTAAGCGTCTGTATTCCTCGGCTTTTTTAAGAGCGTTGTATTTAGCGAAAAGCTCATCGTAATTCTTTTTCACTTCTTCAAACGGATAACCTAATTCATAATTGAATACTCCGTTAAAACCGATTGTTTCTAAATTACCTATTAAAAGCATCCAATCGATAACGCCCGTGCCGGGTAAACTATGTTTTTCGTCTTCATAATCGTAGTCTGAAATATGCAACGTTTTAATTCTTGAACCAAGTTTTAAAACGGTCTCTTCGGTTCTTTCTTGTAAAAAGTGATTCACGTCTAAACAAACGCTAATACCGGGCGTTCTATCAACAAGCTCTATCGTTTCTTCCGCAGTATGGCACAAACAATCTCTCGGCAGCGTTTCTACGCAAAGATTTGTTTCGGTACATTTACGAAGCTTTAACAACGTTTCGCTAAGCAAATCCAATCTTTCGCGTCTTTTTTCGGGAACCCAACGGCTAGCGTGAAAATTATAAGCGAAAGGCTTATGCTTATCTGCAATTTCAAAAACCTCGCAAGAATTCGATATAGCTTTTTCTCTTATATCCTTATCTAAGCAAGAATACTCCCACGTAGGACCGAACGATAAGTGAATACCGTTCAAATACAAGCCGTTATCTTCAATAATCTTAAAACAATCGTCAAGGTATTTATAACGAATTTCTTCACCCGCTCTGTTTTCGCAGTCTTGATCTAGCCCAACGTCAACGGAATCGAAGCCGAGTTTGCGCATTTTAATTATTTCTCTTTCAAACAAAAGTGTTTTAGGCGTTGTATCACTCAAGAAAAACGCTTGAGATTTTCCTAATTTTAACTTATACATAATAAAACTCCATTAATATTTTTTGTCGAAAAGATCGACTGTTTTTCTTGTTTATTATTTATAGACGTCGCGGTTTTCAGTAAGCTCGTCGAACAGCGCCGTGGTATGACAATATTTAAGAAAGAATTGCTCGTCCGTACAAAATCTTTCGTCCGTCCATAATCTTTCTGAAAGAGCCGGAACAAATTCTCTTATATAAGGCAACTTTTGGGCAAAATACTTAGCCCAATCGCACATTTGCGCCCCTATAATTTTATCCGTTTTAGGCAAATGCATAGGATTTAGATGTACGGGAGAAGAAATCATATACTTATTTTTGAAAGTATACTTATCCCACGCTAATATTTCGCGATATCCCCAAGGCTTATCGTCAATCCACCAAGTCTGTGCGCCCCAAGAAACCGAATACAAAGGTTCCCAAGAACAGTTAAGCACGTCAAAGCCCTTTTCGATAAGTTTATCCGCGGTGCAATAAAGCGATTCGAATACGCCTATTATACATTGTTTAGGAATCATATCGGCGTATTTTTCCGCAAAGCCTTCCCACACAACGGGACGGCGACCTAAACTCACCACCTTTTTTGCAAGTCTTGCAACGGAATAAGCGTAAAGTTCTTCCGAGTCTTTAAGTTTATTTTCTTTTATAAAAGCCTTGCACGATTCGCACGCATCGTAAACGCGATGATTAACCTCGTCGCCGCCGATATGTATATACGGCGAATAAGGAAATTCTTCAACGATTTCCTCTATAAGCGATTCAAGCGCCTCTAGCGCGCCCTTTTTACCGACGCATATGCTGTCTTCGGCGCAAGGGGTGCCGTCTTCCCATACGGGTTTTTCTTTAGAATAGTCGTTAGCAAACAATTCGGGGCAACGCTTAATCATAGCCGTAGAATGCCCCGGTAAATCTATTTCGGGAACAATAGTTATTCCTCTGTTATTGCAATATTCGTTCAAAAAAGCAATTTGTTCACGTGTATAAGCCTTTTCCGACGAAATGCGCGGTATGCGCGCGGACGGCAAGGCAAAAGAGTCGTTATCGGTAAAATGAACGTGAAGATAGTTCATTTTATATAAAAAACAAGCGTCGGCAAATACCAATAAATCGTTAAATGCAAGCGGCTTTCTCATTTGAGAAACACACGCCATTACCCCGCGATACCCCGTATCGGGATAATCGAAGATTTCACAATCGCACGTAAAAAGCTCTTTTCCGTTTTTCTTAAGCAGTTGCAACAGCGTGGCAAGCGCGTAGCAAAGTCCGGATTTATCGGAAGCTTCTATCACGATTTTCGGTTGCGTTTTAATTTTGTATTGATTTTTTTTCAATTCTCGGTTAAGTTCTATTTTTACCCCGTCGTTACCGAAAGAAAATTCCGTATATAAACAACGTTTAGCAGTATCGATAAAAGCGTTTAGGCAAGCTTGCCATTCCGTTATATCCGTAAAAATTTCCGGAACGACCGGCACGTCGTATTTAAACGGTGCTTTACCTTTTACGCTTTTAGGCATAGGTATAATAGCTATATCCGAATATTCGATTTTCATAATAATCCTTTCGGGCAACTTGCGCACCCGATTATTCGGGTGCGCATACCCTTTTTTTGTTTTATTTAACAAAAGTTATATTATCAAGTAAGATAGCTCCTGCGCTGCTTAGCCAAAACGTTGACGTCCCCGTTAAACTTGTTAACTCAACTACTTTGGTTTCCCATTCGTTTGCTTTAGACGGTTTAAAATCCACGCCTAAAATTGTTACTAGAGAACTTTCGCTGGTATACTTTACGTCTATAGAAAGTTTGGTATATCCAAACAATTTTGCCGTTTTGATTAAAGCGTCGATTCCGCTTATAGATACTAATTGATCGTGAATACTGCTGGTATGAGAATAAGAATATACCTTGCCGTGAGCCTCTTCTCCGCTTTCTACAACCTCTATTACCGGTTTACTAGTATGCGTTGAAGAAAGAGTTATATCTTGTTTTTCTCCGTCAAAGATAATCGGATCGTATTTAGTAAAACGGAAATTATCGAATAACACATAGCCTGCTGCGTCTGCCCACATAAGATTGTCATCAACCGCGGAGTCAAGCGCAACTTTCACCGTTTGCCACGTATTAACAGCCGTAGGCATAAATTTCCAACCGTTAATATGAATAGTTACTTTATCTGTACTAACAGCGTTAGCATAAATATCTACTGCAAGATAATCGTATCCCAAACTCTTTGCTTTTGTTACTAAATTAGCAATATTAGTCCAACTAGAATTTTTATTCCACGAACCTGCAGTGGTATTCCATTTATACACTTTGCCTCTGCCGCTTTCGGTAGGATCGTCTATCACGCTTGTGCTTGCGCCGCGGTCCGTCGCACCGGAAAGTGTTGTAGAAACATAAGACATTTCAAAATCTTCTATCATACCTTCAACCGAATTGGTATCTTTAGTTAGATATATATCCGAAACGTAAACTTTATACCCCGTGTTACTTGCCCAAAAACAACAATAATCGGCTTTTGCTAAATCAAAAGCGAGATGGTTTATCGCAATAGTGTAAATTTGCCATTCGCCAGCCTTAATTGAAAGACTTATGTTACCATGTTCACCGTTATTGTTATACGGGAAAAAAGTTACGGCAGTAGCCGCTTTCATTCTAAAATTAACGTAGTCGTATTCGCTTGAAACAAGCGCGGAACGCGTTATATCTGAAGGCATTATCAACGTACTGAAAGTGTTAGAGCCTATGTCTTCTATCAATAAAACGTTGTCGTTATTCTCTTCAATAATAGACATGCTTAACTCACCGGGTGAACCGCCGTTATAAAAAGCCAACCTATCACTGCCGTCAAACATTATTGATTCATCGCGATAATAAAAACTTAAAACGGCTTTATCGTTTGCATATGCGATACCTTCATCTTTATAACCGTTTGTTTTGGCTATACGTTTACCTTCATAACTTATAGATTCGGCGGATATTTTCGCACCGAGATTAGCCGTCTTTTCCGCGCTCTTTTCGGTATCTAATACGTATTCGCCGTTATCGTTTTGAACGTAGTGATTTTCTTTATATTTAACACTAGTATTTTTGAACGGTTCTATATACGTAGAATTAAGAATCCCATCTTCAGTATCGGCTTCGTTTTCTACGGCAAGCTGTGCAACGTACGTCATAGAGCGAGCGTTGTCGTTTTGTTCTGCAAATACGTAATGCACGCCGTTTGCGTCGGTATACCTAATATATCCGGCACAAGTATATTCGGTAAGCATATTTTGCTCTTTCATATTAATTACTGAGCCTTTAAACAAATGCAAGCCGTCACCGTTGTCGCTCATACTGTCGCTTTCAGTATTGATTATGCGATAACGCCCCGCTAAGCCGGCTTCGGTTTCATCGTAAGTTAAACCGTTTGCTTTATCTTCCGCGGTAATCCATCCGTACTTTGCGTTTTCGCCGCTTACGTTGCTTTCACTATTTAACGGAAAAGCTTCGTGATAATACGACGGAGCGATAAATATACCGAATTGCACACTCGATAAAGCCTTACCCTCACCGGTGTTTTGAAGAATAGAATTGTATTCTTCTGAAGAAATCTGCATAACGTAACGCAATCCTCCGGCGGCATAATCTTCGTCCGGCACTCTTACAAAAGCGCCTTTTTGCATTACGGGTTTTACGGAAGCAATATCAAACGCGTTTTCGGCTGCATAAGCAGTGCTTATGCTTGCAATGCTCAGCATTGCAAGCGCAATCGTCAATAACGAAAATATGATTTTATTTTTCATTCTTTTTGTTTTCATAAGCCGATTTCTCCCTTAGTTCCCTGCAATAAGCTGATCCTTAGCTATCCAATCGATATCACCACTGTCGCCGTAGCCTATACCGCTGCCCGACATTACTATAACGTCGGCTTTTGACGTATAAAACGTCACCCATGGTTTGTCATAAGTTTTTTTACTCATAATCTCTCCTTATGAATTTTATTTTTTTTTCGCAATGGCGGTAAAACCGCCATTGCGAATTTTCCGTATTAAAAACTCTTATCCTTCACATAAACTCTTTGTTATTTAACAAAAGTTATATTATCAAGTAAGATAGCGCCTGCTTCGCTTATCCAAAACAACCAAGTTTTACCGCTAGTGTCCGAAGCCGTTTTTAATTCGTCTAGCGATATTGTTTTAGTTTCCCATGCGTTTGCCTTCAACGGTTTTAAATTGCACCCCATAAGCATTATCGAAGCGTTTCCGCTTGTATACTTCACGTCAATAGAAAGTTTGGTATATCCAAGCAATTTTGCCGTTTTGATTAAAGCGTCGATTCCGCTTATAGATACGTATTGATCGTAAATACTGCCGGTATGAGAATAAGAATATACCTTGCCGTGAGCCTCTTCTCCGCTTTCTACAACCTCTATTACCGGTTTACTAGTATGCGTTGAAGAAAGAGTTATATCTTGTTTTTCTCCGTCAAAGATAATCGGATCGAATTTAGAAAAGCGGAAATTATCGAATAACACATAGCCTCCACCGTTTTGCATCCACATAAGGTTAGGAGTGTTAGTTTCTTCAGCCGCGTTTAGAGAAACGGTTATAGTTTCCCATTCGCCCGTTTTGGTTTGACTGAAAATCCATTTATTAATATGAATACTCGTTCCGCCGCAAGCCGAATCTCGATAGATATCTATGCTTAACATGTCATAGCCGGCATCTTTTGCTTTTGCAACTAAATCGGCTATGTTTGTCCAACTAGCGCCCGTATTGTACGAACCGCCAGATCCGCCTTTCCATTGATATACCTTACCTCTGCCGCTTTCGGTAGGATCGTCTATCACACTTGTGCTTGCGCCGCCGCCCGTCGCGCCGAGAAGTTCTATTTTGTAAGAAACGCCTTCGTAATCCATTGTAAATTCAGCTGGTTTTTCAAGCTTTTCAAAATGAATATCATAAATCAAAACGTAGCACGCGGCATCTGCCCACATAAGATTGCTATCTACTGCCGAACCTAAATCTACCTTTATGGTTTGCCACTCGTTAGCCGCCGTAGGTGTAAAATTCCACCCGTTTATATGTATGCTTACCTTACTTATGCTTGAATATACGTCTGCAACAAGATGAGTATACCCCGCGGTTTTCGCTTTTGCAACCGCGTCGGATATATTAGTCCAACTAGAATTTGCGTTATACGAACCTGCGGTAGTCTTCCACTGATATACTTTTTCTTTGCCGCTTTCGGTAGGATCGTCTATCACGCTTGTTTCCGAATTAGATACGGCATTTGTAAGCACTGTTTTATACGTTTCTCCGTCTAAATCTATTTCTAAACCCGGTTCACCCTTAACGAGATAAACGTTTGAAATGAACACTTTATATTTTGCCGTGCCCGACCAGAAGCAAACGTAATTATTTGCTTTTACCGTACCGTCTTTCATAGCGGAAATTGCAACCTTATAAAGCTGCCATTCGCCTTTTTTTAGCGGGATGTTTAATTTACCGTTACCAGCGTTATCGCAATACGGGAAAAACGATACGTTTTCGGTTGAATACATTCTAAAGCACACGTATTCGTATTCGTCTATATAATCTAACGCAAGAATAGAATCTCTTCTCATATTTTGCGGCACATATACCGTATTCCAAGTTTTATCTCCGTTATCGGCTATCATGGCTATATTACCGGTAATTCCTGTACAATCTACAACGCTGTTTATTTCTTCGGGCTTCTTTAGTTCTATAACAAGTTCGTCTTCTCCGGTATCGGATGAGCTTTTGAATTCACATTCGCTTTCTTGCCCGTTAAATATTTCGCCTTTTTTATATTCTACCGGCGGATTATCCGGTTTTTCGGGAGTAACGGGAGTATCGGGTTTATCCGGATCAACAGGCTGATCGGGATCGGTCGGCAACTCTTTTTCGCCGGTTACACCTATGTCGTCTAAATAAATTTCAAAGCTTGTAAGCGTTCCGTCCCAAACCTCTATATACTTTTGCGTTGCCTTATCTATAACGTCTTGTATAGAAACATTTACAGTAATCCACTCGTTCGTATTTATTGCGCCTTTATTTATGCCGAATACTGCAAGATTGCCTATCGTTTCTTGCTCGGATTTTACGTAAATTTTAAATGTAAAATCCTCAAACATGGCATAATGCTCCGACGATAACTGCTCTTTATTGAAATTAGAGAAGTTGAGTGCAGCCCACTGTTTATTTGCCTTCCATAAAAGAACTTTATTGTTTTCGTTTACGGGATCGGCAACAACCGATATTCCGTCGCTTTGGTTAGAAGTGAATTCTCCCGCGCCACTGCCGTTTTCAAAATCGTATTTTATCGGACTGATTTTTTCTAGACGGACGTTATCGATATACACCGCCGTGGCTGCGGTAGCACTCCACATAGCAGTATAATCTAAGGTGCCGTTATTAAATTTTTCTTTAGGCAAGCTAACCGTTACCCATTGGTTTGACGGTATACTTGTACCCGCATTATTAAAATCAAAAAAAGACGCCTTTTCCGATACCGTTTCAAAATAAATGTCAAAACTCACGTAAGCGTATTCCTTATACTGTTTATCGGAAAGATTCCATGCATAAGAAGACGAGTTGCCTATATTTTTCCACGTAATATAAAACCATCCTTGAGTTGGAACTATTTTTATGCATCCGCCATCAGCATCGGGTGCGTCTTCTACCTGACTTATGCTAGAATATCTAGAACCGAATTCAGCTAATCCGCTGCCCGTATTGAAGGTATAAATTTGATTTTTTTCTAGGGCTTCTATTTTAATTTCTTTTTCGGTTTTTAATCCGGCATTGTCTTCGGCGGTAACCTTTACGACGTAAAAACCTTTTTCTTCAGGGATAAACGAATCGTCCGTAAACTCTATGGCTACGTCGTTTTTAAATACCTCTTTTTTTATCTCTTTAACGCCGGAATAATCCGCTGCCGTAATTTTAGAAAAATCAATTTTTTCACCGACTATAACGCTATCGAAAACCCCATCGAAATATACCACGGGCGCAACGGTATCGGTTACGTTTACGGTTGTGATTTTTTCTTTTTTCTCGCCGTTGGCATTAATCGTAAAGCTGATATCATAAGAACCCACTTTATCCAGCTCGAACATTCCGCCCACTGTTTCTATACTTTCGTTTCCGTATTTAACGCTTGCGGTTACGTCATAAAAATTACCGTTTTCGTCATATACGAAAGGCATATTTATGCTAAAAACCGAGCCTAATTCAGCGATTATTTCTTGCGGTACGTCAAATCCGATTATTTGCGTGCCGCTTGCATTACTGCCTCCGCAAGCAGAGGCAAAAACCGTTGTTGCCAATGCAGTTATTGCAACTATTTTCTTTTTTTTCATAATTTTCCCCTTATTCTCCTCTTATAACTGAAAATTCGTCAAAATAAAGTTTTACGTCCCTTCCGTTATTGTTTGAAAATATGATACGAATATCGCTTAAATCTTCCGTAATTTTTCCTACACCAAGGTCTTTTTCATTGATTTTACCGAACTTCCACGTCAATAAATTCCAACCCTTTACAACTTGATAAACGCCGGCGGAACGATCTTCCGTTGCGCTTTTTCTCCAAAAATGTAGGTCTATGGGAACAACAAAGTCATTATCCGAATACACCCACAAACACAGAGTATCGTTATCGTTATACTGTTTTAAGTTAAGCTTATCTACGTATTTTTCAGAAAATTTCAAGTATGGCCAATCCCAATTTAAGCCTGCCCAACTTGCGGGAATTTCTAATTTTAAGGATTTACCTTTTTTAACGTAATTCAAATCGGTATTTATCGAAACTTTCATTTCAAATCCCGGCATCGCGGCATACGAAGTCGGAAAACATATTGAAGTTTGCCACAAATGATCGAACGAGCAAATTTCGTTTTCGTTTAGCGTTCCTTCTATCTCCGCAGGTGCGGTTTTGTATTTGCTTAAACGAAGATTATCGATATAAACGTCGTTTTTGCCTTCGTATTTTTGACCAACTTTGTTAAACTCGAAACCTATCGCGTATATATCCGTCATATCGTATCCAATATTCAAAAGGGTTATATCAAAAGAAGGACTTACCTTCAACAACTCTCCCTTTTTAAGCGTTACTTGTTTAGATTCCGTTTTTACACCTTTAGAATTGTTCAATTTAAAGTACACGCCTAACGTATAATCGCCGTCCGTATCGTTATATGCATCGAAAGTAATTTTATTAAGTTTAGAAAAATCTCTCTCGTTTTTAGGAACAACCACTTCAAAAGAAGGTGCGCCCGAAGCGATATATTCGTCGCCCATAGCGTTTATTTTAGCAGCACCCATACCGTGCGTTACAAAACGTTTGTCATGCGTTATCGTCATTCTTCCGAAATTGTAATAGAAGATCATATTTTGCGTGCATTGTGATATTTCTTCAAAATCTGCGAGCAATACGCTGCCGTTTTCTACGCTGTTTATCCCCGCATCGGGATCATTGCAAGCAATGCCCGTCGTGCATGCACCAATAACGGTCGCAAGACATAGTAACATCGTTATAATTTTACGCTTCATCTTTTCTTCCTCCCTTTATTTAAGATTTACTACGTACGCGTCGCAGAAATATACGCTTTGCGCACTGCCATCTATGGTGAACGAAAGATACGTAAGCTCTTTATTTTGCGTCCAATTAAGTACAGATAAATTACCAAGATGAATTTCGTTCATTCCGGGCTTCAAGAATACGTTTGTAACACTAAACTCGTACGATACCCCTTGAGATTTTATATTGCAAACCATACGCTCGTCGGTAGGATTGTATATTGTGAATATCGCGTCTTGAGTCTTTTTGTTATATATCTTTTCAAAATCGTTACCGACTAATATAAACGTTTTGCTTTCGGCTTCGGCATTGAAAGTTATTTCCGTAACGTTGCCAGAATATCCTATTTTATCTCCGTTAACTACTTCAGAAGTAAAATCACTAGACGGATTTACTCTAATTAAAGCATCTTCATTGCCGAAAACCTGACTCTTTATGCCGCTTACGGAATAATCAACGCTATACTCTCCGCAAGAAAGCACGTATTCGTTTTTATTCGCAACTAAAGAAATATCAAACTTAAACTTGCCGTTTTCGCTTATGGTTTTGCCGTTTATTTTAACTTCTTTGCCTTCGGGTGAAACACCGCTTACAGACCAACCGTTTAACGTATAATCCGAAGAAGTAACAAACACGCCTTCTTGTGCCATCAAAACGAGGTTAAATACGCTTTCTCTTGCCGCAGCAAGCGTCGCGTGATTATTGTTCATGCACTTAGTTCCGTTATATAGAGATCTATAAATGATTTCTAATGCGGTTTGCGCGTCGTATCCGTTTTGAGAGTAAAGATCTTCTAAAACGTTAAGCAAATCATAATCATCACAACCGTCCCTCGCTGAGATAAGTCTTAAACTTGCAACGGGACCTTCTATTCCGTAAGGCGCGCCGGGATATAACAGATATCCTTCACCGTTAGAAGTAATAGGATTATTTCTGTTTGCTTGCTCATAGCAATCGTATCCGACGTTTGGTGTGTATCCGCGATATAAAACGGTTTCCCAATAAAGCGTTCCCGATACGTCGTATTCGTTAGACGTCCAACCGAGCAACTGCGTCGATTCTAAATGATTTCTATCGTCAATATGGAAAGTTGCATACGGGTTACGCGGAGAAGTACAGCCGTAATACCAATCTTTACCCTCTACGCTCGCGTATTCTTCACGTTGAACTTCGTCGTCAAACCGATCGAAACCGGGGCAATAATTTACCACGTGATCGGAAATAAGTTCGTCATAATGCGCGGTTATGTAGTTAGGCATTTTTTCAACGTTTTGCGCCTCTTTTTCAAGAATAGCAAGCTGAGCTTCGGTATAATCGCCGTCTTTTGCAAACTGTCTTGCCTTTTCGGCAAGCTCTATCACGCCTTTATTATAAGAATCGCAAAAAGTGTTGCATTTATCGATAGTACCGTTGCTTATAGGCTCGTCTATGACTCCGTAGTAATTCGCCGCCTTAGACAGATACTCTTTGCCGTCTTCGGCTGAAAGTTTCAGTATCTCTATAATATAATTCCACGTACCTTCTACACTAAGCAAATAATTACTGCCGGATATAACGTAACTATAAGGAATCGCGTAGTTAGAAATTTTGTCGTAATATTCTCTCACCGCTTGCGCGTATCCGACGGGATCTTGTTGCGATACCGGTAAAAAGTATCCCATACATTTGTATTCTAACAATTTGTCATAATACTTTTTCATCATTTCAAGAGAATCGTCTGCTTCTCCGCCGGTGAGTTCGTAACGAGAATAAATATAAAGACTTTCTAATCCCGTTGTCGTAGGAATAACCACGTCGTAAATTTTCATAGATACGGGAACGTTAATTTCCTTTCCGTCTATGGTGAGTTTAAACTTTCCGCTATAATTACCTGAAGCCTGTTCCGTAGGAACGGTCGCTTGAACGAGAATAGCTTGATTGTTATCTTTTTTTACAAAATTCTCTTTATATTCAACCGCCTTTTCAAACGGAAGAATAGCGTCGGGGAAATATCCGAATTCGCCCGCTTCTCCCTTGGTTGGAGTTATAACGTTAATATATTTTTGATTGAAAGCTTCAAAATTTTTCGCCGAAAAAACATCGCCGTTTTCGTTGATTAAATCGGAAAGCTCTATCGTGTAAGTTGAGATATGCGACTTAGCGTATAAAACCAGCTGAGCCGTTTCTACCTCTCCTCTACCGCATACGTAATTGAAACGCGCCGGTAATTTATTTTCTTCGCTTACGGGTTCTTCTTTTCTTACCACAAATGTCATATAGGTGGAAAACAATTCCGCTTCGCCTTTAGCGGTAACGGCTTTGCCGCACCCGCTAAAACAAAAAGCAGTCATCATCGCCGTAAGAACAAATAAAACTATTTTCTTGAATATTTTCATTTTTTCTCCTCATCTTGTTTATAAAAAATTAAATAAGTCCTGCGGTTTTTAGCACACTGTTAAAGTAATCTTCGGTTCCCATAGCTAAACCCTTCTCGTAAATTTCTTGCGGAGTTTTTCTATCGTTCTCGTTTTTAGCCGCGAAAAGCGACGGAATATTAATAGTTCCGGGGAAAGGAAGCATACCGCCAAGGCAAGCCAACGGATAACGATACGGAGTTATATATTCAGTGTTTCCCTGATTTTCTATAGTACTTTTTATAAAGGTACTAGCAGTTGAAAAATCAGTAATATCTTCGTTAAAGACAATATTGTTTCCGCCGGTTTTTTCAAAGAATATTTGAGCGTACTCTTCCGAACACATATATTTCAAAAACTCTTTGGCATTTTCTTTTGCGTTAGAATACGCAGGTATAAACGCCCCGCCGTTATAAGGTCTATATACAACGTCCCTTGCGGCTCTTATAATTTCAACGTCGGTTTCCGTTACTCCCGAGGGAAGGTCGCCTTCGCCGTCAACGTAAGAAACAACCAATCTTAAAACGTCGTCGTTAGGAATCGAAGGCGTTTTTTCGATAATCTCGCTAATAATGGGATTTTTCATCATTTTTATCGTATCCGTAGTGGTTTCTGCACGAACTTTCATTTCGTTCTCTAACCAATTGCCGTTTACAATCATTAGGCAGTTACCGTTCATAAATTGCTGCTGACTTTGCATATACGTCATAGAATTTATATTGGTATGCGCGTTTTTGTGGCTAGGTCCAATCATCTTTTCATAAGCCTCTAACGCATACAATCTACCCTTTTGTTCAAAAATTTTATTGCCGTATTTTTTTATTCCGTCTTTATAATAAATACCATTCCAAAAATCTTTAACGCCTTGAGCCGTTTCGTACTGTGTCCACCAAATGTATACCATATACTGCGAATAAGCCGTTCTGATAGAATCGGTAAACGCCGCATGCGTAAGCTCGTCGTTAGAATATTTTTCCGATATTTGTTTGCACGTCTCGTTATATAGCTCGTCGGTAGTCCTCGGAAGAGTTATCCCTAAAGAATTAAACTTAGTTTCGTTATAAAGAATACCTGCCGAAGAATTGCCGTATTGGAATACGTATTCGTGAGATACTTCTTCTCCTCCTTCCGTAGTGGTAAACGTCACAGCATCTAAAAGACCTTGAGTGCACTTTTCACGTACTGTTTTATCTCCGCTTGGTTTATAGTCGTAAACCTCGTCAAGAGGCTCGAACGCCATATTATATCCGCCAACAACGTTTGCACCTTGAAGCAATAATCCGTTTATTTCTTCGTTTGCAAAATAAATATCGGTGGTAGTTATATTCGGTCCGGCTTTTAACTGATTTGCAATTTGCCCCATAAGATCTTGTTCAACGATTTCTACGTTAACACCCTCATGCGTTTTTTCAAAATTTTCGGCAGCAGTGTATAACCAATCTAAGCCCCAACCGCTGTTATATGCGGAAATTTCTATAGTGCTTTCATCGTTTTTAGGTCCGCCGCACCCTATTCCGAGCGACGATACCGCCACCAAACCTGTTAATAATAAACTGATAATTGAATTTTTTCTCATTGTTGAGTTCCTCCTTGATTTTATTCTTTTTGTTATTTTACTTTGTTTTTTTATATTGTCACATTTTACCCCCCCCTCAAAATTTTTCATCCTTTTAGTCCTCCTACGGCAACTTTATTCATAATTTTGTCTTGGAATATAATAAATAAAGCAAGAACGGGAAGAATGGATATTATAACGCCCGCATAATAAAGCGGAACATTCATAAATTTTTCAGCGGTTAACTGTTTATATACGAACAACCCTGACGCAATAGTATAATAATTAGGCATATACATCAACGAAAAATAATAGTCGTTCCAAAACCCGATAAGAGCTATAATATATAATGCAGAAATCGGCCCCATAACTAACGGTAAAGATATTGTCCAAAAGATACGATGATGTCCCGCACCGTCAATCATTGCAGCTTCGGCATAGGCGTTATCTAACGATTTAAAAAATCCGGATATCATTATAAACTCAAAGCCCATACCGCCCGTTGCTGCCAATAAAATCAACGGATTATCGGCAATACCGCTGCCCCAATACAACTTATAAGTTGCAGCGGAACTTCCCATAATTGGCAATACCATAACAAAAAGAGCAACAGCGTAATACGCTTTGGTAAATTTACAAGTATATTTTGCCACACAATAAGCCGTTACCGTTTTGCACAATATATATAAAAGGGATCTTCCGACCGAAAGCCATATACTGTTAAACAACATAGTTCCGTATGTTTGTCCTTTAACTTTCAAATAATTTGGCACGTCTAACCAATTTGAAAACATCCACGGATCAGGTAACGCAAAAGCGTTTGACGTTACGTCGGCATAAATAAACGGATCTTTAAATGAATTTATAAACACCCAAGCGAACGGTATAATAAGAGTAAGCGAATATAGCGCGAAAAAAATGAACGCAATAATAAACAATACCTTTTGACCGCCCGTCCGTTTTTCAAGAATAGTTCTTTTATTTTTAGCTTTTGCCTTAGCTTTTTTTATAATATCAATAGGTAACATCTGATCCGAACCTCTCTAAAATATATTTTCCGATAAACACTATGGGTATAAGGATAAGCGTACACAACTGCCCGAACGCACTTGCGTGCCATAAAGACTGATAAGTAACCACTTGTTCATACATCCAATAACTTATTGTATACGTTCCGTATTTTCCCTGTGTAAATAATAACACGTTGCAGTCCGCACTCAATAAACCCGCAAGACCGGTTATCATAAGAGTTGAAAGCGTTGGCCATATAAGGGGGAAAATTATTTTGGTAAATTCCTTCCACGGAGAAACGCCGTCTAATATAGCCGCCTCGGTTACCTCTTCCGGTATACGCCCCATAGCGGAGGTTAACATTATAGTTCCCGTTCCGAAAGCAAGCCATATTTGATAAATAAGCAACGCATTCATCGCGTACCTAGAGTCAAACAAAAATTCGTACTGAACACCGGTTTGTTGTTCTAAAAACTGATAAAGCGGTCCGCTTGGTCCGATAAAGCCATCGTAAATAGATACCATAACAACCGCCGATAAAATATTAGGCACGTAAAACAATACCCTAAAAAAACCATATCCCATTATTTTTTTGTAAAAGAAATATGCCATTATCAGCGTAACGATTCTTACAACAATATACTCATTCAAAAAGAAGGTAATCGTATTTATAAATGCTTCTTTCAAAACGGAATCTTCGGAGGCAAGCTCCTTAAACACCCACGCGAAGTTTTCAAGCGTAAACGAACCGTCCCTCTTTTGAAAAGACAATAAAACAGAATCGAAGTTTACGTAAACGTAAAAAATTAAAAAGTTTAAACACGGAATTATAAACATCGAAAAGAGAAAGCCTATTTTATTCCAATCGGTTTTCGTCTTTTCATGTTTTTTATCCGAAAAACCGTTTCCGGTTTTATCGGCAACGTCGGATATTTCCGCAACAGTTATGTTATTTTCCATTATTCCTCCTATTGTAAATAAGTTTTAAATTACGTTATCTTTAATCCGATAACCTGCTTCATTAATTGTCATCAAGACAATTAATGAAGGGGTACCCCTTCGGTCAAAACGGAATTAAAATATTTTTCAAATCATTTTGTCGTTACAATCTTTCTTTCAAAAAACTTGCAGCTTGCTCTATATCTGCAATCGGATTTTCGCCGCATTCGCGTTCTATGGTTAAAAACCCGTCGTATCCGATTTCTTTAAGCGCCTTTATATAGTTTTTCCAATCAACCTGACCTTGCCCTAAAGGAACTTCTTTAAAGCCCTTGCACGCGTTAAGTGCATCTACCCCGCCTACGGCGAACGCGTGATATACGTCAGTCGGATTTTGATTTTCATCGAGCAAAATACCGTCTTTCGCGTGAGTATGCACGATATAATCTTTAAGCATATAAACCGCTTCAACCGCATCTTGATTTGTAACCATAGTAAAATTGGCAGGATCTAAATTAACGCCCACTCCGCCCTTAGTATCTTTTAAGAACGCAAGCAGCGTAGCTGCCTTTTCCGGTCCCGTTTCTATTGCCATTGTTACCCCTTTTTCTTTTGCATACAAACCGATTTCCGTCAAAGCCTTAAGCATAACGAAATATCTATGTTCGTTTTTATCAGACGGGATAACTCCTATGTGCGTAGTAACGGCTTTAGCGCCGAAATCCGCGGCAAGATCTATTATCCTTTTGGTTTTTTCTATTCTTTCGGGGTTATCCTCTTCTTTTTCAAAACCAAAGCCTCCCATATCCCCACATAAAGCCGAAACAACCAAGCCGTTATCTTTAAGTAATTTTTTATATTTTGCTTTACCCTCTTCGGTAAGGT
>CAZXOQ010000011.1:0-23077 GCA_964642415.1 uncultured Christensenella sp. | reverse complement strand
GACTTGGGCGAAAAATACGGCAACGGACAAAGCGTTCCGCCGTGAGTCATTATAGACGTCATAGTAAGAACCATACCGAAACAATGGAACATCGGAACTTGAACCATCATTCTATCCGCCGTAGACAAATCCATTCTGTCGCCGATAATCTTTCCGTCGTTTATTATGTTTGAATGGGTTAGCATAACCCCTTTAGGAAAGCCCGTCGTTCCGGAAGTATATTGCATATTAGCTACGTCCGTACATTTAATCGCCGCCGCGCGACGTCTTACTTCTTCCGGCGACACGGTAGAAGACAGCTCTGTCATTTCTTCAAAGGTCATAGCCCCGTCCATTGAAAAACCTACCGTTACCACGTTGCGTAAAAACGGAAGTTTTTCAGAATACAAAGGTTCTCCCTTTTTAGTGTTTTTCAGTTCGGGGCAAAGTTCTTCTATTATGCCTTTATAATCGGAATCCTTGCAATTTTCTATCATAACAAGGGTATGCGTATCCGATTGTCTTAACAAATATTCGGCTTCTTGAATTTTATAAGCGGTGTTTACGGTAACTAATACCGCTCCGATTTTTACGGCTGCCCAAAAGGTTAAAAACCATTCCGGCACGTTGGTAGCCCATATCGCCACGTGATAGCCCGGTTCAACACCCATTGCAATAAAGGCGGCGGCAACCCTGTCTACGTCTTTTTTAAATTGCGAATAAGTGCGCGTATAATCGAGCGTCGTATACTTAAACGCATATTGATCGGGGTATTTTTCAGCGACGGCGTCTAATATTTGTGGAAAAGTTTTATCGGTAAGCTCGTATTTTTTCCAAGGAAAAGTTCCCGTTCCGGCGCGGTTATAATAAACCTCGGCGGATTCGCTCTTTTTTATTTGAGAACGGAATTTTTCCGCAAAATACGTAAGCGTTAAATCGTAGTCTGCAATTCCCACGTCGTCCGACGAAACGTAACCTTCGTAATTAAGCGAATATAACGCTGCTGAAAAATCGCCTAAAGGCAATTCTCCCTCGCCCAACAAGCAATCTTCTCCTTTTATTTTATCGCCCAAGCGAACGTAATTTATATACGCGCCTAAAGTGGTTATGGTATCTTGAGCGCTTTCACCCGAAACAAAATACGTTTCTTTAACGTTCCAGCAAGCGCCAACCGCTCCGCTTTTAAATATGCGGAACAACTTTATAACCTGCTTTGTATCGGCAAGCGTACCCTTTGTTTCAAAAGTAAGAGTAACGCCCGTTTCTTCGGCAACGTCAACAGCCGAACGCAACAGCTTTGCGGCTTTTTCTACGTCGGTTTTACCTAAAGAAAGAATAACCTTGTCTATGCCGACGTTTGCTGACGTGCGGATATAATTTATCACGGCTTCGACGTCTTTTTCGGATTCAATCGGTTGCGGATAGGTAAGCGCGGAAACACGCAACTTTCTGTTAAGCAGCTTGCGCTTAGAATCCGCCGTGCGCGACGGGGCGAGAATACTGTCTATATGGTCCAAGCGTTCGGCAAACGCGTCGTAAATTTCAAACGCGTCGTAACCGTAATCGTAAGCGATATCGCACAGCTTAGAAAAAGACTCCGTTGTTACGGCTTTAGTTGAAAATGCAAGTTTCATTTTTTACCTCCCCGTTTCCGCTATTATCTTGTTAAGCGCGTTGAGATACGCTCTCACCGCCGCCCCTACGATATCCGTAGAAACGCCGTTACCGGAAAACAACTTTCCGTTATGGCGCAACTTAACAAGCGCATGCCCGACCGATTCTCTGCCTTCGGTAACCGTTTGTATTTGAAAATCGTCTAACTCGTAATGATGACCGATTATTTGTTCAATAACCTTAAACGCCGCGTCAATCGGTCCGTCGCCCATACCTACGCCGTATAATTTACCCTCGTTATCGTAAAGGGTAATTTGCGCGGTTGCATTGATAACGTTGCCGCAGTTAACCACGTAGCTTTCTAAATGATAGGTAGAGGGCGCTTGCATTGCAGACGTTGCCACTATAACCTCTAACTCTCTCGATTCTATAACGCTTTTGCGCCTTAAAATTCTTTTAGCCTCTTCAAATATTTTGCCGTTATCCGTTGCGGAAACGTCGTATCCGAGCGCTTTTACCGCGGCGGAAACGTCTGACAAAGTGCTTTCGCCCGTCACGCGGATTTTAACGCCGTGCTCGGCAACTTTAACGGAAGAGCTTTCTTTTTTTGCTATATTTTGCGCGTCGCGGCGCATAGCCGTGCGGTTCATACCGTCGCAAACGCCTAAGCATTCGCCCTTAACCGCAATAAAGTCGGCAAAGTCAGCGGTACAAACGCCGTCCCACGGCAAAGAAGAAACAATTACTCCGCTCGCCCCCGCCTTTATCGCTGCCGAAGCAACCGCCACACCCGTACCTATTTTACCGGACGGTCTGACGGATACGGGCAATCCTACGCGTTCTACCGCTTTTTTCACGATTTCAGCCGCTTCTTCGGGTAACCATACGCCGGCGTCGTCGGAAAGGGCAACCGCGGTTGCACCCGATTTTTCCGCAGTCGAAAGAGCGTTAAGCAAAAACTCCTCGTCCGCTCTCGACGCGTCTGCGGCGATAAATTCAACCTCTTCGCAAAGAGATTTTGCGAACGACACGCGTTCTTCTATAAACGGAAGCATTGCGGCGGCTTTTTTATGATAGCAATATTCCATTTGCACGGTAGATACGGGCAAATGAATTTGCAAGCACCTTTTCTTTGCGATTTTTATCGCTTCAGCCGCAAGCTTTGCGGAATCGTCCGTTTGCCCCGCGTCTATCTTAATCGCGATATCGGGAACTGCCGAACAAATAGTTTTATACACTATGCCGTCTTCTTTTTCTTTTCCGACCGACGGCAATTCTAACGCGTCAGCGCCGATACTCGATATATACTTAGCTAGTTCTAGCTTTTCGCGAAAAGTATAATAATCACCGTGCTGCGCCGCAGCAACCTTAATAGCCGAATCAGAAATAACGATTTTTTTCATAATAACCTCCGAAATAATAGGGAAAGTAAAAAATTAACCCCGCAGAAAAAACTTCTGCGGGGTGACTGAACTAAAATTCAACCACGGTACCACCCGTCGTTGTCGGAAAACCCGACCGCTTACGGAACTCCATCAAGTTCCCGATCTGTAACGGGATCACCCGTGTCGCCTTACTTTATTTTCAGCCGACCTGCTCCGATAGGAGACAACCGCTTGACCGCCGAGCGCCTTACACCGACCGACGCCTCTCTAAACGACTTTTGCCACCGCGATTTAATATCATCACTGCATTTTTTACGATTTTACCATATAAGAAATAATCTTGTCAAGCAAAATTACAAGCCGTACGTTATTTTTTAGCCGAAAATTTATAGAATTTTTTTCAAAAATCTACCCGTATAGCTTTCGTCAACGGCAGCAACCTCTTCCGGCGAACCTTTTGCGACAACCGTTCCGCCGCCGTCGCCGCCCTCCGGACCTAAATCTATCACGTAATCTGCAAGCTTTATCACGTCTAAATTATGTTCTATCACCACTATGGTGTTTCCCGCCTGCTGAAGTTTAAGCAACACCGAACAAAGCTTATCTACGTCGTAGCTGTGAAGCCCCGTGGTCGGTTCGTCTAAAATATACATCGTTTTGCCCGTGCTCCGTTTAGACAATTCCGTGGCAAGCTTAACCCTTTGCGCTTCTCCGCCCGAAAGGGTTGTAGACGATTGCCCGAGCTTTATATATCCTAAGCCGACTTCTTGCAACGTTTTTATTTTATTATAAACCGAAGCTATCGGCTTAAAAAACTCGCACGCTTCGTCTATAGTCATATCTAAAACGTCGCTTATGCTTTTACCCTTATATTTAACCTGAAGCGTTTCTCTGTTATAGCGCTTACCTTTGCATTTTTCGCAAGGAACGTAAGTATCGGGCAAAAAGTGCATCTCTATTTTAATTATGCCGTCGCCCTCGCAATTTTCGCACCTGCCGCCCGGCACGTTGAAAGAAAATCTTCCCGCTTTATAGCCGCGTTCTTTCGCGTCCGGCGTTGAAGCGAACAATTCGCGTATAAACGAAAACGCGCCCGTATAAGTACACGGATTGCTTCTAGGAGTTTTTCCGATAGGCGCTTGGTCTATCGCGATAACTTTATCGAAGTATTCTATGCCGCGGATCTCTTTTACCTTGCCGTCGTGTATTCTAACTCGGTTAAGCCGTGAAGCAAGCGCCGGATAAACGATTTCGTTAACGAGAGAACTTTTACCCGAACCGGAAACCCCCGTTACCGCGGTGATGAGTCCGACCGGAAATTTAACGTTAACGTTTTTAAGGTTATTTTGTTTAGCACCGATAACCTCTAACCACCTGCCGTCGGGGATTTTCCTTTCGGTGGGAACGACGATTTTTCTTCTACCGGATAAATAATCGCCCGTGATAGACCGCGGTTCGTTCATAACGTCTTGTATGCTTCCGAAAGCAACTACTTCGCCGCCGTGCACGCCCGCGCGCGGACCTATATCGACGATATAATCGGCGGCGCGCATAGTATCCTCGTCATGCTCTACCACGATAAGCGTATTGCCTAAATCTCGCAGTTTTTTCAGCGTTGCGATAAGTTTTTCGTTATCTCTTTGATGCAAACCGATGCTCGGTTCGTCTAAAATATACAGCACGCCGGATAGTCCGCTGCCTATTTGAGTTGCAAGCCTTATTCTTTGCGCTTCTCCGCCCGAAAGCGAAACGGCTGACCGCGACAGCGTGAGATAAGATAAGCCTACGTCTTTAAGAAAATTCAATCTTGCGCGTATTTCTTTCAAAATAGGCTTGGCAATCAACTCTTCCGTTTCCGAAAAACTCAATCCTTCTATAAACTCAAGAAGCTTGGCGACGGACATATCGCACAATTCCGATATATTCTTTCCGCCGACGGTTACCGCCAACGCCTCTTTTTTCAATCTTTTTCCGTGGCAACTCGCGCAGTCCGAAACAGTCATATATTTTTCTATTTCGCGCTTAGTCCAATCGCTAGAACTTTCTCTGTATCTGCGTTCTAAATTGGTTATAACCCCTTCCCATCGTGCGTCGTAGCTCGTTTTAAAAGTTTTTGTGCTGTAATTCATATGAATTTTTTCTTCGCCGCTGCCGTATAAAAGTATATTGTATATCTTTTGGGGTAAGTCTTTTACGGGCGTATCCAGCGAAAAACCGTAATGCTCGGCAAGCGACTGAAAACTCATTTCGGCAATCTTGCCGCTTTCTAAATTCCAACCCGTAACGGTCATAGCACCCTGTCTTAAAGAAAGGTTTTCGTCTTTTACTACTAATTTTTCGTCTATTTCTTCCTTAAAACCCAACCCGTGACATTCGGGGCAAGCCCCGTAAGGGTTGTTAAACGAAAATAATCTCGGTTCGATTTCCTCTATGCTTATTCCGCAATCAGGGCAAGAATAGTTTGCCGAAAACAACTCAGAACCGCCGCCTACCGTTTCAATCGAAACAAGTCCGTCGGCAAGCTTTAGCGCCGTTTCCAAAGAATCGTTTAACCGTTGTTCTATACCCTCTTTTACCACAAGTCTGTCAACCACGACGGAAAGAGTGTGTTTTACGTTTTTATCGAGTTTTGGCAGCTCCTCGTCAAGCGAATAAACCGAGCCGTCTATTTCTACCCTCGCAAATCCGCTTTTTTTATACCCTTCCAGTTCTTTTTTGAATTCACCCTTTTTACCGCGAATGACGGGCGCGTTTATCAGTATCTTGGTATTCGACGGATACGCCGTAATTTTATCGGCTATATCGTCTACCGTTTGGCGGGAAATTTCTCGCCCGCATACAGGGCAATGAGGGATTCCCGTTCTCGCAAAAAGCAACCGCATATAATCGTATATTTCGGTAACCGTACCCACCGTAGAACGCGGATTATGAGAGGTTGTTTTTTGGTCTATCGATATTGCCGGAGAAAGCCCGTCTATTAAATCGACGTCGGGTTTTTCCATTTGCCCCAAAAACATACGGGCATAGCTTGACAAACTTTCAACGTAACGTCTTTGCCCTTCGGCGTATATAGTATCGAACGCGAGCGTAGATTTTCCGCTGCCGGAAAGCCCCGTAAACACTACGAGCTTATCTCTCGGAATCGTAAGATTTACGTTTTTCAAATTATTCTCTCTCGCGCCTTTTATTATTATTTTATCGTTCATTGTTTTACCGTAACTTTTTTTTCAATTTAGCTATGTTATCTCTTATTTCTATGCACTGCTCGAAGTCTAAATTTGCCGAAGCAACCTTCATCAGCGCTTTAAGTTTTTCTATTTCTTCCGGAATATCGGCGGCTTTTATATCTTTGGTTTTATCAGCCTTTTTGGTAATTTCAAGCGTGTTTACCACGTCTTTAACTATCGTTTTAGGGATAATGCCGTGCGCTACGTTATAATCGTTTTGAATTTTACGACGGCGCTCCGTTTCGTCTATTGCGCGGCGCATACTGCCCGTTATCGTATCGGCGTACATTATAACCCTGCCGTCGGCGTTTCTCGCTGCGCGACCGACCGTTTGAATAAGCGACGTTTCGCTTCTTAAAAAGCCTTCTTTATCGGCGTCTAAAATCGCAACCAATCTTACTTCGGGGATATCTAACCCCTCCCTTAAAAGGTTTATTCCGCATAAAACGTCAAATTCGCCCGTGCGCAACCCCGAAACGATATCTATTCTGTCAAGAGTATCTATATCGCTATGCATATACCTGACTTTTACGCCGTTTTCTTTTAAGTATTCCGTAAGGCTTTCAGCCATTTTTTTAGTAAGCGTTGTAACCAGAACTCTGCCGCCGTCGCGTACTACGGCGTTTATTTCCGTCAATAAATCGTCAACCTGATTTTTAGTGGGTTTAACGGTTATTTCGGGATCAAGCAACCCCGTAGGACGAATAAGCTGTTCGGCTATTTGCCCCGCGCGGTCTTTTTCGTAAGGCGCGGGCGTTGCCGAAACGCAAATCAACTGCCCTACTCTCGCGTCGAATTCTTCAAACGTAAGCGGTCTGTTATCGAATGCCGAACTCAGTCTGAAGCCGTAAGAAACAAGCGACGTTTTTCTTGACCTATCGCCGTTATACATTGCGCCGATTTGCGGTATCGTCATATGCGATTCGTCTATAAAGGTGATAAAATCTTTCGGAAAATAATCTAGCAACGTAAAAGGTGGATCGCCGGGATTTCTGCCGTCAAAATATCGGCTGTAATTTTCTATCCCCTTGCAAAACCCGATTTCTTTTATCATTTCTATATCGTAATCGGTTCGCTGTTTAAGTCTTTGCGCCTCGATAAGCTTACCGTCTTCACGGAAAAAAGCCACTTCGTTTTCTTCGTCGCGTTCTATCGCCGCAAGAGCGAGGTTAAGTTTTTCCGCCGCTACGGCATAATGCGTCGCGGGGAAAATAACGGCATGTTTCAACTCGGATATAACGTTACCCGAAACAAACTCCGCCTCGCAAATTCTATCGATTTCGTCACCGAAAAACTCTACGCGAATAAAAATCTCGGTATTGGCCGACGGAAAAATATCTACGGTATCGCCGCGAACTCTAAAAGAAGAACGCGAAAAATCAACGTCTTTACGCGTATACTGTATGCCGATAAGTCTGCGCATAAGCTCGTTTCTGTCCAATTCGTCGCCGGGGCGCAACGAAAGCGCAAGTCTATAATATTCTTCGGGCGCGCCTAAGCCGTATATGCAAGAAACCGAAGCTACTACTATCGTATCCGTTCTATCCGAAAGCGAACAGGTTGCGGCGTGGCGAAGCTTATCTATTTCGTCGTTTATGGCAAGGTCTTTTTCTATATACGTATCGGTAGACGGAATATACGCTTCCGGCTGATAATAATCGTAATAAGACACGAAAAACTCTACGCGGTTTTCGGGAAAAAACTCGCGAAACTCGTTACACAATTGCGCGGCAAGCGTTTTGTTGTGGGCAATAACGAGAGCGGGGCGCTGAACGTTTTGAATAACGTTAGCCATCGTGAAAGTTTTACCCGAACCCGTAACGCCCAAAAGCACTTGCATACGCAGTCCGTCGTTCACTCCCTCGGTAAGCACCCTTATAGCCTCCGGCTGATCACCCGTGGGGGCAAACGGAGCATGTAACTTAAATTCTCTCTTTTCCATAATTCAAAATACCGCTTTTAAAATAACGCCTATAACAAAACTCATAACCGCGAGCGCCGCTGTAAGGCATACCCTTAATAATACGTTACGTTTTAATTCTTTAACGCTTCTTAAA
Source organism: uncultured Christensenella sp. (assembly GCA_964642415.1). Lineage (GTDB taxonomy): Bacteria > Bacillota > Clostridia > Christensenellales > Borkfalkiaceae > UBA1259. The sequence goes on along the minus strand of CAZXOQ010000011.1, from coordinate 14,815 downwards.
TATCCCTTACCCTTTTCCGTAAGCGATATGCAATAAACCCTTTCGCCCTTGCGATCGGATAAAATAAAATCGAAATACCCGTCGGAACAAAGATTTTCCAGAATTTTTTCAAGTTCTTCTCGCTCGATATAGGCAACCGCAGCCAATATATCGTCGGGCGAAATCAAAAACGAATTCTTTTCACCGCGTAGGGCGAGAATTGCCGTCATAACTTTGCCCTCTTTAACGCTCAGCATAACGCCCTCGCAATTAGCGAGATTATCGCAATTAACAACGCAATCGCTCCGCCGCCGCAAGCCGCTCCGACGAACGCGCTCGTAAAAAACCGCTTTTCCGTTCGCGCGGAAATAACCTCTTCATCGATCCGACGTTCATAAGCCAACTTGCATTTTGCAAGCGGTTTTAAGCAAATCTCGTTATCGTCTTCGTATTTTACGCTTATATATTCGCGTGCGGCAAGCTTGTCTATCATTTCTCTCACGCTTGCGGAGTCTACCGCAAAATCATCGGGCATAGCCGAAGCAAGTTCACGCGTTTCAAATATTTTATAGCCCTGATCGGGGCTTAATAAATCTATTGTTTTAAGCAAAGCAAGGGTTTTTTCGTCAAGCATAATCCACCGCTGTTTATTTTGCGGATTTTTGCTTTTTATATACCCGTGATTCTTTATCGGTATATCCGTTGCGTTAAATATATAATACACCCAAAACGTTAAAAACGCAAGTTTTTTAACCTGCGTTTTTATTACGTAATTATAAGCGGCTTTAACGAACGCTACTGACCGCTGATTTATCGTAGCAAAAAAATTGCGCCGAAATAGTAACGTGACAATTTATTTTTATCAGTCCTACACTCTCTTTGCCCGTCATTACAAGAAGCAAAGCGGCGCGGCAATCTCTTTTCTACTCGCCGTTATGCATCCGACGCGGTAGTCTTTTAATTTTTGCAAACACCTTATTGTTGTTTTTCGGCTATTTGATGTTTTTTTACCGTAAGATTACCCGTAACGGTGGTTACGTCGTAGTCATATTCGCCGTTGCCGTAAACATAAATTTTCCCGTCGTTTTCACACGATAAATCGCTTTTAAATTTTCCGTCAACGGTAGAATAGGTTATTTTTAAATTAGCTTCGCTTTTAATATTAAGCTCAACGTGACCTGACGTCGTTTCTATTTCTAACTTTTTGGGTAGTTCGCTAACGGTAACCGAACCGGATACCGCAACGAGCTTAACGCTATCGGCAACGCCGTTTAACAGTATATCGCCGCTTGCCGTTTTAACCTCTAATTCCTCTGTTTTAGCCAAAAAATAAACGTCGCCCGAAACAGTATTTACTTCCGTTTCGTCAATTATACAATCTTCGATTTTTATATCAGCCGAAACCGAACCTAAATCCGCTTCGCCTATTGTGCAATTTTTAATTATTACGTCGCCCGATACCGAGCCTACGTCTAACTCTTCCGTTTTTATTCCGCTAATCAAAGTAGAAGCCGATACACAGTTTATTTCTATTTCGTCGGGAACAAAGTCGGTAGGAACAAGAATGGTAAGCGACTTTTTAAAATTCAACGGTATCACGTTGCCAGACGCCGCGAACTTTATTTTAAGAGTATCTTCTTCTATCGAATAACGCAATCTCAATCCGTCGTCCTCAAGATTTTCACTCGGAATTTCTTCGTAAAAAGCCAAGTTAGACTGATCGTGCGATTTAATTTCTACGCCGCCGCAAATCCAATCCGCCTCGATAGATGATACGGTTTGCTCTATAATTACGCCGCTAACGTTGTCGTTCGCATCGTAAATATTATATTCCGAATCGTTGTATTGAAAATAATTAGAGCATCCGACAAGCCCTGCCACGCAAGCGGAAACCGCCGCAATCGCGCATATGCGCATATGTTTTTTCATTAATTCAATCTCCTTGCCTCGTAATTCCGTCTATCGACCTTTCAAAGATTTTCGTTTTTAAAACGTTATACCTTTTCCGTCGCCAAGTAATATAAAATTACCGCCCGATTCAACGCTAAAATATTATCTTGCGCTTTAGCGGTAATTTTTTACTCTTTTTATAAACCTTGCACATTCTGAAAAAACATTTCCCTTTTATGGTATCAATTGCTTACCTACCCGTACTTTATCGCCGTCAAAATTATGAAAAGCAATAATACCGTTACATTATAATATATACAAACGCGGGCAAAATGTCAAGCGCACTGCTTAAAATAGTTGAAATTTTCCGCCGTATATGCTAAAATACGGTAAATAAATGTATAACGCCGTTTACGGAAAGGATTAAAATGAAAGTTATAAACAAACAAAAAAACAGCAGAAATTGCATAATTTGCGGATTAGATAACCCTTTTGGCGTAAAAGCCTCTTTTTATAATATGGAAGACGGAAGCGTTGCAAGTTTGTTCTCTTTTTTGCCCGAACACCAAAGCTATCCGGAAAGAACCCACGGCGGAATGGTTTGCGCCTTGTTAGACGAGCTTATCGGCAGAGCGCTTTGGGTTACCGAACCTGATAAATACGGCGTTACCACAACGCTGTCTATAACCTATCGCAAAGCAACGCCGTACGGCGTTCCGCTAAAAGGGCGCGGATACATAACGCACAATTCGGCTATAGGTTTTTCGGCTAAAGGCGAATTATACGATATGCAAAACAATCTTCTTGCGGAAGCAACTGCAAGATATTTTAAGGTATCGCCCGAAAAAGCGTTCGGCGCGGACGTTCACGCCGATGAAGAAATGATTTACAATATACCGGACGAAGTTTCAGAAATAGATTTTCCGCCGATAAAATCGTAGTAAAGTGAATAATATAAGGCAAAACCTCTTTGCCCGTTATTAAAAATACGTTTTATAAAAACAACCTCTTTGCGCGGCAATCCGATAGCGTTCCGCGGCGCAAGGCTAATTTCACAAAATATTTCTTCTTTTGCATACTATAACGTATAGCAATGCAAAGGAGGAAATTTTTTTATGTGCTGCTTATTCGGCAACAATTGCCGAAACGATTGTCCGCGAAACCGTTCTCCGTTTCCGCGCGGAGGAACGGGGATTGTCGGGCCGCGCGGTCCGCAAGGTCCTCAAGGTCCGCGTGGCGAAACGGGTGCTACGGGAGCTTCCGGAACAAATAACGCGCTTTATGCGGGGAACAACGCCGCAACCAACGTAGAATCCAACGCCGTTATACCGATAGCCTTGCTGACCGCAACTAACGGAAACACAATGACTGTTTCTAATAACGCCGTCAACCTACCGAAAGCGGGGAGCTATCTTGTAAGCTACTATGTGAACGGCTCGGTTGCCGAAGGCGATTTTTCTACGAGCTTATATTTAAACGGCGCGCAAATATCGGGCGAAAGAATAGTTATAGGCGGTACCGCCGGAAACGCCGCGGCTGCGAGCAAAACCGTTTTGGTAACAACCGTAGGGGCTGCAACCCTCTCGCTTTTTAACACGTCGGCAAACGCGGCTGCGCTGACGGGCGCGTCTATTACCGTATTGAAAACGGCGTAACCTATAACAAATTATTACAAAAGAATAAAAGACAAAATTATAGCGCGCTACGCTTTGCATTTAGCAAAAGTATAGCGCGCTCTTTTTTAGTTTGCTTCCGTAAACACTTGATAATCTTTGCCGTCACCCTTAACGCAAATAGTGCCGCAGGTATCCGTACGGTAAAGCTCGTAATCGCCACAAAGTTTTTCTAACGCCGAAAGCGCGACGTCCGACGGATGAGAAAATCCGTTATCCGCACCGGAGGATATAATCGCGTTTTTACAGTCTACGTATTCCCAAAATTCTTCATAAACGCCATCCGAAGAACCGTGATTAGGCAACGTGAAAAAATCCGCACCCTTTATTTGAACGTTTTCTTCTTTGTATAAGCCGATTATATCGTTTTCTAAAACGAAACGCTGAGGTTCGCTTTCCGCGTCACCCGTAAACAAAAAGCGTATCCCGAAACATTCTAAATAAATAATAGGCGAAACGTTGTTGATATCCGTATCCGAAGCGTCCGCCAAGTTAAACCGATCGTAAAACCCGGATGACCAATCGGGCGGTTGCGGAGATAAAAACAGTAATTTCCAATTTTCGCCGCTAAGTTTTTCGTATATGGCGGAAACCTTTATTTCCGCACCCGACTTTTCAAGCGCGGACGTAGCTAAATCAATCGCGCGATGCTTGCTTTTATCGTATATCTTAGGGATATACGCCGTTTTTACGGAATAACTCTCCGCAATAGCGGAAGCATTGCCTATATGATACTCGTCTTCGTGCGTAAGAATAAAACAATCGATTGTTTTAACTTCGTTTTCGTCTAAAACCTTTTTTATATTTGCAATATTGTTGCCCTTATAATCGGCTCTTCCGCAATCGATTAAAATATTCTTTCCGTCGGGCATCTTCAAAAAAGAAGCGTCACCCTCGCCCACGTCGATATAATACACCGAAAACTTAAAATCCTTTTTCACTTCGGGTTCGGAAGCTTCTTCGCAAGAAGAACAACCGCAAAACACCGTTGTCACCGCTAAAAACGCGGCGATAACCCTTATCATAAGTTTAGTCATACGTAAAACATTCCCCGTGCTAAACGGATTTTTTACCTTTCTTCTTTTTAGGGAACTTCAGCGCTTCTATCTTATCTTTTATTTCAGACATATGTTCCATAGCGCAAGTATACCCGATATCGAACATTTCGCTGCCGGCGCTGAACGACACGGGCTTATATTCCGATAAATCGGGATGAAGCATTACGTCTGAATAAGCATACCCCTTTTCCCACGGTTGTTTAACCTTGCTTTTATAGGTCGGGAATATCCGCGAAAGGAAATTCGGCTTAGCGTCGTGCGTGGCAAGATCTATACCGATAACGAAATCCGCGCCTAAATTTTTCAACAAATCAGCCGGCACGGAATTAGTGAACGCTCCGTCTATATATTCTTCGCCGTCTATTTCTACCGGCTTAAAAAACGGCGGATAGCTAGAAGAAGCGCATAACGCCTTGGCGACGCTGCCAGAAGAAAAAACCTTTTCTTCACCCGTGCGCATACTAGTTGCCGTAGCTAAAAAGGGCTTTTTCAACTCTTCGATATTAAGCGAACCGATAGTTCTGTCTATCACGTTAAACAGCCCCGCGGTATCCATCTTCATCATAAACAAATTCTTTATTTCGGAAACGTCTATCTTAGACAGCAGCTGCGTTATATCGGTAGAAGAATATCCGTCGGCGCAAAACGCGCCTATAATACTGCCTATGCTTGCGCCCGATATCATATCGAATTCTATTCCGTTTTCCTCAAACGCCCTAAGCGCGCCAAGTTCGGCAAACCCCTTTGCTCCGCCCGATCCGAGCGCAAGCCCGATCTTGATTTTGCGGGGAGTTTTATTCCTACGAAACAGCCAAGAAAAAAATCCCATACTAGTTATCTCCGTTTTCCTTTTTAACGGCGTCGTCTGCAACGGTTTTTGTTTTGGGTTTCCCCGAAGCGATTTTTATAACCGTAACGACGAACATTATCGCCGCTAGCGCAAACAATCCCCATAAAATATAGTCTAAACTTTCTATCGTCCAAACCGCTATGCATAATTCGGCTAAAGCTTCTATCAATAGCCCCGCGACCAAATTGCCGAGAGCAATCGGCAATACCGCTTGTCTAAACTTCATTCCCAAAAAAACCGCGATAGCCGTACCCGTCCAAACGCCGGTCATCGGAAGGGGTATCGCAACGAATATAAACACGCCCAGCTGCTTATAAAAAACTTCTCCGCGCTTGGCAAGCGTTTCATTATCGCGTTTTTCTTCTTGTTTATCGAGCGTTTCTTTCGCTTTGCTTTGAAAATAGCCTTCCATTTTATAGGCAAGTTTATCCACGACTTTAATCTTTTTTAGCAAGTTCAAAATCGGAACAAGCAAAAAGAATACGGGAATAACCACAATCGTAGAACCTATATACGCAAGCCCCAAAGATTGAAAGAAAGAATACCCTACTCCGCGGGCGAATATAATACCGCCTTTTAATTCTATGAGCGGAAAAATCGACATTACCACCGTTCCCCAAAAATTTCCTAACCATTCGGATAAAAATAATTCCATAAAAACCTCTCACAGCGTTTACAAATCGCCTAAATATCAGTATAATATAATCGGCAAAAAAAATCAAATAAAAACAACGGTAAAAAAATTATGACGACGCAAAGACTGCTTTCGGTAATGAGAAAAGGCATAGAAAAATATAAAATGATAAAAGACGGCGATAAAATAGCCGTAGGCATATCGGGCGGTAAAGACAGCCTTTTGCTTTTAAGGCTACTATCCGAATACAAGCGGTTTTCTCCGCAACGGTTTGAAGTTATGGGTATTTCAATCGACTTGCGTTTTGACGGAACGGATACCGATTATTCCGCGATAGAAGAATTTTGCGAAAACTTAAACGTAAAATTCGCAATAGAGCGTACTGATATCGGCAAAATCATTTTTGAAGAAAGAAAAGAAAAAAGCCCTTGCGCGCTGTGTTCGAGAATGAGAAAGGGCGCGCTATACGACGCGGCTAAAAAACACGGATGCAACAAGGTTGCGCTAGGTCACCACGCAAACGACCTTGAAGATACGTTTATTTTATCTTTGCTCTACGAGGGAAGGCTTTCTACCTTTGCGCCGAAAAGCTTTTTAAGCCGCACGGGCGTCACGCTTATACGACCGATGATAATGATAGAAGAAAAAGACGTTACTCCGTTTATCCCCGAACTCCCCGTAATAAAAAGCAAATGTCCGGCAGATAAAAACACCCAACGCGCGTTCGTAAAAGACGCCGTAAAACAACTTTCTAAAACCGTTCCAAATATTAGAGATATGCTTTTTACAGCCCTAACCCATCCTGAAAGATACAACCTTTTCGACCGCTTTGAAAAAGAAATCGATTTGTTTTAATAAATAACGCTGAGTTACCGATAACTCAGCGTTATTTATACCGTTATTTATACCGTTTTTTATTCTTTTATAACCTTGCAGCTTTTTATTCCGTAATACTTAAACGCTTTTACGGCGGATTCGTCTATAAGTTCTCCGCAAAAGACTATCGGAACAGCCGGCGGACATGCGATATCGGCTTCGGCAAGCACCCTGCCTATGCATTTATTATAACTAACTGTTTCATAAGGCGCAAACGCCGCATCTCTTATAGTTTTCACGGCAACGGGTTTTTGCACTTGCGGCGGCTTAACGGAAACAGCCGCCCTGCGAGGAATAGCGCAAAGCTCCTTTTTTATTTTCAAAAGTCCATCTTCACCCGTTTCGGGGGTAAACATCGCAACCAAATAATCGTCGTCGTAAAATTCAACGTAAACCCCGTTTTTTTCAAGAATTCTCGCAATTTCACTCCCCGTATAGCCGTAAGACTTAGCGCATACGGTAATTTTAAGCGGTTCGCTTCCGCAAAGAGTAAAGCCGTTTGAAATTAAATATTCTTTTACCTCTTTAACCTTATCGGCAAAATCGGCTATTTGTTTGCCGTATCCGCGCGAAAGCTTAAAATTTAGCCTATCGAGCGAGGCAAGCGTAAGATAAGAAGGGCTTGTAGAACCGAAAAAAGCAAGCGCGGATTTTGCCGCAAAAGAGAACTCTTCTTTATATTTTTCGGATATTTGCAAATACGCGCCTCCCGTTAAAACAGGTAAAGTTTTATGCGCCGAAGAAGCGCACATAGCCGCGCCTAAAGATATGGGATGCATATCTTTTGCCAAAAACCGCAAATACGCACCGTGAGCGTTATCTACTAAAAGCGGTACGTTATATTTATCGCATACCTTTGACAATGCGAAAACGTCGGCAATATTACCCAAATAATCCGGTGAAGTTATATACACCGCCATCGGCAAAACTTCTGCCGATAGCAACTCTTTTTCTAAATATTCCGCCGTAATATCGCAAGAAAGAATACCTTTTTGACTTTCGCCGTAAAGCCACTTTACCGATAAATCGCATAGCGCGGCAGCAGAAACGAAAGATTTATGCGCGTTTCTTCCGGCAAAAACCAAGGGGGCTATCCCTCTTTTTTTTGCGCGAGATAACGTGATTTTCATCATCGCGCGTATGCACTGAGAAGAACCTTCCGTCGAATAAAAGGTATCGCACCCGAAAATCGCGCTAGCGTTTTTTTCGCTTTCTAAAATAATACCGCTTGCGCGATACAAATCGTCAGCCCCATCTATTTCGGTTAAATCGAATTTCTCGCCCTGTTCGCCTACGCCTTTATGCCCCGGCATATGCAACCGCAACGCGTTTTTTTTGGCGTAAGCCTTAACGAAATCGTCTATCGGAGTATTCATTGTTTTTTATTGTCTTTTATTTTCGCAATCTGAAGCATTATCGCGCATTCCATACGTTTTTTAAATAGTTCGCAACCGTATTTATATACGCCCTTAACCGAACCGGTAGCGTGATATGCGTTTGCCGCGCAACCGCCCGAACAATATAATCTTGCCCAACATTTATTACATTCTTCCCGTGCATAAACGTTGCAAGAGGCAAATTCCGCTTGAGTATCTTTGGCGATAACGCCCGCCCGAATATCGCCGAGCTTAAATTTTTCGTCGCCCACAAACTGATGGCACGGATACAACTCTCCCGTAGGGGTAACAGCCATATATTCCGTACCGGATCCGCAGCCCGAAATACGCTTATAAATGCAAGGACCGCCGGTTAAATCTATCATATAATGATAAAAAGTGAAGGGTTTTCCTTCGTTTTGGCGCAATCTCATAAGTTCGGCAAGTTTTTCATACTGCTCGCATACAACGGGAAAATCTTCTTCCGTCAAAGCGCACGGATCGTCAGCCGCGCATACGACGGGTTCCATACTCAGCTCGTTAAAACCGAGATCGAGCATCACCTTTATGTCTTCCAAAAAATCGGGATTATAATGGGTGAAAGTTCCGCGCATATAATAATTTTTGCCACCGCGAGCTTTAACGAGTTTTTGGAATTTGGGAACAATCTTTTCCCAACTGCCGTTACCCGCGCAATCCACTCTGAAACGGTCGTGAACCTCTTTTCTTCCGTCAAGAGATAAAACCACGTTACTCATTTCTCTATTGCAAAAATCTATAACGTCGTCATCGATAAGCACGCCGTTGGTAGTTAAAGTAAAGCGGAAATTCTTTCCCTTTTCTTTTTCTACGCTTCTCGCGTATGCGACGAGCTGTTTCACCACGTCAAAATTCATAAGCGGCTCTCCGCCGAAAAAATCCACCTCTAAATTACGGCGAGTACCGGAATTTTCCATAAGAAAATCGAGCGCGCGCTTGCCCGTATCGAAACTCATTAACGCGCGTTCTCCGCTATATCTGCCTTGGCTAGCAAAACAATAAGAGCAATTTAAGTTGCAAGTATGCGCCACGTGAAGACAAAGCGCTTTAACCACGCCCGACGTTCTCGCCTTAAGTTCGCCTGCAAGCGGTGAAAACACGTCTTCGGAAAAAAGCTTGCCCGCGCGTTTTAATTCCGATACCTGTTCGTAACATTCCTCCGCATCCGAAAGGGAAATTTCGGGATGTTTTTCGCATACGGTTTTTAACACCGTTTGCTTATCGGATTTTTCAAACTCGGCAATAACGTCGTAAGCAACGTCGTCAACGGAATGAACCGCGCCGGACGCCACGTCTAACACCACGTTAAAGCCGCCCGATTTATATTGATGAATCATTTGTTCTCCTTTTTAAACCGCAAAAATTGCCGCCTTATAAAGGGCGGCATCTCTGTTTGCTTTTTTGTTATTCGCTTTCTTTAGCGTTTTCGCATTGCTGATTCGCGATACCGCAGCTGGTCTTGCAAGCGGATTGACAAGACGTTTGGCATTCGCCGCAACCGCCGTTCTTCGCGCTTTCGCACAAATCGCGGGTTGCAATCGTTTCTATTCTGTTCATGAACGCAACCTCCAATTAGTATTGAATATATTTTAGCACATTATCGCGCGGTTGTCAATACAAATGCAAGCATTTCTTCTTTTAACCGTAACGCGCCGAATTAGGCTTTTATTTTTTAACCTTAACTTGCGGATTACTCCGTTCTTTTTATTAAAACGCGCTCTCCCTTTTCGGAAATAAACCAATACGCCGCAATGTTTACGGCAAACAAAAACGCGGTTTCTATAAATAATAGCCACGCCGGCGGAATACTCACGTAAATAGCGGCAATAAGGAATAACGCAACGAATACAAACGCGAAAACAACGCATAAAAGCGAAGCACTGCTTTGTTTTACGGCTTGCCCGTCGTTATCCCATTTCATTTTAGGAAACAGCAAGTTAAAAAGCAACCCCATAGAACCGCCAAGCGTTGCCAAAAGCAAAGCGGAAAAAACGGTAAGCATCGCAATCGCAAAGGATAGCTTAAGCCCTATCACTGCGGCAACCGACACTATAATTGCCGTCGGAATATAAAAGGTTGCGTTGACAAGCAGTTTCGCGTCGAAAACGGTTTTCATACGAATAGGCGAAGTTTTAATTATCCAAAACGCGCTACCCTCTAAAGATATCGAGCAATACGTAGAGGGTGCCATCAAAAAGGTAAACGCAAACGCCACGGGTATATACGCGGCTATCATATCGCCGAAATTATCGGGCAAGGCGGCTTCGCTTTTTATTATGCCCAACACCACGAACAATAAAACGGCAAGAAAAACGGTCATTATAACGCCCATAATGCAATTAACCGCGTAAGACGGGCAAGAGAATAGACGCTTCATTTCTTTTCCGTAAAGAGTTGCGTATACGCTTTTGCCGCCGTAAGTTTTAAGTTCGAAGTTTTTAACTTTGCGTTTAGCAGTCAGTATCCCGTTAAGCTTTGCGTAAAACACCGTGATAAACGCCGCAATAACGGCTATGCACGCAAAATTCACCAAAACGTAATAAACGATATACAAAAAATTGCCATCGCTTTTAATAAGCCACGAAGCGAAAAAATAAATCTTAAAAAGCACACCCGTGACGTCAACGGTCGCGTTTTCTTCCTCAGCAGTAAAACCCGAGATAAAAGAAAACGAAAAAACGCCGACCATAAATAAAAGCAACAGTATTATATTCATCAAATTCTTCATTCTGAACAGCGACGATAAAAGCGAAAGCGCAAGCCCCACTATTATAGAAGCCGTCATCGCGAAAAAGGGTGAAAACAGTATTATCAAAAGATACTTAAAAACGTACCCGACGGTAAGCGCGGCGGAAAGTTTCGCGTATACTACGAAAGAAGGAAGCATTATCGCCAACGTAAAAAACAAGTCCGCAACGTACATATTAAAGAGCTTAGCCAAAACAACGGTACGCGTTTTGACGGGAAGCGAAGCGAGTAAATCGAAATCCTTAAACCCGAACAAAGCGTTGGTAGAAGAATAAAACGAGAAAAAGAAGTTTATAAACACGCATATCGCAATCATTGCGGGAAGAAGCTTATTCAGCGAACCGCTAAGCGATAAAACTTCACCGAACATATTGGCATAAATATAACCGAAAACGATAAGCGCCGCCGCCAAAATAATAATCGTAACGATAGCTGACTTCGGCGTCGTTGCGCGTTTTTTCTTTCTTTGCGAACCCGCTAAGCCGTTCGCGGATAAAAACTGTACCTTAAACAGCGAAATAAAATCACGCATTTTCTTCTATCTCCAAAAAGAAAGACTCTAAACTCTTATCCCCTACAACCTCTTGCACCGTGCCCTCGGCAACAAGTTTACCGTGTTTTATGATTCCGATTCTGTCGCAAAGCTTTTCGGCTACTTCTAAAACGTGAGTAGAAAAGAAAATCGCTCCGCCTTCTTCGCATTTTTGGCGCATTATTTCTTTCAGTTTGTGCGACGCTATCGGATCTAACCCCACGAAGGGTTCGTCAAGCACCATAAATTTAGGATTATGTACGAGCGCGGAAATTAAAACAAGCTTTTGTTTCATACCGTGCGAATAAGAAGATATCAAATCGCCGAGGTTAGATTTTATTTCAAAAAGGTCTGCATAATATTCTATGCGTTCGTTGCGCTCCGCTTTGCTCACGCGAAAAACGTCGCAAATAAAATTTAAGTATTGTATGCCCGACAAGTGATCGTAAATATCGGGATTATCGGGAACGTACGCCGTCACTCGTTTGCAATACGTAGAATCGCCTTTTACCGAAGCGCCGTCGATAAAAATTTCACCGTCGCTAAAATTCATTGCGCCGACAATCGCCTTAATGGTTGTAGACTTCCCCGCGCCGTTATGCCCGATAAATCCGTAAATCTCTCCGTTTTTAACGGTTAAAGACAAATCGTCAACGGCGGTAAAATCGCCGTATTTTTTTGTAAAATGTTTAATTTCTAACATAAATTTTCTCCTTATTCTTTATTTTTTCCGCGGGTATGCAAATACGCGCTTGTAGCCGCGCCGAACGCTATGCCCAGCATTACGATATACGACCAAAGCAAAAAAACTATTACCGCGGCAAGACTGCCGTACAGCCTGTTATAGTTATTAAAAAAACGTATATACAACATAAACGCAAGCGAACCCAACACCGTAACGGCTAGCGCGACAAACGCGCCCGTAAGCAATTCCGAAAAACCGAGTTTAACCGAAGCGGTAACGGCATTCAGCAAAATAATTATACCATAAATCAAAACTATTACAATCAAATAACCTAAAATTTTGATAAAAATATTATTCTCGCCGGTAAGCCCCGTAAACGTAATGATTTTGCTTCCGAACGCAATAATAAGCGCCACGGCTAAAAACGCGATAAACAACACGCCAAGCGCGCCTAAAGACAGCAATCTTCTGATAACGCCACCTTTACGTTCGGCAAACGCGCCGTAAAAATGCTCTACGTCTTTTATCATCTGATTAAGCAACGCCGAACCGGAAAAAAATACCGTGGCAAAGAAAAACGCCGTAATTCCGCCGGAAGCGTTTTCCGCCGTGCGGACGATTACTTCGCCTGCGGCGCGCAATTCTTCCGGAAGTTTAGTAACGAGTTCCGCGGTTAAATCTACCCTGAACACGCCGAACGCCGTAATCAACAGAAAAACAAGCGGTAAAAGCGCGGTTAAAAAGTAAAAAACCCACGCCGCGGCAACGGTTGTTACCCTTTGTTCTACGGTGAACCTTAAAAATTTTTTCATTTTTTTCATACACTAAGTGTGAGAATCTCTCCGTTAATTTATGTATAAAAGTATTTTACGCTTGATAGCGCGCCTTGTCAACCGATTTTAAAACGTTATAAAAACCGCTTTTTATAAGAATTCAGCAATCAGCCCTACCCACCAAATAATCAATATCCACGCCGAAATAATCCGCAAGCAACCATAAAGACCGTATAGAAGGCTCTTTTTTGCCTAAAACCCACGCGCTTATAGTGTTTTGCTTTACCCCGATTTTATTGGCAAGCGCCACTTGCGTAAGATTTTCTTCTTTCATTAACCCCCTTATTCTTTCGTCAACCGTTATTTTCATATATCCCTCGCGTTTTTTATTGACATTTTAGCACTATGGTGATATAATGAGTAAAAATAGCACCTTGGGGATATTTATCAAAATCGCAATAAAATAAAACTTTTATAAACGAAAAGTATATGCGGTTTTTTTACGGAAGAATAAATAAAAGGAGTTTATTATAATATGAAATTTTGTAGTAAATGCGGCAAAGAACTAAGCGACGATACGTCGTTTTGCCCCGAATGCGGTTGTTCCGCAAACTGTGCGCCGTCGCAAAACAACTCTTGTAACGATTTTTATACCCGTTATAAGTTCTGCTCTAAATGCGGCAATAAAATGCTTGAAGAAGCTGTTATTTGCCCTTCTTGCGGATGCGCGGCGACGGAAGCCAACACGCAAAAACCGACAAAAGCAAACGGCACGGGATTAAAAACCGCGGCAAAAGTTTTTATGGTAATTCCCTGCGCCGTGTGGGCGTTGATATTCGTAATATTTACGTTTGCATCTGTCGGAAGTTGCCTCGCCGTGGGAGGAGCAGTGCATTTTACGGTTTTACTGGTAAGCTTAATATATGCGATTCCGCTTGCTTGGTGTTTGCCGATGACGATTATCTATTTTAGAAAATGCAATAACGGTGAAAACGTAGGAACGGGATTTAAGATTTGTTCTTTGCTGTTCGTAAGTTTGCTAGCCGGTATTTTTATGCTATGCGATAAAGATTAACGTTTTTCAAACATCATAACGCAGCCGCGGTTTAGCTAACCGCGGCTGCGTTTTTATCGTTATATAAACAACTTCTATTCGAAGAAAACCCGTCTAAATCATCGCCGCAACCAAAAAAACTAAACGTACACGCAAGTATAATTGCCGATAACAATATCGCAATCGGTTTTGTTATTTTTTGCATTACTCCTTCTCCTCTTTACTTACTACCAAAATGGTAATATGTCAAGTATATAAGGAGGCTTAAATGCAAATTTTTTAGGTAAAAGATTAAAAGAATTAAGAGAAGAGCGCAAACTCACACAAAAACAACTATCGGACTTATTAAAAATCAACAGCGTAACCTATTTGCATTACGAAAAATCTCAAAGAGAACCGCCGTTATCTTTGCTTGCGGATATTGCAAAGTTTTACGACGTAAGCGTTGATTATTTGTTAGGGTTAAAGGATTTTTAACGATAACCAAAATCATATAAAGATTTAATCTTGCCGCTTTAAGCGGCGTTCTCGCTAAATACCGCTAAGTAAATAGGCGTGCGCAAAAATTGCGCACGCCTTTTCGTTTTCTAAAAAATTATAATTAACTAAAATTATTTAATTTCAGAGAAATACTTGATGGTTCTAACC
>CAZXOQ010000010.1:0-25034 GCA_964642415.1 uncultured Christensenella sp. | reverse complement strand
AAAAAATAAATAAATTTAGCGTAATCGCGTTAAAACATTTGATATTATCGCGCGCTTATGTTAAAATATTAAAGCATAAAATTCACACTCGAACATAGGCGCGCTTTCGTGTTACCGAAAATTTCTTTTCAATCGGTGATGTTGCGCGGTTAAACCATGTCGGGGAGGAGAACGGAGGTATATTTTATGGCAGTAATCACTATGAAACAGCTCCTTGAAACGGGAGTGCATTTCGGTCACCAAACAAGACGTTGGAATCCGAAAATGAAAAAGTACATCTACGGCGAAAGAAACGGTATTCATATCGTTAACTTAGAGCAAACCGTAGAACTTATCGAAAACGACGTATATCCTTTCGTTGTAGAAGAAGTTAAAAAGGGTAAGAGCGTTCTTTTCGTAGGAACTAAAAAACAAGCGCAAGACGCTATTAAAGAAGAAGCTGAGCGTTGTGGTCAGTTCTATATCAATTCCAGATGGCTCGGCGGCACGCTTACTAACTTCAAAACGATTCGTTCTAGAATAGACAGATTGAACAAACTCAACAATATGGAAAAAATGGGCGAGTTCGAGCTTCTTCCTAAGAAAGAAGTAATGAAGCTTAAAGCGGAACGCGATAAGCTCGAAACAAACCTCGGCGGTATCAAAGATATGAGAGGTTTGCCGGGCATTATGTTTATCGTAGACCCCGATCAAGAAGACATCGCCGTTATGGAAGCAAGAAAGCTTCATATCCCCATCGTAGCTATCACCGATACCAACTGTGATCCCGATCTTATCGATCACGTTATCCCCGGCAATGACGACGCTATCCGTGCCATCAAGCTTATTTCTTCAGTAATCGCTGACGCGGTTATCGAAGCTAATCAGGGTGAAGAGTTCAAAAAAGACGGTGACGAAGAAGCTGTTGTAACGGAAGAAGCCGTTGCCGAAGAAGCTAACGAAGCCGAAACCGAGAAAGCCGAATAATTATAAGGAGAATATCGAATTATGTTTACAGGTAGTGACGTTATCGCTCTCCGCCAAAAAACAGGCGCGGGCGTATTAGATTGCAAAAAAGCGTTAACCGAAACCAACGGCGATATGGAAAAAGCCGTAGATTTCTTAAGAGAAAAGGGAATTGCCACTGCTGCTAAAAAGGCGTCTAGAATTGCCGCCGAAGGTATTGTTTCGGCAAAAGTCGAAGGAAATACCGGCGTTTTAGTAGAAGTCAACTGCGAAACCGACTTCGTTGCGAAGGGCGATCAATATATAGCTTTCGTTGACGACGTAGCCGAATATGTTCTTAAAAACGACGTTAAAGACGCAGAAGAGCTTATCGAAGCTAAAAAAGACGAAACCGTAACCGCTACGGCTAAGATCGGCGAAAAAATCGCTATCCGCCGTTTTGCTAAATACACCGCTAATAACGGCGTTGTAGAAAGCTATATTCATATGGGCGGAAAGGTTGGCGTTCTCGTAGAGATTGACGGATGTACTTGTGACGCAACGCGCGAGCTTGCTCACGATATCGCGCTTCAAATCGCTGCGGCTAAACCCCTTTATATTAAATCGGAAGAAGTTCCCGCAGAAACCATCGAACACGAAAAAGAGATTCTTGTTGCTCAAATCAAAAACGATCCCAAACTTGCCAACAAGCCTCAACAAATTATCGATAACATGGTAGAAGGCAAAATTCATAAATACTACAACGAAAATTGCTTGCTTAACCAAGCTTTCGTAAAAGATCCTTCTCTCTCTATCGAAAAGGTTGTAAAGAGCTTTAGCGATAAGATGGGCAAAACTCTTTCTATTGCAAGATTTACCCGTTTTGAAATGGGTGAAGGTCTTGAAAAGAAGAATGAAGACTTCGCTGCGGAAGTTGCCGCTCAAATGAAGAAATAACCCCGAAAAAGTGAAATTTTTCGCGGTATAAGAAAAAAATAAAAAGCCGACTTGTTCGGCTTTTTTCTTATAAAATAAGCTGTTTTCTTTAATAATTTGCTTAAAAAACGCCGTTTGCGTTAAAATTTTCAAATATTAGGGCGCACGAGTTTTTATCTCAAGTAAGGTCACGATTTTAAAATTACGTAAAAATTGCGGCGTAACCCTTTACAATAATTTTGCAATGTGGTATACTTAAAATGTAAATAAAAACGGAACGCAATGTTTCCGTAAAATATCGGAGGAATACAGCATGAATTATAATGAAACGTTGATGTGGAAAGAGATAAACGAAACGCCTGAGATTTTCGGTTCGCTTCAGTCCGTTAATGCGGACGTGATGCAAAATCTCGTTGCGGCTATAAAAGAGAGCAAAGCGACCAATTTCGTTGCCGCGGCAAGGGGAACAAGCGATCACGCGCTTATCTTCTTTAAATATCTTTTAGAAATAAATTCTAACTATACCGTCGGTTTATCCGCGCCCAGCGTTATTACGTTATATAAGGGTAAAATAGACTATTCTAACAGCGTTGTTATCGGTTGCAGTCAAAGCGGCAAAGCGGAGGACGTTTTAGAGGTTATCAGAAAGGGTAACGAACAAGGTTCTATCACCATAGGTATTACCAACGATAAAGAAAGCCCCATCGCTAAAGAAGCTAAATATCACCTTTATTGCGCTTGCGGCGAAGAAAAGAGCGTTGCCGCTACAAAAACGTTCAGTTCTCAGTTGTATTTGCTTTTGTGGCTTGCGGCTGAACTTTCAAGAAAGAAAGACGATTTAGAATACCTTAAAAATCTTAAGACCGAAATAGAAAAGGTTATCCCGCAAATAGACGAGCTTACTACCGTTTATGCGGATAAATTTAAGAATATGAAGAGCGGTTTCGTTCTTTCGCGCGGTTTAACTTATGCAATCGCTTTAGAGGCTACGCTTAAGCTTCAAGAAACCTGCTATATTCAAATGAAAGGCTATCCCGGCAGTGATTTTTATCACGGTCCTATGGCTATGGTTAACGAAGAAACCCCCGTGGTTATTTATTGCGCTAAGAACAACGGTGACGAAGAAATGCAAAGCCTTGTTCGCGCTGACCAAATGAAGCTTATCGATAAGATGCTCAGCTTAAAAGCGCCCGTGCTTTTGGTTACCAACGATTGCGTGCTTACGGGCAGATTTCCCAAGTGTAACGACGCTCTTATAAACTTCAGCGCGCCCGAAGAGGTTATGATGTTTGCGTTTGCGTTGTTTGCTCAAATGTTCGCATGCAAGATTTCTTGCGGAATAGGCAACAACCCCGACGCTCCCAGAGCACTTAAAAAGGTTACCATAACAAAGTAAAATAAAAGCAAAAAAACACGGCTCGGAAAAATACCGAGCCGTGTTTTTGCTTGTGGGCGAATTAAATTGTTAATTACAACGTTAAATAAAGATTTATTATTTTAAAAGTTCTATAAGCTTTGGCAGCGCGCTTTCAAAATTAACGCCGTAAAAGCGGCGATCGGGATCTTTCATTGTTTCTATTATGCATTGAACGGTATAGTCAACGGCGATTGCCGCTGATTCGGATAGCGTTTTTCCTACGGAAATTGCACCGCAAAGCGCGCTTGCGTAGATATCGCCCGTGCCGTGATAGCTTACGGGTAAGTATTCGCGGAAATAAGAGAAATACTCGTCTTTTTCGGAGTCGTATCCGTAAGCGCCTATGCTTTTTTCGTCGAAAGAAACGCCCGTTAAAACTGCACTTTTACAGCCGAGCGCCGTTAAACGTTTAAGAAGCGCTTTTATGTATTCTTCGGAGTATCCGTTTTTAACGTACGGTTCTTTAAGCATAAACGCGGCTTCCGTTAGGTTTGGAAGGATACAATCTGCTTTTTTGCATAGCGTTGCCATCGATTCGGCAAATTTTTCGTTAAAACCTGCGTAAAGCTTGCCGTTATCCGCCATAGCGGGATCGACTATTATATATGTGTTTTGCTTTTTAAAGTCGTCAAACAAATCGGAAACTATCCCTATTTGCTTTTCAGAACCAAGATAGCCCGTATAAATGGCGTCAAAGTCTATGCCTTCTTCTTTCCATTTGTCTGCTATTCCTTTTAGATCGTCGGTAAGATCTCTAAACGTCCAACTTTTGAATTGCGTGTGGTTTGATAGAACTGCGGTCGGCAATACGGCTGTTTCAGCCCCGCACGCCGAAATAATCGGCAACGCTACCGTTAACGAGCATTTGCCTACGCAAGAAACGTCTTGTACGGTTAAAATTCTTTTCATTAGTGTTTCTCCTCGGGTGTCTTTTTAGCGTCGAATACTTCTCCGAACAGTTCTAGCTTGCTTTTTTTGAGAACGGACGTTACGATAGAAGGCGTTGCCGAGGGGAAAAGCCTGCATAAAGCGCTCATAGATCTTCCGTCTATGCCCATAACGATGCGTTTTTTGCGCTTTGCCATACCTTTAACTATTTTTTTAGCCGCCTTTTCCACGGGCATCATAAGTTTGTTGATAAGCTTGTTTTCTTTATCGGTAACAGACATTCTGTGCAGTATATTCGTCTTAATAAAACCGGGATAAACGCCGGCTACGTAGATTTCTTTTTTATATTCTTGAATAAGAGTTTCGGTAAAACCGCGTACGGCGTATTTGCAAGCGCAATACATACTTTCTCCTACGACGGGGCAAAGCCCTGCGGCGCTGGATATGTTTACGATGGCGGGCGCGTCGGATTTTTTTACAAGCGGAAGAAGCTCTTTCACCGCATAAACAACGGACGCAAAGTCCGTTTTTATTATTTCTTCTATTTCGCCGTCGGAATAGTTTTCAAACTTCGCGAACGGCAACATAAAACCGGCGTTGTTTATAAGAATATCGGGATAAATTTCACGGCGTTCTAAATCTTCTTTAAATTCGCGCCATTTATCGCGACAGGTTACGTCAAACAATCGGTAAGAAAAGTTTTCGCTTTTTTCGCCGAGAGTTTTTATTGCCGATAATATTTTTTCTTCGTTGCGCGCAATGCCTATGATTTTGCAATCGTATTTTTCTATAAGCAGTTTCGCTACGTTAAAGCCTATACCGCCGCTTGCGCCCGTTATTATCACGGTTTTGCCTTTCAGTCTGTTTTTTTTCATAAGCAACCCTCGCTGCCGTTATTTTATATATATTTTACCATAAATTCGCAAGGAATAAAACCTTTAGCGTACTGTTTTTTAATTAAAATTAAAAAAGTTAAAAAAGCTTTTGAAATCTTTTGAGAATAAGAGTTGAAATATATTTGCGATTATGATAAAATATATCTCGTGGAAAATATAGAAGAATTATTAAAACAGTTGAATCAAGAGCAAATTAAGCCCGTTCTCGATACGGAAGGGGCTGTTTTGGTTATCGCGGGCGCGGGGAGCGGAAAAACACGCGTTCTTACCACGAGAATCGCTTACCTTATCGGTAAAAAAGGCGTTTCTCCGTCGGAAATAATGGCGATAACCTTTACTAATAAAGCCGCCGGCGAAATGAAAGAAAGACTTGCCTCTCTCGTGGGCGATATAGGCGAAATGTGGGTGTCAACCATTCACAGTATGTGCGTAAGAATACTCCGTCGCGACGCCGATAAAATCGGATACGATAAGTTTTTTACCATTTACGACGAAACCGATAAAGATAAAGTATTAAAACGCGTTTTTGAAACGCTTGGTTATGATGCGGATAAGCTTTTAAAATCGGCTAAAAACGTTATTTCTAACGCGAAAAACGAGTGTATGGACCCCGAACAGTTTAAAAACGCCAACGCCGATTTAAGATTCGTACAAGAATTTTATAACATTTATAAAGAATACGATAACGTTCTTTTCCGTTCAAACGCGATGGATTTTGACGATTTGCTTTATAAAACGTATACGCTTTTTTGCACTAAGCCTGACATTGCCGACTATTATTCGCGGAAATTCCGCTACGTTCATATAGACGAATTTCAAGATACCAATAAAGTTCAATTCGCGTTGGCGCAACGCCTTGCGCTTACTAACGGTAATTTGTTTGCCGTTGGCGACGACGACCAAAGTATTTACGGCTGGCGCGGCGCTAAGATAGAAAACATTCTTTCTTTCGATACGCTGTATCCTAACGCAAAAATATATAAGTTAGAACAGAATTACCGTTCTACCAAAAAGATTTTGAAGCTTGCAAACTGCATAATCGCAAACAATACGGGGCGCAGAGCAAAAGAATTATGGACGGAAAACGACGACGGCGCAAGAATAGAAACCTTTGTCGGAACGGACGAAAATAACGAAGCGACTTATGCCGCTATTCAAATAAAAAATTTGATGGCGCGTTCTTCGCGGCTTAAATATAAAGATTTTGCCGTGTTTATGAGATTGAACGCGTTATCGCGCGCGTTCGAACAAGAATTTACGAAATACGGCATACCGTATAGGATATTCGGCGGTTTTCGATTCTTCGAGCGTAAAGAGATTAAAGACCTTTTAGCTTATCTTAAGGTGATTAACAATACTTCCGACGACGAGTCTTTTTTGCGCAGTATAGCCTTTCCGAAACGCGGCATAGGCGAAAAAACTTTGCACGAATTGAGAGAGTTCGCCGCGGGGGCGGAAACTTCTCTCTACGGGGCGATTGACAAGCTTGATTTTACCGCGATAGGCGCGGCTGCAAAAACCAAGCTGTTTAACTATAAAACGATGTTAGATGGGTTTAGGGCGTATTCGCTCAATCACGGCATAGCCGAAACTATCGAATACGTAACGGATACCACGGGTTTTAAGGAGCAGTTTGCCGAAAAAAGCGAAGAAAACACCTCTCGTCTTTACAACTTAAGCGAATTGAAAAACTCCGCCGAACAGTTTGAAAGGGATAATAAGGGGGCGACGCTTTCGGATTATCTTAATTCGGTAACGCTTTCGTCCGATACCGACGAAATAAACGAAGACGACGCCGTAACGATTGCAACTATTCACGCCGTAAAAGGATTAGAATATAAATGCGTGTTCGTATCCGGATTAGACGAAAAAATATTGCCCGTTGCTCGCAGCGCGGGCGACGAATCCGAACTCGAAGAAGAACGCAGACTTATGTACGTTGCCGTAACGCGTGCGAGAGAGCGTTTGTATCTAACGCGCGCTACAAGCAGATATTTATACGGCAATCGCGAATATATGACGAAATCGCGCTTTTTGAACGAGGCGCAACCCGTTCTTAATCCCGAAGCCGTTTTAAGCGCGCAATCTAAAGAAGAAAGCGGATACGGTTATGAGAATAGAAACGCTTACCGCGATTACCGCGGAAGTTCTAAATACGACGGGTACGGAAATTCTTCTTACGACGATACTCCTTTTTTAAGTTCGCAATCGACGGGTTTTTCCTCTTCATACGCGCGCAGCTTTATATCGGGAAGCAAGCCTAAGCCGACTGCCGCCGTAGGAAATAATGCGTCCGCTTATAAATGCGGCACTAAGGTTAAACACGCTAAATTCGGCGAAGGAACGGTTATAACCGTTAAAGGGGAAGGGAATAACGTTATATTAGACGTGGCGTTTAAGGGGATAGGCATAAAGCAGCTTTCCGCTAAATACGCGCCGCTCGAAATATTATAAGGGTTAAAAACGCGAACGCACGCGTGAAGGAGTTGATTATGGAAATGAGAGAGCTTGTCGATTTATTGAATAAATACGCATACGAATATTACGTAAAAGACGCTCCTACCGTATCGGATAAAGAGTATGACGAGCTTTACGATAAGCTCGTTAAAGCCGAAAAAGAAACGGGAACGGTTCTTTTCGATTCTCCCACGCGCAGAGTTGGCGGAGAGCCTATTTCCGCATTTAAAAAACACCGCCATATAGAAAGGCTTTATTCGTTAGATAAGGCGACGGAAGAAGGCGAATTAGACGCCTTCGATAAGCGCATCGGCGGAGAAAACGGAAAAATTCAGTATACCGTAGAATATAAATTCGACGGGCTTACTATATGCATAACTTACGATAAAGGCAAATTCGTTCGCGCCACCACTCGCGGTAACGGCGTAGAGGGCGAAAACGTCACCGCGCAGGTTCTTACGGTAAAAAGTTTTCCGATGACTATTTCTTATCAAGGGACTTTAGAAGTTCAGGGCGAAGCGGTGATGAGGCTTTCGGTTTTGAAAAAATATAACGAAACCGCCGAAGAACCGCTTAAAAACGCGCGTAACGCCGTTGCCGGAGCGATAAGAAATCTCGATCCGAAAGTGACCGAAAAACGCAAGGTTGAAATTTTCTTTTATAACGTAAACTATATGTCGAACGGTTCGCTTGAAAGTCAAACGCAATGCGTGGATTTTCTTAAAGAACACGGATTTAAGGTGCATCCGTTTTTAAGGGTGTGCAACGGGATAGAGGAAGTTAAAAACGCGATAGCCGAAGTTGAAACAACAAGAAAAGATTTAGACGTTTTAACCGACGGCGCGGTTGTTAAAGTCAATAACTTCGATTTGAGAAAAAAGCTAGGCGCAACCGATAAATTCCCGCGGTGGGCAATTGCTTTTAAGTTCGAGGCTGAAGAGGTTACGACTATCTTAAAACGCGTGATATGGCAAGTCGGCAGAACGGGAAAGCTCACGCCGCTTGGCGTCGTAGCGCCCGTAGAACTCGCCGGAGCTACGGTGAGAAAAGCAACTCTTAACAATTTCGGAGATATAACCAGAAAAAAAATAATGATCGGCGCGCGCGTTCTTATAAGAAGAAGCAACGAAGTTATTCCGGAAATATTGGGAACTACCGAAGTTACCGAAGATTGCAAAACCGTCGAAAAACCCGAGGTTTGCCCTTACTGCGGCACTAAGCTTCAAGAAACAGGCGCTAATTTGTTTTGCCCAAATAAAGATTGCCGACCGAGAGTTATTGCGAGGCTTAGCAATTTTGCTTGCAAAGCGGGTATGAATATAGACGGATTTTCAGAAAAGACCGCCGCGGTTTTGTATGACGAATTCGGCGTGACGGAATTCTCTGAACTATACGGTTTAGACAGAAACAAGATACTAGCGTTAGAGGGATTTAAAGAAACCAAAACGGATAATTTGTTTAACGCGATAGAAAATTCTAAAAACGTTGAGCTAGCCAACTTCCTTTTTGCCCTCGGAATAGATAACGTTGGCAAAAAAACCGCAAAGGATTTAGCCGACGCGTTCAAAACGCTTGACGCGTTGACGAACGCCAAAAAAGAAGACCTTATCGGGATAGAAGACGTTGGCGAAATAATAGCGGACTGCATATACGATTATTTTAAGAACGAAGAAAACGTTAAACAAATAAAAGAACTGTTATCGCTCGGCGTTAAGGTAAAAGAGGTAAAAGACCGCGTTACAGGCGGAGTATTTTCGGGTGAAAAGGTAGTGCTTACGGGAACGCTTTCTTCTTTTAAGAGAGAAGAGGCTTCGCGAATAATAGAAGAACTCGGCGGAGAAACGGTCGGTTCGGTATCTAAAAACACCACGTTAGTATTAGCGGGCGAAAACGCCGGAGGAAAACTCGACAAAGCTCGCTCGCTCGGAATAAAAATTATAGACGAAGAAACGTTTAAAAGACTTATAAAGACTTGATTAAACGGCGGTTTTGTGTTAAAATATTTAAAAAACGCATAGGAGAACGGTCGAATGTACAGCATGACGGGCTACGGAAAAGCCGAATACGCTGAAAAAGGAATAAACCTTACGGTAGAGATAAAAACGGTAAATAACCGCGTTTTGGATTTTAACGTAAAGGCTCCGCGAATATTTGCCGCGGTAGAAGATAAAATCCGTAACGTCGTTGCCGAACACGTTAAACGCGGCAGAATCGATATATTCGTTAACTTTTACGATAGAAGAGATAACGCTTCAAAAATGTTACCCGATTTAAATAGGGCTGCCGAATATTACGCCGCAGCTAAGTCTATCGCCGAAAAGTTAGGCGTAGAAAACGACGTTACTCCCTCTTTTTTGCTTAAATGCCCCGACGTGTTAGAAGAATCTTCCGGCACGGATATAGAAGAGCTTATTCCCGTTATAGAACAAACGGTTAAAAACGCTTGCGAAAAGCTGAACGAAATGCGCAAAGCGGAGGGCGAAAAATTAGCCGAAGATATGCTTCGCAGAATGGAAACCATAAAAACCCTTCGCGATAAAATAGCGCTTCGCGCGCCGAACGTTGCCGAAGATTATAAGGTTAAGTTAAAAGCTCGCATAGAAGAAGCCTTAAAAGACGTAAAGTATGACGAAGCAAGGCTTTTAAACGAGGTTGCTTTTTATACCGATAAGGTTAATATAGACGAAGAATTAACCAGACTCGGTTCGCATATAGAACAATTTAAAAAGGTTATTTGTGCCGACGGTGTGGGTAAAAAGCTGGATTTTCTTATGCAAGAGTTTAATCGCGAAACCAATACCATTTGTTCTAAATCAAACGATATAGAGGTTACGGGGTTTGCGTTAGAACTTAAAAACGAAATAGAAAAAGTCAGAGAACAAGTTCAAAACTTAGAATAAGCCGAAGGAGTTGATATATGAGAAACGTACTCGTAGTATTATCAGGACCTTCCGGCGTCGGAAAGGGAACTATCGCAAAATTAATAGTTGAAAGAGATGCGGACTTTGCTCTCAGCGTATCGTGTACCACCCGTTCTCCGCGAAAGGGTGAAAAAAACGGCAGAGAATACTTTTTTATTTCTCACGAAGAGTTTGACGCAAAGCGCGATAACGGCGGCTTTTTAGAGTATTCGGAGCATTTCGGAAACGGTTACGGAACGCCGCGCGATTTCGTGATGGAAAAACTCGGCAAAAAAGACGTAATGTTAGAGATTGACGTTAACGGCGGACTTAACGTGAAAAATTCTTATAAAAACGCCGTTTTGATAATGGTGTTGCCGCCATCTTTAGAAGAACTTAAGCACAGACTTAAAGAAAGAAACACCGAAACGGACGAGCAAATCGCAATGCGTATGCAACGCATAGAGTACGAGATTAGCAAAAAAGAGCTTTACGATTACGTTGTGATAAACGACGATTTAGAAAGCACGGTTAAAAAAATTTGCGAAATAATAAAGAACGAAAAAGCCAAAAGCTTATAATTATAAAACAGGAGAATAAATATGATACATAAACCGCCTATAGACGAATTAGCAAGTAAAATCGGTTCTAAATACGCGCTTTGCGTTATAGCTAGCAAACGCGCAAGACAGCTTATGGAGCAGGCTCAAAACCAAGGATTGTCGGAACTTCCCGGTAACGAAAAACCTTTGTCGATCGCCGCTCAGGAAATTTACGACGGCAAACTTATTGCCACTAACGACTGATCCGGCGCGCGTTCAACCGTAAGGGTGAACGCGTGTTTGCTTTTTTTCGGGAACGCCGATGTTTGCGGAAGTTATTGTAGATATATCCCACGGTGACGTGGACAAGGTTTTTGAATACGATGTGGATGAGCAAATCGCAATGCGTATGCAACGCATAGAGTACGAGATTAGCAAAAAAGAGCTTTACGATTACGTTGTGATAAACGACGATTTAGAAAGCACGGTTAAAAAAATTTGCGAAATAATAAAGAACGAAAAAGCCAAAAGCTTATAATTATAAAACAGGAGAATAAATATGATACATAAACCGCCTATAGACGAATTAGCAAGTAAAATCGGTTCTAAATACGCGCTTTGCGTTATAGCTAGCAAACGCGCAAGACAGCTTATGGAGCAGGCTCAAAACCAAGGATTGTCGGAACTTCCCGGTAACGAAAAACCTTTGTCGATCGCCGCTCAGGAAATTTACGACGGCAAACTTATTGCCACTAACGACTGATCCGGCGCGCGTTCAACCGTAAGGGTGAACGCGTGTTTGCTTTTTTTCGGGAACGCCGATGTTTGCGGAAGTTATTGTAGATATATCCCACGGTGACGTGGACAAGGTTTTTGAATACGATGTGGACGGCTGCGACAGTCTTAACGTCGGCAGCAGAGTAACAGTGCCCTTCGGCAGATATAACGTAGAGGGCATAGTTATACGTTTAAAAAAAACAAGCGAATATCCGCCCGAAAAAATAAAGAAAATAGTTAAGGTATTAGAAGAAATTCCGGCGCTGACGGAAGAAACGCTTAAAATTTCCGATTACGTGGTTAAAAGCTGTTACGTTACGCGAGCCGCGGCTCTCAGGTTGTTTTTGCCGGTAGAAATGCGTAAAGGCAGGGTAAAAGAACAGTTTAAAAGTTATGTGGCTATTAAAGAGGGCGTCAATGCGGACGAGGCTGTTTCTTCCCTAAAAAAAACGGCTAAAAAGCAACGTGATTTTATCTATTATTTAGCCGAAAACGGTAAATCGTCTTTTACCGAAATGAACGAACTTTTCGGCGCTTCGGCAGTTAAGGGCGCGATAGAAAAGGGGTTTATAGACCTTTCGCGCGAAAAGATTTTCCGCGCGCCGTATAAAGCGTTGTTATCCGACGGTAAGCGCGTAGAGCTTACGCCTAAGCAACGCGCCGCGATAAGCGGAATAGAAAATTCGGATAAACGCGTAAGCTTACTTTTTGGGGTTACGGGTTCGGGTAAAACGGAAGTCTATCTCGAACTTATCGAAAGGGCTATAAGAAACGATAAAACCGCGATAATGCTTGTTCCGGAAATTTCGCTTACTCCGCAAATGCTTAAGCAGTTGCGCGCGCGTTTTGGCGAAACGGCGGCTATTTTGCACAGCGGATTGTCTTCGGGCGAGCGTTTCGACGAATGGTGGAGATTGCGCACGGGCGAAGCTAAGATTGCAATCGGCGCAAGGAGCGCGATTTTCGCGCCGATAGAAAATTTAGGCGTGATTATCATAGACGAAGAACACGACGGCAGCTATACCAGCGAGTCTTCTCCGCGATATTCTACGATAGACGTGGCAAAGTTTCGCGCGGAACTAAACGGAGCGAAATTAGTGCTGGGCAGCGCTACCCCGTCGGTAGAAAGCTTTTTAAAAGCAAAAGAGGGAGTTTATAACTTAGTCGAACTTCCGGACAGAATAAATAAAAAGCCTCTTCCCGTGGTAGACGTAGTGGATATGCGAAAGGAAATAAGACGGGGCAACGATTCTCCCTTTTCGGCGGCTTTGAAAGAGGAGCTTGCCGAATGTCTTAAAAACGGCAATCAAGCCTTGATATTTCTTAATCAAAGAGGGTATTCTAAAACGGTTATCTGTACCGAATGCGGTCACGTTCAAAAATGTTCCGCGTGCGACGTTTCGCTTACCTATCATAAAGAGGACGAATCTCTTTTATGCCACTATTGCGGCGCTAAATACAAAATGATAACCGCTTGTACCGAATGCGGCAGCCCGTTTATAAGATACGGCGGCTTCGGCACGGAAAAGGTTGTTATAGAACTGAAAAAACTGTTTCCGTCCGCTCGCATTTTGCGAATGGACAGAGATACCACTCAAACTAAAGAAGGGCATTTTAAGATACTTTCGGAATTTTCCGAAAGAAAAGCCGATATTTTAGTCGGAACTCAGATGATTGCAAAGGGGCATGATTTCCCGTTTGTGACGCTTGTAGGGATTTTAGACGCGGACGCAAGCTTACATTTTTCAGATTTCAGAAGCGGAGAGAGAACCTTTCAGCTTTTAACTCAGGTATCAGGCAGGTCGGGTAGGGCGGAACAAGCCGGAACGGTTGTTTTGCAAACCTATTCGCCGGATAACCCCGTTCTTATCCGCGCGATAAATTACGATTATAAAGGGTTTTTCGAGCACGAAATATCCGTCAGAAAAGCTACGGGCTTTCCGCCGTATGCCGATATAATAAGGGTTCTCGTCAGCGGAGAAAAAGAAGAAGACGCGCTTTCGGCAACCAAATCGATATACGAAGAGCTTAGCGCGCTTAGAACAAATTATAGGGAAAGATTTTTGTTTTTCGGCTGTATGAAAGCTCCGCTTAAAAAGTTGCAAAACAAATTCAGATATCAAGTGCTTATGCGTATAACGCCCGATAACGACGATATAAAAGATAAGATTTATTCCGTAACAAGCAAATACGATACCCGCGCGATAAGCGCGTATATGGAGATAAATCCTAACAACCTTACGTGATTATTAAAAGGAGATAATATGGCTCTCAGAAATATAATTCAAATCGGAGATCCCGTTCTTAGAAAAAAATGTTTTGAAGTGACGGACTTCGGCGATAAAACGGTCGAACTTTTAACCGATATGCGCGAAACGCTTGCAAAATCGGGCGGCGTAGGGCTTGCCGCTCCGCAAGTAGGCGTTTTAAGACGTATTTTTATAATCGATTACGAAAATAAATTTTACGAGTGTATAAACCCCGTTATAACGGAAAGAAAAGGCAAGTGCGAAGAAAACGAAGGTTGTTTATCCGTTCGCGGTAAATACGGAATTGTTGAACGTCCGATGAAAATTACCGTAAAATTTCAGGATAGAACGGGTGAATTCCACGTTATGAAGCCGCAAGGCTATCTCGCTAGAATTTTTTGTCACGAATACGATCATCTTGACGGGATACTTTACGTAGATATTGCAAAAACAGTGGAGGACGAACAAGCGTGAGGATAGTGTATCTCGGGACTCCCGATTTTGCCGTTGCGCCGCTTAAAGCCGTTTTTGATTATAAAAACGCTGAAATCGTCGGCGTGGTGTGCAATCGCGATAAACCCGTCGGCAGAAAAAAAATTTTAACGCCGCCGCCCGTAAAGGTTTGGGCGGAACAAAATGGCATACCCGTTTTTCAGTACGATAAAATAAGAAACGAAGGCGTAAACGATATGAAAGCGCTAAAGCCGGACTTGATGATAACTTGCGCTTTCGGTCAAATACTGTCGCAAGAATTGATAGATATCCCCAATCTCGGCGTAATCAACATACACGCGTCGTTGCTTCCGCGGTATCGCGGCGCGTCGCCCGTTAACTACGCTGTTTTAAATGGCGAACGCGAAACGGGGATAACCATTATGAGAACGGATATCGGTATAGATACCGGCGATATTATATTGCAAAAAAAGCTTTTAATCGGTGAACGCGAAACCGCGGGCGAGCTTTTTGACAGACTTTCGGTTTTAGGCTCGCAAGCGATAATCGAAGCGCTGCCTTTGATAGAAAGCGGTAAAGCGGTTTTTATCAAACAATCCGACGCCGACGCTAGCTATACTAAAATGATAAAGAAAGAAAACGCCGAAATAAATTTTAACGATAGCGCGGAGCGCGTTGTTAACACCGTCAGGGCGTTTAATCCTTCGCCGATAGCTTACACATATTTAAACGGAGAACCTTTCAAAGTTTACGACGCTGAAACAGCTTTCGGCTCGGGCGAACCGGCTACCGTAATTAAAGCGGATAAAGAGCTTATCGTTGCAACGGGCAACGGAGCCGTAAAACTGCTTGTCGTTCAAAAAACGGGCGGTAAGGCTATGCCTGCAGCCGATTTCTTGCGCGGGGCAAAGCTTTCTTCGGGAGTAAAGTTGGGCAAATGGTAACTCTTTTTTACGATTGTTATTCTATTCTTAACAAGGTTTACGGAGAAAAAACGTTTATAAAACAAGCGATTGCCGATACGCCTATAGAAGAAAAAAACCGCGCGGCAACCGTTAAGATTTGCTACGGTGTGTTAGATAAAGACGCAGAGCTTTCTTATTATATTTCGAGCCTTGCCGATAAAACTCCCAAGCTTCCCGTAAGAACCATTCTTAAAATCGCTATGTACGCGATGAAATATCTCGGCAAAAAAAATTACGCGGTAATAAAAAACGCCGTAGAACTTACCAAAAAGCTTGGTAAGGGCGGCGCAAGCGGTTTTGTCAACGCTTTTTTAAGGAACTTCGATAATAGCGAAATTCCGCTTCCGTCTGACGAAACCGAAAAACTTTGCGTTAAATATTCTTATCCGCGTTTTGCCGTCGAACAATTGATAAAAACTTACGGAATAGAAAGAACGGAAAGCATTATATCCGCCCCAAATGCCGAAACCACACTTTCTTTTTACGATATTGACGGCGAAAAATATCTTTCGGATAGAAAAATTGGATACGAAAAAACCCCTTTCGACAACGTGTTTTACGTTAAGCGGTTTGTTAGAAACGACGATTACGATAAAGGGACGTATACCTATCAAGCGATAGGCTCGGTCGCTATATGCGACGCGGTTGAACCTTGCGAAAGGCTTCTCGATTGTTGCGCCGCTCCGGGCGGTAAAAGCGTAAGGCTTTCTTATAAATGTAAAGAAATAACTTCGTGGGATATTCATCCGCACAGAACCGCGCTTATAGAGGATTATAAGTTGCGAATGAAGCGCGAAAACATAACCGCCGCAACGGTAGACGCAAAGGTTTATGACGAGCGGTATAAAGAAAGGTTCGACGCGGTGCTTGTAGACGCGCCTTGCAGCGGATTGGGCGTTGCCGCGGATAATCCCGATATAAAGCTTAACCGAACGGAAGAAAATTTGAAGGAAATTATCGCGGAGCAATTTGCGATTTTAAATACCGTAAGCGAATACGTAAAAAGGGGCGGATATTTATATTATTCTACCTGTTCGGTGTTGCCCTCCGAAAATATCGAGATGGTAAATAAATTTTTACAAAAGAAAAACAACTTTGTTATTCAAGCTATAGAAAGTCCGCTTCCGCACGAAAACGTAAAAGGGGCTAACGCGTTTTTACCGGATATTTCGGGAGGATCAGGGTTTTTCGTAGCAAAACTTAAAAAATTATGAAAGAATCGCTTTTAAATTATTCCTTTCTTGAGTTGAAAGATATAATATCCGCCGAAGGCGAAAAGCCTTTTCGCGCGAGGCAAATATTCAGAGCGCTTAACCTCGGATTGGATTTTTCCGAAATGACGGAACTGTCTAAAGAATTGCGCGCCGCTTTAGAAGAAAAATACGTTGCTCAACCGGTCAAAATAATACAAACGCTCGTCAGTGTTGACGGAACTGAAAAATACCTTTTTAGCTTGTCCGACGGCAATTTGATAGAAGGCGTGCTTATGAAATATAAATACGGTTATACGCTGTGCGTTTCTACGCAGGTCGGTTGCAGAATGGGTTGCGCGTTTTGCGCTTCGGGTTTATCGGGGCTTGTTCGCAACTTACAGCCGTCGGAAATTTTAGGTGAAATTATCGCCGTGAACAGAAAACAGGGCGGCGGATTGGGCGATAAGCGCAAGGTTATAAACATTGTGCTTATGGGCAGCGGAGAACCTTTTGACAATTACGATAATACCGTCAAGTTTTTGCGGTTGTTAGCCGATGAAAAGGGGCTTAATTTCAGCCCTCGCAACGTAAGTCTTTCTACGTCGGGATTAGTGCCGCAAATGTATCGGTTTGCCGAAGAGGGCGTTACTGTTAACCTTACGGTGTCGTTGCACTCTCCGTTTGACGACGAGCGTCAAAAGATTATGCCCGTGGCAAAGCGTTATAAAATAGCGGAAATTATCGCCGCGTGCGAAAACTATTTTGAAAAAACGGGTAGAAGATATATTTTTGAATACGTGCTTATAAAAGGCGAAAACGATACGCCGCGCCATGCGGAGGGGCTTATTTCTTTATTAAAGGGCAAGCCTTGTCACGTTAATCTTATAAGACTGAACGAGGTGAAAGAAAAAGCGCTTACCGCCGGAACGGAAAAAGAGGCTTACAGATTTTTAGGACTTCTTGTAAAAGGCGGACTTTCTGCTACGTTGCGTCGTAAAATGGGTGAGGATATAGAGGGGGCTTGCGGTCAACTGCGCCGCCGTTTTTTAGAAGATACGAACAAAATATCGGCTGACGCCGAAAAACAGATAAATAGGAGTTAATAATGGAAAACAAAATTAAAATAGCGCCGTCTATGTTGTCGGCGGATTTTTCTCGCTTCGGAGACGAAGTTAAAGATATCGTTGCTTGCGGTGCGGATTTGCTGCATTTAGACGTAATGGACGGAAACTTCGTTAAAAACATATCGTTCGGACCTAAGTTTATTAAAGAAGCAAGACCTTATACCGACGCGATTTTCGACGCGCATCTTATGATTTTAAATCCGTGGAATTATATAGAACGGTTTGCCGATGCCGGCGCCGATATTATAACCGTTCACTACGAAGCTTGCAAAGACAGGCTTAAAGATACGCTTAAAGCAATAAAATCGCTCGGTGTGAAATGCGGCGCGGTTATAAACCCCGATACGCCCGTTTCGGTTCTTAATTCGGTTATAGAAGAATGCGATATGATACTTTTGATGAGCGTATTCCCCGGATTCGGCGGACAAAAATTTATAGAAGACGTGCTTCCTAAAATAGCCGAAGCAAGAGCATTGGTAGAAAAAATCGGCAAAGACGTAGACGTTGAAATAGACGGCGGCATTACCCGCGATAACGTAGAAAAAGTTAAACTTGCCGGCGCAAACGTTATCGTTGCGGGAAGTACCGTGTTTAACGAAAAAGACAGAGCGGCTGTAATAAAGTATCTCAGAGGCTGATTTTTCGGCGGATAAAAGTAACGTATCGTTTTTAGTTTGCATATGCTGTAAGAGAAGTTAAAAAGGAGTATATGCATGAAAATTTGTTGTGTGAAGCCGCCTTTTGTCGTGCGGAAATTTTTAAAAACCTTTTTTTATAAGAAAGAAGAATAGCGGTGTGGCGATATTTTGTTATCGCCGCACCGCTATTTTATATAGACGAACTTAAATATTTTTTCGAGTGTCTTTAATCGTGATTTTCGGCATCTTTGCCGCTTATTGTCGAAAGCAATCCTAAAATGCCGTTTATAACGAATATTACGCCGAATATTATGAAAAACCAATCGGCAATAACCCAATGACTGACGATAACCAAAATGCCTATAACTACCGTTATAACGGGAACTATCAGTTGTTTTATCTCTTTAGTTTTTAAAGCTTGCATTAAAGAAGTTATTCCGGAAATTGCAATAAGCGCACCGAATACTATCATAACTATCGATAAAAACAACCATCCGCCTAAAATTACCGTTAACCCGATTACGCCGCAAACTGCTGCGTCTATCCACGCTTTTTCAAACGCGGCGAAAACCG
Source organism: uncultured Christensenella sp. (assembly GCA_964642415.1). Classification (GTDB taxonomy): domain Bacteria; phylum Bacillota; class Clostridia; order Christensenellales; family Borkfalkiaceae; genus UBA1259. The sequence goes on along the minus strand of CAZXOQ010000010.1, from coordinate 6,102 downwards.
CCTTAACTATAAACAGCACGCCGATTGCCGTCATAACCCAGCTTAGAATATCGTTTTTGAATACTATAAACAATATGCCTATTACAATATAAAGTATTGCGGTTAAAATACCGACGTTGTTTAAGCTTTCTTTTTTCATTTGAATATCCTCGTTTTTGTTTTTTTAAATTTTATACCGATTGTTTTTTATTGTCAAGCTCTTTTGCGTTTTGCGACAGTTTTTTTATTTTAAAATGCACAATGCAAAATAACAACCGTTTTCATTTTCTCTCGTTACGCGCCTTTTATCCGTAATGACGAGAAAACAATCGGATGAGATTGCCGCGTCGCTTTGCTCTTCGCAATAACGTATTGAATATGGATTGCCACATTCGTTGCTTTGCGTTATTTTTAAAAAATTTATATAAAAAACGGCATACGGCGGAAGTTTTTTGAATAGCTTATATCGAAAGATAAAGTTTATAAAAAGTTTTTCGACAAAAAAAGACGCGGTGCGACTTTTTATTGTAAAAGCTTTTGTGTTAAAGGGTTTAAAATGTATTTTGCTTTCATAAAGAAAAAAAGAGCGATAAGAATAGCTCTTTTTACAATCGTTGCAATAGCCGCGATACTTACGTTGTCTTTTACGGGTGCGTCAGCCGTTTTTTACGGAGGAAATTTAAGAAAGCTTCCGATATATTACGTAAAAACGGAAGATAAGAAGATAGCCATAACGTTTGATTGCGCGTGGGGAACGGATTATACGGATAAGCTTCTTGCGGTGATGAAAACGGAAAAAATAAAGTGTACTTTTTTCACTGTGGAGTTTTGGGCGAAAAAACATTCCGACTATCTTAAAAAGATAGACGCGGAAGGGCACGAGATAGGTACTCATTCCGCAACGCATCCGTATATGAGCAAGCTAGATATAACCGCAATAGAACGCGAACTTACTTCTTCTTCAGACGCGATAGAAAGCATTATAGGTAAAAAGGTAAAGCTGTTTAGACCGCCTTACGGGGATTACGACGATTTGCTTATAGAAACTGCCGAAAAACTAGGCTTATATACCGTTCAATGGTCGGTTGACAGTTTAGATTGGAAAGACCTTTCGGCTTCGCAAATAACCGAAAGGGTACTGAAAAGATTAAGTAACGGATGTATAATACTGTGTCATAATCAGGGCTTGCATACCGCAGAAGCTTTGCCGGATATAATAAAGGGCGCTAAAGATCGCGGTTATGAGTTCGTAACGGTAGGCGAGTTGATTTACAAGGAAAACTACCGAATGGCTCCCGACGGGGCTCAGGTAAAAAATTCATAGGAAATTCTTTGGAGGAAATATATATGAACAATCAAGCAGAAAAGAACAACAAAGTGTTCGTTAGCGGAGAAATCGTATCCGACGCCGAATTCTCTCACGAGGTTTACGGAGAGGGGTTTTACGAAATGAACGTACTCGTAAAAAGGTTGTCGGGACAAGGGGATATTTTGCCGATAACCGTTTCGGAACGGCTTATCGCGGATAAAAGCTTAAAAAAGGGTGTAACGCTTAACGCGCTGGGGCAGTTTAGAAGCTATAACAAACCGGTAGACGGCAAAAGCAAGCTTATGCTTACGGTTTTCGTTAGAGAATTGTTAGATTATACCCCGATAAAAAATCCTAATACAATAGTGCTTTCCGGTTATATTTGCAAGCCGCCCGTTTACAGAACCACCCCTTTTAACAGAGAAATCGCGGATATTTTGCTTGCCGTTAACCGTAGCTATAATAAATCCGATTATATACCGTGTATCGCTTGGGGAAGAAACGCGCGTTTTGCAAAAAATCTAGCCGTAGGCGAAAAAATCGCTATCGCCGGAAGAATACAAAGCCGCGAATATCAAAAGCGTGTAACCGACGAAGAGATTAAAACTCTCGTCGCGTACGAAGTTTCGGTTTCTAAGCTTGCCGCTTACGAAAATGCGGAAAATTTTGATACGGAAGCAGAGTTCGGTTTTTGCGAACAAACGACCGCGCACGAAGGAGAAGCGTGCGCGCAAAGCTTTCTGAACGGTATTTGAATAAGGGGATAAGAAGCCTATGCGATTAAATATCGCATAGGCTTCTTTACTACGGTTGGGTTATTAAAATTATTTATACAGTTTTAAAAGATTTTTGGCGTTGCCGATTATCTTTTCTTTCAGTTCTTTCGGTTTGATGACCTTTATTCCGCTGCCGAAGCTCATCAGTTTGCTTACCAATCCGTCGTCAAACGGAAGCGACGCTTTAGCTAAAAAGCCTTTATCCGTTTTTTCTACGTTTTCTATGCCGAGCCATTCTTCAACGTCGGAAATCACAGACGAATCCACCTCTAATTCGACGGGTTCGGCTTTTACCGAGTTGTGCCAAAAATCAAGAGGCAAATCCATTTTAGAAATATCTTGTCTTATAAAAGGTTCTTCCGTAAGTTCGGCTTTTTCTATTCTTCCCGTTTTAAAAAAACGGAATTCTTTTCTTAATTCGCAATAGGCGAACGCATACCACAGTCCTTGCTTAAATACTATAACGTGCGGCTCGATAACCCTTTCGGTAACGCTTCCGTTTCGGTCGTGATAACGGATACGCAGTTTTTTTGTTTGTTCTATGCTTTTTTGTAACAGCTTAAGCTTATCTTTATATCCCGCGGTATCACCCCAAGGTCCTGCGTCTATAATAAGGTTACCGGCTTTTACGTCAAAACCGGAATATTCGTTTCTTACGGCGGCTTTAAGCTTGTCTATCGCGCAAGACAGCGTTTTATCGGGTACGCCGCTTTCTACCGCGGTTAGCGCTTCTATCGTTTTTTCAAATTCTTTTACCGTCATAAACGTAGACGGAAATCTGTACGTATCGACTATAGAAAAACCGCCCTCTCTTCCGCGTGCGGAATAAAGCGGCACTCCAGCTTGTTCTAACGCTTGAATATAGCGGTAAACGCTTCTTACGCTAACGTCGTATTTTTGCGAAAGATACGCGGCTTTAACTGTTTTTTTCGACAATAAATCGAATAATATGCTTATGGTTATTTCGTTTTTCATAAATATTTTCCTTCCTTTTACCATATTGTATGATATAGAGAAAAATAAGTCAAACGTTTTGAAGAAATTTTTTATTTATGACAAGAATATGTCATAAATATGCGCTATAATACGGGTGTAAAACAAAAAAGGAAGGCAACTTATGTTAAGAAAAACTTTTAACGGAGTATTTACGACGAGCTATGACGAAACGCGCAAAAACAACCGCATAACCGTGTTAAGAACGCGCGGCGGCGAAGTTGAAAAAAGAGAACTTCCCCTTCGTTCTGAGGTGGTCGGAGAACCTTGTATAAATATCGATCCTAGTTTTAGGGGTAAGATGTATTCTTTGCTGTTTACCGCTTGCAGTCGGCGATAATGCGAGATATGGCGCGGTTGGCGCTGATAATCGGATTTTTTTCAAAACGGCGACGTACGTTAAGTCGGTTTGCATAAACTGACGTTACCGCGTACGTTAGAGAATTTGCGGTAAGATTCTTTTGTTCTAAAAGATACGCAAGCCCTAAGCGGTGAAAATATTCGGCGTTAAGAACCTGATCCCCGCGTGAAATTCCCTTAGGCAAAGGTATCAGCACGCACGGCAGCTTTAAGCTCATCATTTCAAATAAAGAGTTTGCTCCCGCGCGACCTACGCATACGTCGGCGCAAGCGTAGGCAAGGTCTATTTCGCTAAGATATTCGTAACGGCGGTATCCGTCTAATAACGGCGTTTGCGATAAATTTCCCTTTCCGCAAACGTGAATTACGTTAAAGCGCGGCAAAATATCAGGCAACGCCGAAACTAGCGCGTCGTTTATCGCGCGCGAACCTAAGCTTCCGCCGATTACCAAAAGCACGGGTTTTTCGTTTGTAAATCCGAAAAAAGACAGACCGTCTTTACGTGAACGGCTGAAAAGTTCATCTCTTATCGGCGAACCTGCGTATTCTCCGCGGTTTATCCGTTTAGCGGTGTCGGGGAAAGAGGTAAGAATCTTTTGGCAAAAACGCGCCGTGATTTTGTTGGCAAGACCTAACGAATAATCGCTTTCGTGCGCAATGACGGGTATTTTGTGTTTTTTTGCGGCGATAACCACGGGAATCGCCACGTATCCGCCTTTAGAAAAAACTACGCTAGGTTTTAGTTCGTCTAATATCTTTTCGGCTTGTTTTATTCCCGCGGAAACCTTGAACGGAATGGAAAGATTTTTAGGCGTAAGACTTCTGGATAATTTTGCAGACGAAACGCCGTAATATGGTATTCCGCATTTTTTAACGATATCCTTTTCTATTCCGTTTTTACTGCCTATATATGCTATTTGGTCAAAGTCTTTTTTTAGATAGGGAATCAGCGCAAGGTTGGGTGTGCAATGACCTGCCGTTCCGCCGCCCGTAAGAATAACGGTTGACATATAATATAATATGCGCGACGAAGAAAAAAGGATACGTATTAGAATGGTATCGGTAACAATCAGATTATTCGGCAAATAAAACACGCGAAAACGCAAGAGGCGAACGACGCCGCAAGCGAAATTACGATAGGGACTGTAAGCCTCCTTTTTTTTGCTCCGGCAAAGTATACCGCGGCGATATAAAAAACCGTTTCGGAAGAACCGTATATAACGCAAGCCGCGCGCGATAAATAGCTGTCGGCGCCGTATTCCGAAAAAATTTCCGATAATAATGCAAGCGAGCCGCTTCCCGAGAAAGGTTTTATTAAAACAAGTTTAGTCAGTTCGTCGGGGATACCCAACAACCCGAAAACGGGCGAAAGCGCTTTTGTTAATATTGCCGATAATCCGCTTGCTTCAAAAAGTTCGGTAAGCACGAAAATGCTTACGAGAAAAGGGAATATAGAAGCTGCGAACGGTATTGCGGACTTTGCGCCTTCGGTAAAAGCGTCGTACGGCTTGACCTTTTTTATCGCGCCGTAAACGAATACGCATAAAAAAAGCGTCGGGATAAAATAACTCGACATTTTAACCTCCTTTCTTTAAGAACGTTTTTACAAGTATTATGCCTATAACGCTTGAAAGAAGAGTTGCCAAAACGGTAGGCAAAATAACGTCCGACGGAGAAGCCGAGCCGGCTTGCGTTCTCAGCGCTAAAACGGAGGATGGAATAAGCTGAACGCTAGTTGCGTTTATAACGAAAAACATTGCCACGGCGTAGTCGCTGTTTTGGCTTTTATCTAAGGCTTTGATTGCTTTTATTCCCATCGGGGTGGTAGCGCCGCTCATACCGAGAATATTTGCCGAAAGATTAAGCGAGATAAAGTCGTCGGCTTCGCTTGAGAGTTCGCCGAATAACCTTTTGTTTACGGGCTTAAGCAGCCGCGCGAGTTTATTAGACAGCCCCGTTTTTTCCATTATTTTAAAAACGCCTAGCCACACCGCGTAAACTACTACCATCTTTGCGGTTAAGCCGAGAGCTTTTTCTCCGCCGGATAAAAAAGCAGCAAGCGTCCCTTCGGGATTATAAAACAACAAAAGCGCGGTGGAAATTACGAGTACCGCTCCGAAAATAACGTTCATATTAAAACTTTATGAGCGATATTCCTTGAATATGAAATGAAAATGTGTTAAAATATAATAAACGAAATTATAAAAGGTGCAAAAGTGAAAAACAAATTTTATATGACTACGGCTATCGCCTACGCTTCGGGCAAGCCGCATATAGGAAACACTTATGAGGCGATACTTGCGGATTCCGTGGCAAGATTTAAGCGCAAACAAGGTTACGACGTTTTTTTGCAAACGGGTACGGACGAGCACGGGCAAAAGATAGAAGAAAAAGCCGCTGCCGCCGGCAAATCGCCTAAGCAATACGTTGACGATGTTGCCGCCGAAATAAAACGTCTTTGGGATTTAGTAGGGGTTTCTTACGATAAGTTTATCCGTACGACCGACGAAGACCACGAAAAGCAGGTTCAAAAAATATTCAAAAAGCTTTACGAACAAGGCGATATTTATAAAGGTTCTTACGAGGGGTGGTATTGTACCCCGTGCGAAAGCTTTTGGACGGAAAGTCAGTTGGTTGACGGCAAATGCCCCGATTGCGGCAGACCGGTAGTTAAAGCTAAAGAAG